>NZ_KI912619.1:33857-39074 GCF_000519345.1 Deinococcus pimensis DSM 21231
CCCCGACGGACGCGGCCGCCCGCGCGGCGACGTGATGCGCCTCATGCGCGAGGGCGCGCTCGCGGCGGGCTTCGACGAGTGTCGGCTGCACCTCGTGATGGAGGAGCACGACGCGGTGGAAGCCACGCTGCGCCTCGCGCGGCCCGGCGACATCGCGGTGATCATGCCGACGAAGGTGGACGCCGTGTGGCGTCAGGTCCGGGCCTTCGAACCCGAGGCTGCCGCGCGCAGCGACTGAGGCCGCACACCGGACACGTCGCCTCACGGAGGCGTGTCCGGCAGCGCCCATCCGGACGGAAAAAAGCACGGAACCCGCACCGAAGTGCGGGTTCCGTGTCTTGGTGGAGCTGAGGGGATTCGAACCCCTGACCTCCTCATTGCGAACGAGGCGCTCTCCCAGCTGAGCTACAGCCCCTTGCGGGCGCCTTCGCGCGCCGTGCGCGCTTCAGCGAAAAGAAACATAGCACGGGCCCCGCGAACGCGCAAGTGGGGCCCGTGAGGTCGATCCCGGTCGACGGGGGAGCGTTGGAGTATACTCCGCCCCAACATGGACCGTTTCGCGTACAAGTTCGGGCAGGACGGCATCACCTTCGACGACGTGCTGCTCGTGCCGCGCCGCAGCGAAGTGCTTCCCAACGAGGTGGACCTCTCGACGCAGGTGACGCGGCGCGTCCGGCTCAACGTGCCCTTCCTGTCCGCCGCGATGGACACCGTCACGGAGACGAACATGGCCGTCGCGATGGCCCGCGAGGGCGGCATGGGCGTCATCCACAAGAACATGCCCCTGGAGGACCAGGCGGAGATGGTGCGCAAGGTCAAGCGCAGCGAGGCGGGCATGATCGTCGATCCCATCACGCTGCCCGTCACCGCCACCGTCGCCGACGCCGACCGCCTCATGGGCGAGTACCGCATCAGCGGCGTGCCCATCACCGCCGACGACGGCCGCCTCCTCGGCATCGTCACCAACCGCGACCTGCGCTTCGTCACCGACATGAGCACCCCCGTGCGCGACGTCATGACGAGCGAGAACCTCGTGACCGTCCCGGTCGGCACGCGCCTCGAGGCCGCGCAGGAGATCTTCAAGGCGCACAAGATCGAGAAGCTCCTCGTGGTGGACGAATCGGGCCGCCTCACCGGCCTGATCACCATCAAGGACATCATGAAGCGCATCAAGTACCCGCGCGCCGCGAAGGACGAGCTGGGCCGCCTGCGCGTCGCGGCCGCCATCGGGAACTCCCCGGACCTCGTGGACCGCGCGGCGGCGCTCGTCGCGGCGGGCGTGGACGTCCTCGTCCTCGACAGCGCGCACGGGCACTCGGCGGGCATCCTGCGCGCCCTGGAACTCGTCAAGACCCGCTTCGACGTGGACGTCGTGGCCGGCAACGTCGCGACGCGTGCGGGCGCGGCGGACCTCATCGCGGCGGGCGCGGACGGCGTGAAGGTGGGCATCGGCCCGGGCTGCTTCGCGGCGGGCACGCGGGTGCTGATGGCCGACGGGAGCTACCGGAACATCGAGGACGTCCGTGAGGGAGACCGTGTGATCAACGGTTTCGGGCGGCCCGTCACGGTGCTGCGGGCCTGGTGTACCGGCACCCGGGAGGTGATGGCGGTCCGGCACGTCACGTGGCCGACCGAGACGGTCGTGACCTCGGATCACCGCTTCTGGGTGGGCGACCTGAGCAGTGTCGCGCCCGCTACGGTGGCTTCGCGCGGATACGCGGCGGTCCTGGAGAGGCCCACGCGCGCGGGCGTGACCCGGTTCGGCTGGAAGGCCGTCGGGGACGCCTCGGGTGACGTGTTCACCCTGCCCCGCGACATCCGCTTCGAGTGGCCGCGGACGCTCCGGGTGGACGTGCGCGCCTTCGGGAAGCGCGAGGCGGTCATGAACGCGCGCTACCCGGCCGAGGTGAGGGAGAGCGAGGCGCTGGGGTACGTTCTCGGGACGTTCCTCGGGGACGGGCACGCCTTCCTGAACACGAACGGCGCGTCGGAGATCGGGCGCGTCACGTGGTACTTCTCCTCCGACGAGGAGGACGTCGTCGCGCGGCTCGTCGCCTCGGTCGAGGAGGTCACGGGCCTCACGCCCACCGTGGAGCGTGAGACGAACCTCGTGAAGGTGCACCTGTACTCGCTGCCCTGGGCGAGACTGCTGGCGGAGTTCGGCAAGCGGCACGAGAAGCACCTCCCCGCACGTTACCTCTGTGCCGACGCGGGCTACCTGCGCGGCCTGCGGGACGGTCTGGTGGACAGCGACGGGTACCTCGCCGCCGACGGTCGCCTCTGCTTCGTGAACTCGTCCACCCGCCTCGTGGAGCTGTTCGGCGTGCTGTGCTTCGTGCTGGAGGGCAGCTTCCCGAACGTCCACGTGGAGGACGGCACGGCGGGCGGTCTGCTCGGCACGAGCGACGAACGCTGCCGGGAAAGTTACCGCGCGCGGCTCAACGTGTCGCACGGGAAGCGGCACACGCGTGACTTCCAGCTCGTGAAGCAGCTGGGCCGTCGTGACCTGTGCCTCAGCGTGCCCGTCTACGACATCGAGGTGGACTGCCCCTCGCACAGCTTCATCGCGAACAACGCCGTGGTGCACAACTCCATCTGCACGACGCGCGTCGTGACGGGCGTGGGCGTCCCGCAGATCAGCGCGATCTTCGAGGCCACGGAGGTGGCGCTGGAGGCGGGCGTGCCCGTCATCGCGGACGGCGGCATCAAGCAGACGGGGGACGTGCCGAAGGCGATCGCGGCGGGCGCGAGCAGCGTGATGGTCGGGTCGATGCTGGCGGGCACGGACGAGGCGCCGGGCGAGATGGTCCTGCGCGACGGGCGGCGCTTCAAGTCGTACCGCGGCATGGGCAGCCTCGGCGCGATGGATCAGGGCAGCAGCGACCGCTACTTCCAGACGGGCACGCGCAAGTTCGTCCCGGAGGGCATCGAGGGCATCGTGGGCTACAAGGGCCCGGTGGGGGAGGTGCTCTATCAGCTGGTGGGCGGCCTGAGAAGCGCGATGGGCTACTGCGGCTCCCCGGACCTGGAGACGCTGCGTCGCGAGGCGCAGTTCGTGCGCATCACGGGCGCGAGCCTGATCGAGTCCCACCCGCACGACGTGATCATCACGAAGGAAGCGCCGAACTACTCGAAGTGACCGGTCGACGTCGCGAAGCGACGTCGACCCGAGCGGAGCGGGTGGGTTCCCCCTCCACCCCCTGCTCACCTCCTCCCGGTAGACTGGGTGCATGAAGCGTCTGATCCTCGCCCTGCGTGAACCCGTCAACTCGCTCACGCACTGGGCGGGCGTGGTGCTGGCCGTGCCCTTCCTCGCGGTGATGCTCGTCTGGGCGCACACGAAGGGCCTGAGCCCGTGGCCCTTCGTGGTGTTCGGCGTGAGCTTCGCCCTGCTGTTCCTCGCGTCGGCGTCGTACCATTCCTTCCGCGTGTCGGAGCGGGCGCAGCTGTGGCTGCGCAAGCTCGATCACAGCGCGATCTTCCTGCTGATCGCGGGGAGCTACACGCCCATCGCGTACTTCGGGCTGGGCGGCACGACCGGGAAGGTGGTGCTGGCGGTGGTGTGGGGCATCGCGCTGGCGGGCGTGATCCTCAAGCTCGTCACGATGCGTCTGCCGCGCTGGGTCTCGACGGGCCTGTACCTTGGGATGGGCTGGATCGCGGTGGTGTTCCTGCCGCAGCTGGCGCGCTCCCTCCCCGTGGGGGCGCTGGTGTGGCTCGGCGTGGGTGGGCTGCTGTACACGCTGGGCGCGGTGGTGTACGCGACGAAGAAGCTGGACTTCCGTCCGGGCGTGTTCGGCTTCCACGAGGTGTGGCACCTGTTCGTGCTGGGCGGCAGCACCGCGCACTTCGCGATGATGCTCAACCTGCGCTGAACGTGGTGACGGAAAGGGAGGCGGGAGCGCGTGCTCCCGCCTCCCTCTTCATCCGCCTCAGAGAAGGGACAGCGCGAGGCTCTGGAAGTACGAGATGACCCGCCCGATCGGCTCGCGCGCGATGAAGACGAACAGCATCACCACGACGAACGAGAAGGGCATCATCTCGAACTCCGCGAGAGAACGGCCGAGCGTGCGCGGGAAGAACGCGCTGATGATGCGGCTCCCGTCGAAGAGGGGGATGGGCAGCAGGTTGAAGACCGCGAGGACGATGTTGATGGACATGAGGTAGAGCAGGACCGTGACGGCGACGTCGCTGGAGCGCAGCACGCTCAGCAGCAGCACGCACGACAGCGCGATCAGGATGTTCGCGATGGGTCCGGCGGCGGCCACGGCGAGCATGCCCCAGCGTCCGACGCGGTTGGGGTTGACGGGCACGGGCCGCGCGAACCCGAAACCGGCGAAGAGGAGCAGCAGTGTCCCGAAGGGATCGAGGTGCGCGGCGGGATTGAGCGTGACGCGGCCCATGCGGCGCGGCGTGTCGTCCCCGAGACGGTCGGCGGTCCAGGCGTGGCCGAACTCGTGCAGGGTGAGGGAGAACACGAGGCTCGCCGCGAGGATCACGAACGCGACGGGGTCCGAAGAGAGCAGTCCGAGCATCGCGTCATTCTACCCGTCGCCTCTCATGTGAACGGTGGCGGCCCTGCCCGTCGGCGCTTGCCCGTCTAGACGGGCAGCCAGCTCGTGAGGGCCTGCGTGCCGATCAGCAGGGCGCGCAGCACGGCGGGCGCGACGTTGCTGATCCACAGGACCACCCAGAGGATGTAGAGCAGCAGGGAGCCGACCATGCGGTGCTCGCGCAGGGCGCTGCGAATCCCGCGCGGGCCGACCTCGCGCAGGGCGCGTCCGCCGTCGAGGGTGGGGAGGGGCAGCAGGAAGAACACGGCGTGCAGCAGCAGCAGGCCCACGGCGCGGCGCATGCCGTCGTACACGACGTCCGGTCCGGGGACGAGCGGCTGGAGGAGCCGCTGGAGGACCGCGACGAGCAGCGCGAACACGATCGTCGCGAGGGGCCCGGCGAGCAGCGCGAGGGCGGCGGGTCGTCCGCGCAGGCGTATGGGGACGCGGCGGGGGAGGCCGAGGCCGAGCAGGAGGTACCAGACGCTCGCGTCGAGCCCGACGTGTATGTCGGGCCGCACCGTGCCGAAGCCCGCGCCGAGCGCGCTCTCGTCCCCGAGGCGGGCGGCGGCGCGCGCCTGCGCGACGTTGTGCACGATGAGGCCGAGCAGGAACAATGCGACGAGGACGACGGCGATGATGGGGTCTCGGGGGATCAGCGTGA
>NZ_KI912619.1:39174-39617 GCF_000519345.1 Deinococcus pimensis DSM 21231
CGCGTGCGTGCGGGACGCGCGCGGCGAGGTCGCGCAGCAGGGCGAGGTCGTCCGGGCGCAGTCGGGCGCTCACGCGGTCGGCGGGCCGGGTCATGGTCGTATTGGACGCGTGGGAGATGAGGCACGGCCACACAGCTCATGAGAAGTGACTCATGCTTCTCAGGCGGGTGCGGGGCAGGGGCTCACCGCCGTGCTAGGCTCTCCCCATGATCGCGTACGTGATCAACCCCGGCTCCAGCAGCACGAAGCTCGCCCTCGCCCACATCGAGGGCAGCGAGGTCGCCGAACTGCCGGGCAAGCTCCGCGTCACGCTCGACCGCGCCGAGATCAGCCACCCCGACGACCACCTCACGCAGGAAGAGCGCCTCGCGCGCGTCCGCGACGACATCGCCCGCCTCACCGAGGGCTGGCCCGCCCCCGACGCGGTCGTCGCGCGCGGCGGC
>NZ_KI912619.1:39717-48947 GCF_000519345.1 Deinococcus pimensis DSM 21231
GGACGCCCGCGTCGTCGTCGCGCACCTCGGCGGGGGCGTCAGCGTCACCACCTTCGCGCAGGGCCGCGCCGTGGACACCACCGGCGCCCTCCTCGACGAGGGCCCCTTCTCGCCCCAGCGGGCGGGCACGCTGCCCCTGCGCGGCCTGCTCGACCTCGCCTACTCCACCCCACGCGAGGAGCTCGAACGGCGCCTCACCCAGGAGGGCGGCCTGCGCGGCCTCACCGGCACCGCCGACCTGCGCGACCTGGAGTGGCGCGAGAAGACCGAGGTGGAGGTCCGCGTCGCCGTCGCCGCGTTCGTCCTGCAGATCAGCAAGGCCATCGGAGCGTACGGCGCGTTCGGCGGACGACCCGACGCGATCGCCCTCACGGGCGGCGCGGCCCGCTGGGAGAGCCTCGTGGAGCGCATCGAACGCAACGTCGGCTGGATCGCGCCCGTCATCGTCATTCCCGGCGAGCTCGAACTCGAAGCGCTCGCCGAGGGCGTCGGGCGGGTCCTGCTCGGCGTGGAGGAAGCGCGCGTCTGGACGGGCCCCGGACGGGGCGACCGCGCGCCCGAGTGAAACCCCCGTCGTTGTCAGGGTAGGCCGTTTCAATTACCATCGTGCGAACATGGCCCGCCACTCCCGCCGCCGAAGCGACCCGCACGCCAGCCCCCTGCGCGCCACGAGCATGTGGCGCGTGGATCAGGTGTTCCTCTCCAACCGGGGCTCACGCGTGGAGGTCACCGCCAGCCTCGTCAACGACGATGGCGGCCTGCGCAACCTCGCCGTGACCGCCCCCTCCTCCGACGTCGTGGAGGCCGTGCGGCACGCCGCGAAGTACATCGCGGGGCGCGGCAACGTCTACCGCGCCTGGGGCGCCCGCGTCCGCTGGGCCCGCGCGCAGGCCGTCAACGAACAGAACGACCTCGTGAGGGACACCACCCTGGAGGAGGAATTCGTCGACGCCTTCGAGGAGACCCTCTCCGAGATCAGGGACCGCCAGCGCTGAGGAAGGCGCCCCGACCTCCCAGCCGGGGCGCCTTCCGTTCGTCTTGTCAGCTCGCTTCCTGCGCGGCCCAGCGGGCGGGCACGACCTCGCGCAGCCACGCCACGGGGTCCTCGGTGCTGGTGCCGGGCGTGAAGAGGCGGCCCACGCCGAGCTCCTCCAGCTTCGGGAGGTCCTGGTCGGGGATGATGCCGCCGCCGAAGAGGATGATGTCCTCGGCGCCGCGTTCGGCGAGCAGGGCGCGGACCTCGCGGAAGTAGTGCATGTGCGCGCCCGACAGGACCGACAGGCCGATGGCGTCGACGTCCTCCTGGACGGCGGCGGACACGATCATCTCGGCGGTCTGGCGCAGGCCGGTGTAGATGACCTCCATGCCCGCGTCACGCAGGGCGCGCGCGATGACCTTCGCGCCGCGGTCGTGGCCGTCCATGCCGGGCTTGGCGATCAGCACGCGGATCTGACGGGCGGGCGCGGTCACGCGGGGCTCCCGGCGGCAGGCTTACGGACGTTCGTGAGGCTCATGGCCCCATTGTAGAAGCCTCGCGCGCTCCGTGCGCGCCGCGCCCCCCGCGCTACAATCCCGTCATGCCTCGCGCGTTCTCCGGCATCCAGCCGACCGGTGACATCCACATCGGGAACTACTTCGGCGCCATCCAGAACTACGTCAAGCTGGGCGACCAGCTCGGCAAGGACGCCATCTTCTGCGTCGTGGACTACCACGCCATCACCATCCCGCACGAACCGGAACTGCTCGGGCCGCGCACCTTTGAGGTGACGCTCGTCAACATGGCCGCCGGACTCGACCCCGACCGGGTGATCCTGTTCGCGCAGAGCCACGTGCCGGAGCACACCGAGCTCGGCTGGGTCTTCATGACGCAGACGCCCCTCGGGGACCTGGAGCGCATGACGCAGTTCAAGGACAAGGCGCGTCAGCACAGCGTCCTGACCGGCCTGCTCGCGTACCCGGCCCTGCAGGCCGCCGACATCCTCGTGTACAAGGCGGACACGGTGCCCGTCGGGGAGGACCAGGAGCAGCACATCGAGCTCGCGCGGGAGATCGCGCGGCGTTTCAACTACCGCTTCGGCGACACCTTCCCGGAGCCGAGGACGGTGAACAACGCGGACGCGCTGCGCGTGCCCGGCATCGACGCGCAGGGCAAGATGAGCAAGTCCAAGGGCAACACCATCGGGGTGCTGGAGGACTTCGCGAGCGTCTGGGCGAAGCTGCGCGTCGCGCCCACGGACCCCGCGCGCGTGCGCCGCACCGATCCCGGCGATCCGCACCGCTGCATCATCTACCAGTACCACCGACTGTTCAACCCGCAGCCCATCGGGGACATGGTGGAGGTGGAGTGCGCCCGCGCCGGGATCGGCTGCGTGGAGTGCAAGAAGATCCTGATGGAGGGCGTGGAGCGCACCCTGACGCCCATCCACGACAACGCCGCCGCGCTGCGCCGCGACCCGGAGCGCGTCCACGCGGCCCTCGCGAGGGGCGCCTCGGAAGCGCGCGCCATCGCCGCGCAGACCATGCGGGAGGTGCGCGGCAGGCTCGGCCTGTACCGCCCCGAGATCGCCGAGCGGCCCGCGCCCGTCGCGCGCACGGACGAGCCGGTCGCCGAACCCGCAGGGATGACGTCCGCCGCGCCCGCCGCGCCCGCCGACGTCGAGACGGTCTTCGTCGCGCGGGCCGGGACCTTCGAGGGCAGCCTCGCGGAGCTCGCGTCCGCGCTGCGCGCCGGGAAGGTCCGTCCCGCCGAGGTGCCGCTCCTCGCGCTCACCCGCGAGGTGCTCGCCCGCGCGGGCGCGCTGCGGGAGGCGCGGGTGGAGGCGAGCGCGGACCTGCTGCCGCCCCTCGCGGCGGTCATCGCGCTCAAGGCGCGGCTCCTGCTGCCGCGCGTGGAGCCCGAGGACACGCCCGACGACGGCGACGGGGACGACTTCGTGGAGGAGATCGCGAGCGGCGTGGACGCCCTCGCGGAGCTCGACGTGCTCGTGGGCTTCCTCGCGCGCAGGCGGCAGGAGCGTCAGCATCTCGTCCCGGCGCGCGCGGTGGACCTCGGGCTGCCCCGGCGGGAGCGGCGCGCGCCGTCCGGGGGGCTCGCGAAGCTCGTGAAGGCCGCGAGGCAGGCGGTGCGCGAGGTGAGCGTGCCGCTCCTCGCGCGCGAACGCACCACCCTCGCCGACGCCCTCGTGGCCCTGCGCGCGTACGCCTCACGGTTGCGGCACTTCGTGTTCGGGGGCGTCACCGTCGCCGACTGGGGCGAGCGCACCACGTACTTCGGCGCGCTGCTCGAAGGCGTCAAGGACGGCGACTTCGCCGTGACGCAGACGGAGCCCTACGGCGCGATCGAGGTGCGGGACCTGCGCGGCGGACCGTCACCGGACGACGGCCCGCAGAGCTGAAGAACCGAGGAGGGCGCCCCCGACCACGCGGGTCGGGGGCGCCCCTTCGGGGGACGTTCAGTCCTGAGCCACGTCGATGCCCGCGTCGCGAACGCGCTGCGCCGCGCCCTCGGAGCCCTCCCCGACGACGCGCATCACGAAGCGGCGGTTGCCCCCCACGTGCCCGGTCGTGGCGAGGCTGATGATGTTGCTGGGCGACACCGCCGACGTGGCGCGCGCGAGGCTGCCGGGCACGTCGGGCATGTCGAAGGTGAGGCGGGTGCCGCCCTCGCGCAGGCCCATGATCTCGATGAAGGCGCGCAGCACGTCCGTGATGGTGATGATGCCCGACACGCGGCCCGCGTCGTTCAGGACGGGCATGCCGCCCACGTCGTGCTCCTGCAGGCGCAGCGCGGCGTCCTCCATGTACTCGCCCTCGGCGGCCGTGACGACCGGGCGGGCCATGACCTCGCTGACGGTGAGCTTGGAGAGCAGGTAGTTCAGCTCCCACACGCTCAGGGTCGTGGCCTTGCTGGGCATGGCGTCCTTGAGGTCCTTGCGGGTGACGATGCCGACGAGGCGCTCGCCCTCCATGACGGGCAGGCGGCGGAAGCCACGCTCCTTGAGGATCTTGAGGGCGTCGAGGACGGGCGTGTCGGGCGACACGACGACGGGCTGTGAGGTCATCCAGTCACGAACGAGCATGAAATGATTCTAAACTGACTCCACATTCACGGCGTCTGCGGATGACTTCATGTTCTTTACATCGCCCGTGGTAGTCTCAGGCTCATGAAGTCGACCAAGCTCGTTCCGCTCGCCGTTCTCGGCACGCTCGCCTTCGGCGCGCTCGCGCCCCACGCGCAGAACACCGCCCAGAAGCTCGCCTACGTGGACGTCCAGTCGGTCCTCAAGGCGCACCCCAAGTACGGCGAGCTCGACGCCCTGAACAAGCAGGCGCAGGCCGCCCTCAAGCCCACCCAGGACAAGATCGCCGCGATCCAGCAGAAGGGCAACAACGCCACCGCCGCGGACCGTCAGACCCTCGACGCGCTCGCCAAGACCTACCAGGCGGACGCGCAGAAGTGGCAGAAGCAGATCCAGGACAAGACGGACCCCGTCCTGGCGCAGGTCAACACGGCCGTCGCCGCGACCGCCAAGGCGCAGGGCGTCACGATGGTCCTCGACAAGAACATCGCCGCGACCAGCGGGCTCGTGATCTACGCCGACGAGAAGTCGCTCGACCTCACGAGCGCCGTCTCCGCCCAGCTCAAGAAGTAAGCGTCCTTCAGACGTCCCTCACCCCCCCGCCCAGGCGGGGGGTTTGACTCGGAGGCAGCATGAACATCCACCTCACCATCAACGGCAAACAGGCGTCCAAGGTGCTTCTCGCGCTTCCGCTCGCGCTGCTCGTCACCGCCCCGCACGCGCAGAAGGCGGGCGCGAAGGTCGGTTTCGTGAACGTGCAGAAGGTCCTGGAGGCCACGCCCGGCGGGCAGACCGTCGCGGCGGTCCGCAAGCAGGCCGACACGGAGCTCGGCGCGCAGGCCAAGAAGATCCAGGCGCTGCAGCAGAAGGCCAACACGGGCCCGCTGAGCGCCGCGGACCGTCAGGCGCTCGACACCTACGTCAAGACGTACAACGCCACCACGCAGAAGTACCAGAAGCAGATCGCGGACAAGTTCGCGCCCGTGGCGAAGACCGTGAACAACGCGGTCGCCGTGACCGCCAGGGCGCAGGGCTACTCGATGGTCTTCGACTACGCCATCGCGCAGCAGAGCGGCCTCGTCATCTACGCCGACACGAAGTCCACGGACCTCACGCAGGCCGTCGTCAACCAGGTCAAGAAGAAGTAACCCGGCCGACGAGGGGCCGCCCCGACCCACGGGTCGGGGCGGCCCCGTCACGTGCGCGCGTCCCGAAGCGCTAGCCTCGACGCATGACCGTGAAGGATGACCTGTGGGGTGATCAGGCGGGCCGGATCGAGGCGCGTCTGCGTGACCTCGACCCGGACCTCGCGACGTACGTCCTCGACTTCGCGTACGGCGAGATCTACGAGCGCGAGGGCCTCGACCTGAAAACCAAGGAACTGCTGGCCTGCGTGATGCTGCTCGCGCTGGGCAACCCGGACGAGCTGCGCACGCACCTGCGCGGCGCGCTCAGGGCGGGCGCGACGGAACGCGAGGTCCGCGAGGCGCTGCTCTTCGCGATTCCCTACCTGGGTTTCCCTCGCGTGGTGGGCGCCTTCGCGCACCTGCGGGCACTGACCGCCAAGGCGGACGCCGCCCCCCGCGAGGAGGGCGGCGCGCGAAAGGACGGTTAGAAGCGGACGGCCACGCCGACCTTCGCCTTGAGCACCGTCTTGGGCTGGTTGGCGAGGCTGTCGGCCTGCGCGTAGTTCGA
This sequence comes from Deinococcus pimensis DSM 21231, assembly GCF_000519345.1. Classification (GTDB taxonomy): domain Bacteria; phylum Deinococcota; class Deinococci; order Deinococcales; family Deinococcaceae; genus Deinococcus_A; species Deinococcus_A pimensis. The sequence continues at coordinate 45,492 of NZ_KI912619.1, forward strand.
GTCGCCGGGGTTGGCGACCTGATCGCCTGCGTTGCTCGACGGGTTGCTGACGCGGATGGGCGCGTCGAAGAAGTGATCCACGCCGAGGTCGCCGGTGAGGAAGACGTTGCCGGAGAGGGGCAGGCTGGCGATCACGCCGCCGCCCACGCCGATCTGGTTGGTGCTGACGAAGATCGTCTCGGGGCCGCTGGTGCTCTGGGTGGTCAGCGAGCCCGTGAAGAGGTTGTAGCGCACGCCCGCGTAGGCGTTCGCGCCGATGCCGCTCGCCTCGCTGTACCCGAGGTGGAGGAGACCGTCGACGCCGAGGGTGATGTTGCGTCCCGCCTCGGTGCCCTCGTTGGTCGCCTTGAGGTCGCCGACCCGGATGCCGGGCGCGGCGGGCAGACCGAGCACGAGCGATTCGTTGTCGTTGAGGCTGTCGGGAATGTTGGTGTAGGCGACGCTGGTGCGGATGCCGAGGCTGCTTCCGCCGACGTTGCGGGCCGTGAAGCTCAGGGCGCCGCTGAGGCCGCCCGCGTATCCGGCGGAGATGCCGAACTCGTACGAGTCGGGCTGCGCGACGCTCACGCTGACGCTCTGGGCGGACGCGGCGCAGACGCCCGCGAGGGCGAGGGTGCAAATGATCCTGTTCATGGGTTCCTCCGTGTCGTCCGTGAGCCGGGCTCGTGTGGACGCATGTACTACTCATACAGCCCATTCACCGGACATTTTCAGAGAGTCGCCTGACTGAGAATTTAGAATCGGTCATGGTGAACATGGAGCCTGTCTACATCTTTGAGATCTGATTGAAATCTGACGGGGACAGGATACCGGCTCGGGTCAAAAAAGAACCGCGCCGCACATGTGCGGCGCGGTTCCCATGAAAATCAATCAGAACACGTAGGTCAGGCCCGCGCGCACGACCGAACGGCTCACCAGGCTCTGCTGGCCGTTGAAGCGGAGCGCCGCCTCGGCGAACACGCCGATCTGATCCGCGACGGGGAAGGCCGCACCGATCGTGGCCGTTCCGAACAGCAGCGACGAGTTCACACCCCCCAGGGCCGCGCTCAGGCCGAGACCCGCGTACAGGTTGTAGGCGTCCTGCGGGAAGTTGAACAGCAGGTCCGCGTTCACGAAGGTGCCGACGTCGCCGCCCGAGAGGTCCACGGACAGACGACCGTCGAGATCCACGCCGTTGAAGTTCGCGAGGCTCTGGGCCGTGATGCCGAAGTTGCCCCCGAAGTTCAGGTTCGTGAGGGACGCGCCACCGCTGAGCTGAATGGCCTGGGCGCCGGCGGCGCTGCTGGCCGCGAGGATGGCGACGAGAATCATCTTCTTCATGACTTCCTCCTTCGTCTCCGAGCGCGCCCACACCGGGCGCTCTCATGAGAGCGGGCCCAGCATACTATGGATGCCCGGTCGGTACGACGATGAAACTCCACATTGCGGCCGACGAAGCGGCCCGCCGATCAGAAGGTGTAGTTGATGCCCGCGCGGAACACGCCGTTGCCGTTGAAGCGGAAGCCCGCCTCGGCGAACAGGTCGAGCTGGTCCGCGACGGGGAAGGCCGCGCCGCCCGTGACCTGCACGCTCGTGCCGCCGCCGTTGAGGCCGATCGCGACGCCCGGACCGACGTACAGGTTGATGCCGCCCGCCGGGAGGGTCACGAACGCGTCGAGGTTGAGCGCGCTGGCACCCCGCGCGAAGTCGCCCGCCGCTCGGGCGCTCACGCCGAGACCACCGAGGCTCGTCACGTCGTTGGCGGTCACGCCGACGAACAGGCCCGTTCCGCCCGTGAAGGACACTGCCCCGTTGAGGGACACGCTCTGCGCGCCCGCCGCGCCCGCCAGACCAAGAACCGTCACCATCAGAAGCTTCTTCATGGCCAACATTCTGCGCTGCCAGACGTCGCAAGTGAGTATCGGGAAGGCAGAGGAAGCGTTCACCGCCACTTCAGGCACACGCCCCCGGGTGCGATTCCGCATGGCGGGGGTACACTGGGCGAATGCTGGATCTCAGGAACATCACGACGGAACGTCTCGGCGACGCGGGCCTTGATCACGACGCACTTCTCGAGGAGCGCGCGGCGCGTCTCGAAGCGGCGCGCGACGCGGTGCTCGCGCGCTGGCGCGCGGGCGGCGACCCGTACCTCGGCTGGATGGACCTCCCGCGCGGCGACGTGCTCGCCGACGTGGAGGCCCTCGCCGGGCGCCTGCGAGGCAGGTACGACGACCTCGTCGTGCTGGGGATCGGCGGCAGCAGTCTCGGCGGCCTCACGGTCGTGACGGCGCTGCAGCATCCCTACCACAACCTCATGGCGGACCGTCCCGGCATGCGGGTGCACTTCGTCGACAACGTCGACGGGGACGTGATCACGGGTCTGCTGGAGGTCCTCGACCCGCGCCGCACGGTCGTGAACGTCATCAGCAAGAGCGGCACGACCACCGAGACGATGGCGGCGTACCTGAGCTGCAAGGCGTGGCTGCGCGCGCACGTCGGGGACGCGTACCGCGAGCAGATCGTCGCCACGACCGATCCCGAGAAGGGCGTCCTGCGTCCGCTCGCCGAGCGCGAGGGCTACGCCACGCTGCCCGTGCCGCCCAGCGTCGGGGGCCGCTTCAGCGTCCTGTCGGCGGTGGGTCTGCTGCCCGCCGCGCTCGGCGGGGTGGACGCGGGTGAACTGCTGCGCGGCGCGCGCGACGCGCAGGCGCACTTCGAGCTTCCCGCGCGCCAGAACGAGATCCTGCAGGGCGCGCTCGTGCAGGACGAGTTCGGGCGGCGCGGACGCAACATCACGGTGTTCATGCCGTACAGCACCCGCCTGCGCTTCCTGAGCGACTGGTTCGCGCAGCTGTGGGCCGAGAGCCTCGGCAAGAACCGACAGCGCTCGGGCGGTTCGGAGCGGGTCGGGACGACGCCCGTGAAGGCCGTCGGCACGACCGACCAGCACTCGCAGGTGCAGCTCTACCGGGAGGGCCCCCAGGACAAGATCCTGACCTTCGTGAAGGTGGACCGCGCGGACCGCGGCGCGCTCATCCCGAACGCCGAGCCGGACGAACCCGAGATGAACTACCTCGGCGAGAAGCCCTACCAGGCGCTGATGAACGCCGAGCTCGCCGCGACCGCCCACGCGCTGGTGCAGGCGGGCCAGCCGAACGTCACGATCACCATCCCCGAGATCAGCGCCTACCACCTCGGGTACGTCCTGCAGTTCCTGATGCTGCAGACCGCCGTGATGGGCGAACTGCTCGACATCAACGCCTTCGATCAGCCCGGCGTGGAGCTCGGCAAGGTGCTCACGTACGCCCTGATGGGCCGCGGCGGCTTCGACGAGCAGCGCGAGGAACTGCGCCGCGCGGGCGTCGAGGTCTGAGGGAGCGGGCCGCGCCGTGCTGCCCCTGCTGATGCTGCTCGCGGTCGTCGCGGGAGCCGCCGTCCCCATTCAGACGGCGGTGAACGCCCGCCTCGGGCTGGGGG
>NZ_KI912619.1:49047-54429 GCF_000519345.1 Deinococcus pimensis DSM 21231
CGCGGCGGGCGGGCCACGCGCCCGCCCACGCCCGCCAGTGGTCCGACGTCACGCGCGGCGCGTCAGAGCTTCACGAGGAAACGGCCGCACGACGGGCACTTCACGGCGGGCAGACGACCCGTCGCGACGCGCTGCTGCACCGTCACCGGAAGCTGCATGTTGCAGCCCGTGCAGCGCCCCGCCTCCACCGGCACGATCCCCAGCCCCTTCTTCGAGCGGCGGATCAGCTCGTACTCCTTCACGAGACGCGAGTCCAGCGCGGAGACCATCTCCTCACGCTCGCGGCGCGCGCCCTCGCCCTGCGCGCGCAGACCCTCCACGCGCGCCTCGTCCTGCTGCTCCAGATCCGCGATGCGCGGACGCAGCGTCCCGTGCTGGCCGCGCAGCGCCCCACGGCGCCCCTCCAGCGTGGTGCGGCGCTCGTACAGCGGCGCGAGGCCCTCGTCCGTCTCCGTGACGCGGTCCTCCAGCTGCTGGATGCGGTTCTGGTACTGCGTCTGCGCCTTCGGGTCGAAGGCGTTCTTCTCCTGCTCGGACCGGGCCCGCGCGATCTGGTCGCGGGTGCTCGCGAGGTCCGACTCCAGCTGACGGATGCTGCGCTCGACGCCCTCGAGCTCGATCTCGGCGTCCTCCAGGTCGTTGTTGACGCGCTCCTGCTCCTCGCGCGCCTCACGCAGCCCGTCGGGCACGCGGAGCTCCTCGTCGTGCAGTCTGTCCAGCTCAAGGTCGAATTGCTGCACGCGGTACAGGCGTTCCAGGGGGCCGCTCTCGTTCATCCGGTCCAGTCTAATGGGTTTTTCGGGGGCCGGGCCTTGACCGCTCACTCATGCCCTCCCGCCGGGCCCGCTCAGGACGCGCTCCGCACGGCCTCGCCGGCGGAACAGCAGCAGCCAGATCGCCACGACCGACAGCGAGTACATCACCAGCGTCACCGTGAACAGCGCGTCGAAGGCCACGCGGAAGGGCAGCGCGTCCCGCACGAGCCCGCTCGCGAGGCTCGCCGCGGCCCACCCGAGGTCCCACGCGATGGTGTTCACCGCGCTGTACATCGGGCGGTCCTCCTCGGGCAGACTGTCCATCGCGTACGCGCTGTACACGGGCCCGGCCGCGTTCATCAGCGCGCCCCGCGTGAACATCGCGACGGCCACGAGCGTCAGCGACGGCGCGAAGCCCAGCAGGGCCAGGAACGGCAGCGACGACCCCTGCACGATCAGGATCGCCCGGACCCGCCCGAAACGCCGCACCAGCCACGGCTGCACCAGCACCGTCACGGCGGTCGCGAGGCTCGTCCACGCGAACAGCGAGCCCAGGCTCGCGTACGACACGTGGAACTTCCCCTCGATGAAGACGTTCAGGAAGGGAATCGTCGCGCCCGCCCCGAGCCCCACGAGCACGTTCGGGAACACCAGGCGCGCCATCATGCCCTTCGCGCGCACCGCCAGCGGGTGCCCCGGCGGTCTCGGCTTCCCGCTGGGGCGAAGCAGGCTCATGGGGATCAGGCCGAGCAGCTGGAACACCGCGCCCGCCAGCAGCGCCGAGCGCACCGCCGTCAGCGAGTCCGCCTCCACGCCCGCCCACGCGCCGTACCATCCGGGGACGCGTCCGCCCACGAGGTTCCCCACGAAGCCCGCGCCCGTCATGAGCGCCATCTGCAGCGAGAAGAGCGGCACGCGCTGCTCCTCAGTGGAGTGGTTCGTCATGAAGGCCGCGCCCGCCACCATCATGAACGCGGAGCCCACACCCTGCACGAGCGTGCCCGCCACCGTCTGCCACGAGGACGCGGACGTCGCGAGCAGCACGAACCCCAGCGCGGACAGGGCCGCGCCCGTCTGCAGGGTGCGGGCGTTGCTGACCCGCCGCGCGAAGGCCACGGCGGGCAGGCTCGCGAGCGCCAGCGACAGCGCCGGCAGCGCGTTCACGAATCCCTGCCAGCCCGGCGAGAGGCCCTGCGCGCGCAGGAAGAAGTTCAGGAACAGCATCAGCTGCGCCTGCGCCAGCCCGAACGAGAAGCTCCCCGCGAGGTACAGCCGCGCCTGCGGACTGAACGACCAGGACATGCGCCCCCCGCGCGAACCCTTCCGGGGCGCGCGGGATGGTTTCTCGCCGCTCACGCCACGCCGATCTTCGGGCAGAGCGGTTCGAGCGCGCACTCGGAGCACCTCGGGCCGCGCGCCACGCACACCCGGCGGCCGTGCAGGATCAGCGCGTGGTGCAGGAAGATCCAGCGCTCCTCGGGGAAGAGCGCCGTCAGGTCGAGCTCCACCCTGTCGGGGTCCGTCTGCTTCGAGAAGCCCAGCCGCCGCGCGAGCCGCCCGACGTGCGTGTCCACCGCGATGGCGGGCCGTCCGAACGCGTTGGAGAGCACCACGTTCGCGGTCTTGCGGCCCGCGCCGGGCAGCGCCACCACCGCGTCGAAGTCGTTCGGGACCTCGCCGCCGTGCCGCTCCACGAGAAGCTGCGCGAGCCGCACGAGGTTGCGGGCCTTGTTGCGGTAGAGCCCGATGGTCCGCACGAAGGGCTCCACCTCCTCGGGCGTGGCGAGCGCGAGCGCGTGCGCGTCCGGGTAGCGCGCGAACAGCGCGGGCGTCGCGGCGTTCACGCTGCGGTCCGTCGCCTGCGCCGACAGCACCGTCGCGACGAGCAGCTCGAACGGCGACGAGAAGACCAGTTCCGTGCGCGCGTCCGGGTACAGCCCGTCGAGTAGCATCAGGACCGCCGCCGCCCGTTTCCTCGGGGACGAGCGGCGGGTGGTGGGGGAGGAGGCCGTCATAGGGGAGAGGATAACGCCCGTTAGGGCGCGGTGGATGGCAGGACGCGCGCGTCCCTTCATGCAGAAGGCCGACGGTCGGGTGACCGTCGGCCCACGCGTGGCGACGTTACTCGTCGTCCGTCGCGGTCTCCGCGACGCGCTTGCCCGCCAGCCACTCCAGGCCCGCCCACATGAACTCCTCGAGGTCCCCGTCGAGGATGTTGGCGGAGTCGTGACGCATCACGCCCGTGCGGTGGTCCTTGACGTACTGCTTGTCGAGGACGTACGAGCGGATCTGGCTGCCCCACTCGATCTTCTTCTGCTCCCCGCGCGCCTTCATGTCCTCTTCCTCGCGCTTGCGCACCTCGATGTCGTAGAGGCGCTGCTTGAGGATCTGGAAGGCCATCTCGCGGTTCTTGATCTGCGAGCGCGTCACCTGGATCGCGACGATCAGACCCGTCGGCAGGTGCGTCACGCGCACCGCCGAGTCCGTCGTGTTGACGCCCTGCCCGCCCGCGCCCTGCGAGCGGTACACGTCCACGCGCACCTCCGAGTCGGGGACCTGGATGTCGATCTCCTGCTCGGGGACCTCCGGCACCACGTCCACGCTGCAGAAGCTCGTGTGGCGGCGGTTGTTGCTGTCGAACGGCGAGACGCGCACGAGGCGGTGCACCCCGTGCTCGGGCGCCATCATGCCGAAGGCGCGCTCGCCCCGGATGATGAACTCCGCGCTCGTGATGCCCGCCTGATCGCCCGCCTGCTCGTCGAGGAGCTCCACCTTGAAGCCGTGGCGTTCGGCCCAGCGCATGTACATGCGCGCCACCATGCCCGCCCAGTCCATGGACTCCGTGCCGCCCGCGCCGCTCTTGACGCGCACGATCGCGGGAGCCTCCGCGTGCTTCATCGTGAAGAGCGTCTCGCGGTAGAGGTCGTCGACGCGCGCGCGGATGCCCGTCTGCTCCTCGTCGAGGAGTTCCTTCTCGTCGGGCGAGGCGATCTCGTACATCTCCGCGAGGCCCCGCGCGTCGTTCTGGAGGCCCTCGTAGGTTTCCACGACGCGGCGCAGCGAGTTCGCCTCCTGCGTGACCTTGCGCGCCCGGTTCTGGTCGTTCCAGAGGTCGGGCTCCTGAAGTTGATGGTCGAGTTCGTTCAGTCGGCGCGTTTTTCCGGGAACGTCAAAGATACTCCCGGAGGGCGGCCAGCTTCTCAAGCAGTTCCTGCATAATCCCTCCGCGCTCTATTGGCGCCCCCGCCCGCCCGCCCGTCACGCTCGGGGCGGACGCGGGGGCGCCGCGCTGAGGGCGAGTATAGCGCCCCCGCGCCGCGCCTGAAGACGCGTTGAACGGACGCCCAACAGGACGGTGCCCGCGCGTCCCACACTGAGGGCGTGAGAAGCACGAGAGACGTGAAGAGACAGGCTCGCGAGGTCGCGCGGGACGTCGCCCCCTGGATCGTTCGGCTCGCCCGGCTCGGGTACGCCTCCAAGGGCGTGGTGTACGCCACGCTCGGCGTGCTCGCCGCGCGCGCCGCGCTCGGCACGGGCGGACAGACGACCGACACGCGCGGCGCGATCGAGCGTCTCGGGGACCAGCCCTTCGGTCAGGGCATGCTCGTCGTGCTCGCCCTCGGCCTCGTCGGGTACGCGCTGTGGCAGTTCGTCCGCGCCCTCCTCGACCCCGAGGGGCAGGGCCACAAACCCAAGGGTGTCGTCAAGCGCGTCGGGTACGGCGCGAGCGCCGTCGCCTACACCACGCTCGCCGTGTTCGCCCTGACGGTCGCGAGCCGCGGGGAAGGCCTGGGCGGCGGCGGCAACAGCGAGGACGACTGGACCGCGCGCCTCATGAGCCAGCCCCTCGGCGACTGGCTCGTCGGGCTCGTCGGGTTGGGCGTCCTCGCCGTCGCCGCGAATCAGCTGTGGGTGGCCTTCAGGAAGCTCTTCCTCAAGCGGCTCGACCTCGGCACCCTCGACCCGCGCGCGCAGGAGAGCGTCACCCGCGTCGGGCAGGCGGGCATCGCGGCGCGCGGCGTGGTCCTCGCGATCATCGGCGGCTTCCTGCTGCAGGCCGCGTGGACGCACGACCCCACCCGCGCCGGGGGCATCCCGGAAGCGCTGCGCGCCACCGAACGCACGCCACTCGGGCCCTTCCTGCTCGCCATCGTCGCGCTCGGCGTCGTCGCGTACGGCGTGTACGCCGTCGTGCAGGCCCGCTACCGCCGCATCCGCCTCGACTGACCCTCGGCTCACCGTCGTCTGAAGGCCGCCGGGAGGCGGCCTTCATGCTTCCGGACGGGCCCCTTCAAGGGGCCGCACTACCCTGGAGGTATGAGTTCCGCTTTCCACCCGGGTCCCTTCCGCCTTCCCGGAGGGTGCCCGTGACGACGCAGGAGAAGCCGGCAGGAGAGCGCGGCATTCCCGCCTCCAGCGCCGCGACGGGCGTCATCGTCGTGCTGGGCGTCCAGGACGCGCTCGCGGGCGTCCTCACCGTGCCCGGCGGCGTGCCCACCGATCAGCTGCACCTCACCCTCGCGAACCTCGGCACGAGCGACACGATCGGCGAGGCCCGGCTCGACACGGTCCGCGCGATCCTCGCGCGGCTCGCCCACCGCACGCCCGCGCTGGAGGCCAGCGTGAG
>NZ_KI912619.1:54529-55151 GCF_000519345.1 Deinococcus pimensis DSM 21231
CGGGGCGCGCTGCGCGAACCTCGCCGTGGACTGCCGCTGCCTCGTGTACCACGCGCGGCCCCGCACCTGCCGCGAGTACCGCCCCGACTGGGTGTGCGGCGAGGTGGCGCCCCTGCCGACCCTGGAGGCGCGCGTCGCGCGCTTCCTGGAGATCTACGGGCTGGACCTGCCCGCCTGACGGGGCTTCGGGGCGTCACGTCACCCTCGCGGGTGAAGGGACGCTCTAGACTGCCCCTGACCCATCCGGGCGGCCCCGCTTCCCGTATGACCTGATACCCATGCTCGACAGCCTCCTGAACATCCTCGGCGAGTACGGCAACCCCGTCCCGCGCTTCACCGGCCAGCGCTGCCTCGTAGAGCGCATGACCGTGGGCGGCTGCGACCTGTGCGCGCGGGCCTGCCCGCACGACGCCGTCACCATCGACCGGACCGTCACCATCGACGAGAAGCTCTGCACGGGCTGCGGCCTGTGCACCCAGGTCTGCCCGTCGGGCGCGCTGGAGTTCGACGTGACGAGCGTGCTCGGCGCGGTCCGCGAGCAGCCCCCGGAGGAGCCCGCGCGGCTCGTGTGCTCCCGCTCGGGCGAGGCGGGCAAGCAGCTGCTGTGCCTCGCGCGCGTCAC
>NZ_KI912619.1:55251-55528 GCF_000519345.1 Deinococcus pimensis DSM 21231
AGCAGCCCCTCCCGTTCGTGGACTGGAGCGTCCCGCAGGAACGCGTCCCGCAGGAGCTCGTGTGGCGCCTGCGCGCCCTGAAACCCACGCCCGCGCCCGAGACGCCCGTGTTCTGGCCGTCGCCCGTCGTGGACGAGACCTGCATCTTCTGCCCGGTCTGCACGAACGTCTGCCCGACCGAGGCGATCACGCGCGGCGTGCAGGCCGACGGGAGCGTCGCGCTGCTCCTCCAGACCGACGCCTGCACGGGCTGTCAGGCCTGCGCGCGCTCCTGCCC
>NZ_KI912620.1:0-1752 GCF_000519345.1 Deinococcus pimensis DSM 21231
GCGCGTGGCGCGGGGAGTGTCGGCGGCCTCCGGCTTGGCGCGACGGGGAGAGCGGGTGGGCTTCTCCGGCGCGGGGTCGGCCTGACGGCGACCCTTCCTGGAGGTCTGGGCGGCCTGCTTCGCTTCGGGCGCGGCGGCCGCGGTGTCCTCTTTCTTTTTCGGCATTCAGCACCTTGGGTCTGGTACGGTGGGCGCCCGTCTGGCCCCACGTTGGAGGCACGTCTGAAGTCTCGGCGGGGTCTTGAGCCCCGATCGGGCGCTCGCGCGAGCGCGGTTCACCGTACTGGCCGGGACGCGGATGACGCTGACGTCACCCGTCCGCGTGGCGAACGCAGTATAGCACCCTCACCCCGCGGGGACCGGACGCCCGGGAACGCTGAACGCGAACTAAGGACCGTCTAGGACGGAAGCAGCGCAGAGACCACCGGATCGGGCCCCGTCACGACCGCCGTGACGGCCGCGTGATCGCTGAGCCTCGGCGCGCGGTGGACACGCACCTCACGCAGGTCCACGCCGCCCGCGAGGAGGTAGTCGAGCCGCCAGCCGACGTCCTTCTCGTACGCCGCGCCCCGGTTCGACCACCACGTGTACTCCGCGCGCTCCCCGAGGTGCTCGCGGTGCGCGTCGCGCAGGCCCAGCCCCAGGAACTCCCCGAACCACGCGCGTTCCTGCGGGAGGAAGCCGGAGTTCTTCTGGTTCGAGCGCCAGTTGCGCAGGTCCAGGCTAGAGTGCGCCACGTTGAAGTCGCCGCCCAGCACGAGCGGACCCTGCGCCAGCCGGGCGCGCGTCCAGTCGGACAGGTGCGCCAGGAAGGCCTCCTTGAACGCCTGGCGCTCGTCGCCGGAACTGCCGCTCGGGACGTACACGCTCCCGACACGCAGGTCCCCGAAACGCGCGACGAGCACGCGGCCCTCCGCGTCGTACGCCTCGTGACCCACGCCGACCTCCACCTCGTCGGGCTCCCGGCGCGAGAGGATCGCCACGCCGCTGTACCCGGCGCGCGTGGCGGGCAGCCACACGCTGTGGTAGCCGAGGTCCGAAAAGACCTCCGGGTGCGGGTCCGCACGGACCTCCTGCAGCAGGGCCACGTCGGGGCGGTGCTCCTCGAACCACGCCAGGAGGCCCTTTTTCAGGGCCGAGCGCAGGCCGTTCACGTTGAAGGTGGCGATGGTCGGGTGGGCGGGCGCGTCGGGCGTCACGCGACGTAGCATACCCGCCGCGCGCGGCGCACGGGGCGCGGTTCAGTAAGCCTTCATCCGTGAGGCGCGCGGGAAGGTTGAGCTACGCTGTGTGCAGCAGGAGGCTTTATGGCAACCGTGGAATTCCGCAACGAGCAGGACGGATCGACTTTCGAACCCTCCGGTGCCGAGGTCAGGCGCGTCAAGTCCGACATCGTCGCCTGGGCGAAGCGCAACGAGTACGACCGCATCGTCTTCTGGCGTGACGGCGACAAGCTGTGGGTGCAGCTCGGCGACAGCCGCCTGAACTACTGGATGCCCGAGCACGTGTTCGCCTCGGCGGGCACCGAGGAGATCGAGATGCAGCTCGACTACGCCCGCGGCGCCGAACGGCGCGGCGCCGTCGGCTACGGCAAGTTCGACAAGTAACCCGCCGTGGTGAAGGACGGGGACACGGATCCCCGTCCTTCACCATTTCCGGCGCCGTCTCTAGCGGCTGGCGGACTCGCCCACCTCGCGCACGCCGCCCGCGCCGATCAGGCCGAGCGCGTGGGCGTGGTGCGCCGCCGCGAGG
>NZ_KI912620.1:1852-9155 GCF_000519345.1 Deinococcus pimensis DSM 21231
ATCACCGTGACCGCCACGGACCGCTCTGGTCGCCGCGCGCCCCTACGCGAACTGGGGCGCGAGCGTCACGCTGGCCGCCCCGGGCGGCACGGACGCGGGCGGGGAGATCGTGACGGTCACGCCGCGCGGCGCGGCGCGCCGCACCGGCACGAGCCTCGCGGCGCCGCACGTGACGGGCGTCGTGAGCCTCCTGGTGGGCCTGAAGCCCTCCCTGACGCCCGCCGCCGTGACGGACCTGCTGACCCGCGCCGCCGCGCCCTTTCCGGGCGGGCGCTGCGACGCGCGGGACGCGGCGCGCACCTGCGGGCGGGGCGTGGTGGACGCCGCCGCCGCCGTGAAGGCCCTGGGCGCCGCGCCCGCCGCGTCCCGCTAGGACGGGAAGAGGCCGCCCCCGCTGGAGGCGGCCTCCTCCGGCACGGTCACTGGAGCGCGACGATGGCCGTCTTGCCGCTGGCCTTGTCGTGCTCGCAGGTGAACTGCGCCTGCCCGCCGGGACGGCCCTGCAGCACGACGGAGACGACGCTCGTCCAGGTCCAGCCGCCACCCTCGCGCGGCGCGACCTGGGGCACGACGAGGCCGGGGTCCTGGAACTGCAGGTCGTCGAGACGCAGCTTGGCGTTCGTGGCGACCTCGCGGACCTGCCGGTCGAGCTGGCCCTTGCACTCTTCGAGGAACTGGTACTTGCTGATGCCCGCCGACGCCCGGTCGGACGCGAGGGGGTTGGCGCGCACGGCCGCGATGATGCCGAGCGTGCCGAGCACGATGAGGAGCGCCACCGCCGCCCACAGCGCGAGACGCGAGGCGGAGCCGGAGGCTCGGGGCTTCATGGGGTTCGTCGTCATGTCGGGATTCTCCTTGGGGGCGGCGCGGGGCCGCCCGGGCAGGGTCAGTCTACCGCAGGAACGAGGAGCGTCCCGGGGGACGCGGTAACGCCCCCGTAATCGAACGCTGAGACGATGCGGTCAAGGAGGACGCCATGACCAGCACGACCAGAGTCGCGGACGTGATGACCCGAAACCTCGTGACCGTCGATCCCTCGACCACCGTTCCGGAGGCCGTACAGCTCATGAAGAACGGCGGGTTCCGCCGCCTTCCCGTGCGGCGCGAGGGGCGGCTCGTCGGGATCGTCACGGACCGTGACCTCAAGGAGGCGATGCCGTCGCAGGCGACGTCGCTGAGCATCTGGGAGATCACCTACCTGCTCGCGAAACTGCACGTCGGCGAGGTGATGTCGCGCTCGGTGATCACCACGACGGACACGGCGCTCCTCTCGGACGCGGCGTACACGATGCTCAAGCACCGCGTGGGCGGTCTGCCCGTCGTGAACGGGTCGGGCGAGCTCGTCGGCATCGTCACCGTGACGGACGTGCTGCGCGACTACGTGGGCCTGCCGGTCCTGGGATGAGGTGACGACGATGAAGGTTCGTGACGTGATGACGTCCGCCGTGGTGACGGTGGAGGAGACGGCGCCCGCCGGGGAGGCCCGCGATACCCTGCTGCGGACCGGGTTGCACGTCCTGCCGGTCGTTCGTGGCGGCAGGCTGGTGGGGCTCGTGGTGGGGCAGGCGCTTCCGACGCCGCTGGACGGGAAGCGCGTGGCCGACGTGATGCGTCCGCCGGAGCTGCGCCTGCGGCCCACCGCGACGCTGGAGCAGGTGGCCGGTCTGATGCTGGAGTCGGGCGTGAACGGCCTGCCCGTCACGTCGGCGGACGCCACGCTCCTCGGCGTGGTCACGGTACGTGACCTGCTCGAGGTGCTGGTGCGCGCGCCCAGGCCGGGCTTCTCCGGGTAGGACGAGGACGTCGCGGGGAGGAAGCCTGAGGGGAGGCGGGGGGCTGTCCAGACAGCCCCCGCCTCCCGCTGTTCGCGCAGGCCGACACTGTGAGGTACGCCCGCAGGGCGCCCGAGGTGCGTATGCCCAGACCTTCCAGGACCGCCGTGCTCGTCCTCCGCCTCAACCGGCCGCTCCGGCTGTGGACCTTCCGCGCCGCGCCCGGCGACGCGGTGCCGCCCGTCGCGCCCCACGACCGGGTTCCCGGCAAGGCGGCGGTGATCGACGCGGTGACCCTGCGGGTGGATCCGCCCGCGTTGCGCGATCCCCTTCGGCTGCGGCTGGCCGCGGCCCGGATGGGCGTCCGGGTGGACCGGGCGGGTTCCGCCGTCCTGAGCCCTTTCGGGAACACGTTGCGGTTGCGGCTGCGCGGCTCGTCCTTCGTGGTGGCCTTTCAGGGAGAGCGCGAGGCCCTGCTGGTCGCCGCGCGGTCTCTGGCGGCGCGTGGACGGGACCGCTCGGGGCTGATCCTCGTGCCCGGACCGCGCGAAGGACTTCACTCCGGGAACCTCGTCGAGGTCCTCCGCGCGGGCGCCGACGAGGGGGCCCGTGTCCGCTTCGTGGTGGAGGGTGAGCAGGGCGTGCCGATGGATTCTCCGCTGGATTCTCCGCCGCTCGTGGTGTTCGATCAGCCGAAGCTGGGACCGCGTGGGTGGTACGTGGGTGAGCGGCGGGTGCGCTCCTGGGAGGAGCGATCCTCACGTGAGGCGACCATGATGAAATTTGTATGAGAAATGATCCACCCGCATGACATGAGAGAACCACGCGATGTGGATGGGAACTACAACTTCATGAATGAGAAAGTGTAAGAAAACCGTAAGGGCCCCCCGCCTAGCTTGAAAATGTCAAGTTTACCCCTTCGCTCCCCCGCTCGATACCGCAAACGAGCACGTCGAAGGAAGGCGGCCCCGGTATGCTCTCGCACCCAACGACCCCCACCCCCACAACCACGACCCGCAGGACGAGCGGACTCACCATGCTCGAGCTGCTCGTCACGATCGCCGTGATGGGCGTCCTCTTCGCCGTCGTCGCGCCGTCCCTCAACCAGCCTCGCCCCGACGTCGTCGCCGCCAGCGTTCAGGCCGAGTTGCAGCGCGCCCGTCTCGAGAGCATCCGCCGCAACCGTCCCGTCGCGCTCGTCTGGGACTCCGCCACCTAGACCTTCACGAGCCGCGCGCGCTCCACGACGAACTCGACCTCGGTCGCGTGCGTGCTCGCCGACGACACGTCCCTGAACGCCATCTCGCTCAAGAACACGCCGCGTGTCAGTGCCGACGTGAGCGCCTTCGGCGCCGCCGGGACGGGCACCACGCGCGGCGTCGTCTGGCGGCCCGACGGGCTCCCGTACGCCTGCGACGGGACCGGCACCACGCCCGCCGCGGCGTAGCTCACCTTCGCGGCCACCTCGGGCACGTCGAGCGCCACCGTCGCCCTCACCGCCGCGGGAAGGGTCCGTAGATGAACTCCACCTAACGCGCATAGGGCGGCTTCAGCCTCATGGAGGTCCTGATCTCCGTCGCGATCCTCTCGCTCGCCCTAATCGGCGCGACCGCGATCCAGACGACGTCGCTGCGTAGCACTTCCAAGGCCTCCGGGGTGGAGCGCGCGCTCACCATCGCCCGAGCGGAACTCGAGTACCAGCGTCGCCTCACCTCCCGCGCGAGCGGCAACTGCGGCACACAGTAGAGCGGCTACACCTGCACCGTCACCGTCACGCCCTGCGCGAGCGACACGACCGGCACGACCTGCGCCACGACCGTCACGTCGCCCATCGCGGACCGCGTGAGCGTCACCGTCTCTTGGACGGGCGGCAACCCCCTCACGATCGACACGGTCGCCGCGCGCCCCTTCACCAACGGGAGCAACTGAGCGTGAGACGCACGCGCGAAGGCCTGACCCTCACGGAACTGCTCATCGCGATGCTGGTCGTCGGCGTGATCCTCGTCGCCATCCAGAGCCTGCTCTCCACGGCACAGAAGACCACCGTCACGATGCAGCAGACGACTGACGTCACGCAGAATGCCGAGGTGGCCGGATTGATGCTTCAGAACGACCTCATCTCGGCCGGCTTCACCGGGGGGCCCGGCGCCTTCACCGACGCCCTCGTCGCGGCTACCAGCATCGTGCCCACGGGCGCCCGTAGCAACTACCTCGCTCAGTCGGCCCTATGGGAGTTCGTTGACACCTCCGGCAAGGCGCTCAACACGCTCGTCGTCACGAGTCCCACCTGCACCGCCGGGACGGTGTGCCCCGACACGCTCGCCCTCACGCGTGTGAAGGCCATCTCCACCGTCTCCTACACGCTCGAGCGCGTCGAGTACACCGCCGCCACGGACTCGGGCGGCACCAGCCTCACCCGCAAGGTCACGACCTACGCCTGCCCAGCCAGCGGTGGCGGCACGTTCCTCTACCCGACCCTCTCAGGCTGCACGGCCACCGTTGGCACCGCCGCCGCCGTCGTGGACGGCGTCGAGGATTTCCAGGTCTTCTTCCGCAACAGTGGCGGCGCCGTGTCCGGCTCGTACTCCACCACGCCGTTCACGGGCGCCGTCAGGGACAACAAGACCGCGTCCGTCGGGGTGTACCTGCGCGTGCGCGCCACCCGACCGGCGCGTACGTTCACGGACACCGCCACCTACCCACAGGCGGCTCTCCCGGACGGCCAGACCGCCACGGCGCTCGGTATTCCCACCTACACCCCGACGTCCACCACCGACCAGAGCTACCGCCGGACCGAGAAGGTGCTCGTGGTGGGCCTGCTCAACCCGCAGTCCGTGAAGTGAGGACGCCCATGAAGAGAGACAACGGCTTCATCCTGATCGTCGCGCTCGTCGTGATGGCCGTGCTGCTGCTGCTCGGCATCGGCGCGAGCTTCCTCGGCAGCACCAACGTGCAGGTCGCGAGGAACGTCAGCCTGCAGGCCGCCGTTCGCGCGCAGGCGGAGGCGGGCGTGGACCTCACGCTCGCGCGCCTCAACCAGGTCGATCCGGCCAACGCCACCCAGATCCTCTACAAGAACTGGCCCTGCTGGTACAACAGCACCACGAAGACCAGCGTTCCCGCGCCCACGGGCGTCACGTTCACCGTCACGATCACGGCGCTCAATCCTTCCGTGACGCCACCCACCTGCACCAGCGGCGTGGCCACCAACTCCGACGTGCCGATCGTCGTGAAGTCCGTCAGCACGATCGGCGACAGCACGTGGTCGTCCGAGGCCGTCGTGATGAACGCGACCAACACCACCAAGAACAAGCCCGAGTTCGACCGCGGCATCGTCACCAACAGCAACCTCAAGTGCCCCGGCACCTGCAACTTCCGCATCGATCTGCAGGCGGGTGGCGACATCACGGCCACCGGCCAGTCCACCCTCGGCGACTACCGCGCGCTGTACGACGCGAGCAGCAACAAGAAATGCACCTTCGGTGGTGAGGTCAACTCGAACGTCTGCATTCCCTCGCCCCCACCGACCGTGCCCGCCCCGGTGTTCGAATCGCAGCGCAGCGATCTCATCAAGGCCATGGGCATGACGTACACGAACGCCACCACCGCGCCGGCGTGCCCGACCCTGATGCCGGCCAACACGGGCATCACATCATGCACGGCCCTGGCGACCGGGACCACGACCGTCACCCAGAGTTATTCGAACGCGATCATCGTGCTTCCCAAGGGCGCGAACGTCACCTTCTCGGGAACACTCGACAACGTGATCGTCATCGCCGACAGCACGGCCACCGTGACGTTCAACGGCACCAACCCCAGCACCACCAAGGCCGCCCTCAACAACGTGCAGGTCGCGAGCGGCACCATCAACTTCAGCGCCGACGTCTCCAACGTCCCACAGACGGTCGGCAGCACGGGCGGCACGAGCACCACGATCGCGGGCAGCGCCTTCTACGCCAAGAGCGGCTACACCTTCGGCAAGAACGTGTTCGGCAACGACACGAAGGCTTCTCAGACGCTGTTGAGCTCCGAGGGTTCCATCACCCTCAACGGCAACGGCGGCGCGAGCATCTACGCGACCCTCTGGTCGGGCGGCGCCATCGACATCAACGGCACGACCAGCAACTGGCTCTTCCGCGGCACCATCGCCGCGACCGGTACCATCACCGCGAACGGCGGTGTGGACTACATGGGGAGGCCCGAAGGCGGTGTCCGCATCCCCTCCGTCCCCCGCGTGCCGACGCCCGGCAACATCGCCATCCTGAGCCGCAAGTAGCGCGCGTGCGCTTCTCTCACGAAGCGCCCTGAAATGAATGGTCCGTGCGCGTGGCGTGAAGCCGGTCTTCACGCCACGCGCACGAATCTTTTCGTGACGAATGCCACACTGAAGCCTCCGCCCAGCGTCGCGCCGCCGTATCCACCGGGCGCAGGAGGTTTCATGTCACGACACCGCACCCGCGCCGCCCTCACGGCGGTCCTGCCCGCCCTGCTCCTCGCCTGCGGCCAGAGCGCGACCTCGTTCGACGACCTCGGCCCGTACGCGGGCGGCGCCAGCCACCCCTGGAGTTCCACGCGAGCGCCCGGCGCCGTCACGCCCCTCACGCTCGACCCCGGACGCAACAACCTCTACTACGAGCCGATCCTCTCGGCCACGAACGGCTGGGGCCCCGTCGAGATCAACAGGAGCAACGGCGAGCAGCAAAGGGGCGACGGACGCAAGCTCAGCGTGGGCGGCAGGACGTACGACGTCGGGTACGGCGTGCACGCCGACAGCGAGCTCCGCTGGAGCCTGAAAAGCACCATCGCGAACGTGTCGTGCAGCAAGCTCGACGGGTACGTCGGCGTGGACGACGAGGTGGGCGACCGGGGCAGCGTGATCTTCCAGATCTTCCTCGACGGCACCAGGGTGTGGGACTCGGGCGTGACGACCGGCAAGGACGCCGCGAAGTTCTACAGTGTGGACCTGCGGGGCCGCACGGACCTGCGCATGGTCGTGACGAACGGCGGGGACAACCTGTACTACGACCACGCCGACTGGCTCCAGCCCACCGTCCACTGCGAGGGGCCGGCGGCCCCGCCGTCCCTGCCCTCCGGCACCGTGGACCGGACCTTCACGACCGTCCGGCCGGACTTCACGGTCGTGGACAGCGCCGTGCAGGCCGACGGGAAGGTCGTCCTGTTCGGCCTGGAGCCCGACGAGCCCGGCGTGGAGGGCTACGTCGTCGCGCGCTACAACGCCGACGGCACGAAGGACGCCGCCTTCGGGACGGACGGACGGTTCGTGCAGGAAACCGGCACCGGCAACCGCGCGGTGGACGTGACGATCGCGCCCGACGGCGCCATCGTGGCGCTCGGCAGGAGCGGGTTCCCGAAGCCCGTGCCCGGCACGACCGACCAGAACGCCACGATCGTGCTGCGCCTGCTCCCGGACGGGACGCCCGACCCCGCCTGGAAGCTCCCGGACGGACGCGCGGGCGCCGTGACCGCCGCCAACCTCCCCGAGGACCCGCGCGGCGTGACCGTGCAGCCCG
>NZ_KI912620.1:9255-9478 GCF_000519345.1 Deinococcus pimensis DSM 21231
AGAGCTGGTACGGATGCACGAAGAAGCTCGCCCAGGGGCAGCGCAGCGCGCGGTTCGCGCGGGCCACCTCCAGCATCCTCGTGAGGCTCGTCACCGTCTCCACGTTGCTGAGGTTCTCCGGCAGCACGAAGGTCCCGTGCTCGTCCCACACCGGGTAGGGGAAGAACTGCTCGAAGGTCACGCTCCCCGCGCGGTACGTGCGGCGCTCGAAGGCCACCCGGTA
>NZ_KI912620.1:9578-9794 GCF_000519345.1 Deinococcus pimensis DSM 21231
GCGCGCCCGAGAGGACGTCCCGCGCGAGCGCCTCCGGAATGGGCGCGCCGTACACGCTGCCCACGTAGAACACCCGCGCCACGCGCCGCGCGTCGCCCGCCCGGTAGCGCGCGACGGGCTCCACCGTCACGTCGAAGGCCCCCACGCCCCCCACGAGGTTCGCGAGCGACAGCGCGTACGCCCGCCCCAGGTCCGCGAACGGATACGGCGAGTTGC
>NZ_KI912620.1:9894-10345 GCF_000519345.1 Deinococcus pimensis DSM 21231
AAGTACCGGCGCGTGAGCCTCGCCGTACAGCCCGGGGGCAACCTGGTGATCGCGGGCTGCACGCGCTCCACCGGCGATCAGAGCGATCCCGACGAGTACGCGCCCGTCGTGCTGCGCCTCACGTCCGGCGGCGCGTTCGACAAGACCTTCGGGAAGGGTGGCTGGGTGCGTGTGACGGACGGACGGGACGTGCACCTGCAACCCGGCGGCGGTCTCGTGGTGGGCCTCTCCGAGGTGGTGCGGCTCGCCCCCTGAGGTCTTCATCTACCGTTCACGCGACGTGAGGTAGGATACAAAAGCACGACGATCCCAGCGCCAACATCCCCCGCGTCGTGCGCCGGAGCACCCGTGAAACGAACCCTCTTCGGGCGCAAACCCACCGACCCACACCCCCCGACCCCACGCCCGAACCACCCCCGACGTCCGCGCCACCGGCATCTGGCCCGGCCTG
>NZ_KI912620.1:10445-11558 GCF_000519345.1 Deinococcus pimensis DSM 21231
CCTCTGGGACGGCGGTGGCTGGCCCATCGAGGTGCAGGTCGCGCTCGGCAACGTCCCCCCGAAGAGCGGCGTGGTCCTCAAGGACGTCAGCGGACGCCACGCGTACTTCACCGTCATCGCGGAGAACCCCAAGGGCCGCGCCGAACACACCCTCGACGTCACCTTCGACGAGGCCCGCCCCGCCGACGACTGGCAGTGAAACCCCGAAGGGAAGGCCCCGGCGACCGCCGGGGCCCCCGTCATTCCGCCTTCAGGTCTCGCCGCAGGCTCAGCCACGCGGGCTCGCGCCGGAAGCCGAGCTTCTCGTTCACCGCCAGCATCGGCGCGTTCGTGGACGCGTTGTCCGTCCGCACCCACGGCGCGCCCACGTCCCGCGCGTAGCGCAGCGCGCGCAGCTTGAGGCCCAGCGCGATCCCCCTCCCCCGGTACGCCCCGAGCACCCCCGTGAAGCCCGTGAAGAGCCCCTCGGCCGACCCCGAGCGGTACAGGTCCGACGTGCCCACCGCCACGCCCCCGTGCAGCGCGAGGAAGTGCGCCTGGGGCAGGTACATCGGGTCCTCCAGGACCCACTCGCGGAACTGCTCGAAGGAGATGGGCGTCGCGGGCTCGCTGCGCGGCACGTCCAGCCGCGACTCCGCGAAGACGCGGTACGCCAGCTCCCGCCAGTCCGGACGGTCCGAGAGTTCCGCCACGGAGCGGATCTCCACGCCCGCCGCGCGCAGGCGCTCCTCCACGCCCGCCCAGGGATTGAAGTCGAAGTCGCGCATCTCCAGCGTGCTCTCCCAGGTCCGCTGCGTCTCCACGAAGCCCCGATCCGAGAGGAACTTCAGGGACCGCTCCGAATCCTCACGGGCGCGGGCACGCACCGACAGCGGATCGAACGGTCCGAGCGCGTCCATCAGCGCGTCGTGAAGGGCACGGCCCAGACCCTGCCCGCGCCGGGCGGACACCACGCCTCCCGACAGGATGAAGCGGCGCGGATGGAACATGCCCGGATTCTGCGAGAACTCCCCGTAGCCCACCAGCGCGCCGTCCGCCACCGCGACGAGACGCAGGCCGCGAAGCCTCGCGTCGCCGCGCGCCTGCGCGTCCGTCACGCGCCACTCGTCCGGC
>NZ_KI912620.1:11658-18465 GCF_000519345.1 Deinococcus pimensis DSM 21231
CCACGCTCAGCGCGCACGCCAGCAGCAGCAGCGCGCGCCTCAAGAAGCCCACCCCGGCACGCGCGGAACCTCGCCCGGCCGGGCGGCCTCGGTGGCGGCCTCCAACGCCGCGAGCACCTGCGCCCGCGACGCCGCCATTCCCACCACCGGCGCGCCCAGCAGGGGCTCCAGCGTCGCCACCGCGCCCGCCCAGGCCTCCTCGTCCACGACGAGCGGCGACGCCACCACCACGGCCCCCGCCCGCCGCGAGAGCGGCGCGAGCAGCCAGCGCCGCGACGCGTCCATCGGCACGAGCGCGAAGTCCGGGGCTTCCTCGTTCAGGTCCACCCAGGGCACGCCGCGCCCACCCGCCACGTGCCGCGCCACGGTCTCCTCGTCCAGCGCGCCCTGCGCGACGAGCCGCTCGCCGATCCGCCCGTCCCCCGTCCGCACGGCCCGCCCCAGCGCGTCCGCGCCCACCTCGCCGAGGAACAGCAGTCGGTCCCCGAGGCGGCAGCGCAACGCCCGCAGGAGCGACTCCGGCACGTACGAGCGCCGCTCCGTCTTGTCCCAGCGGGGCGTGCCGCGCGCCACCGCGCCCGCGTGCAGACGCCAGGCCCGTAACGCCGCGAGGGTGTTCACGACGCTCGCCACGAGCCACCTCAGCGGCACGAGCGGCGGCAACGCCGCCCCGAGGAGCGCCTCGCCCGTCCCGTACACCTCCCGCACCGCGAGAAAGCGCATCACGAGGCGTTCCGCCGTGAGGGCCAGCACCGTCGTCGCGAGCGGCACCAGCACCGCCCCACTGCCCGAAGGCCAGCCCAGCGAGGGAGCCAGCACGCCGTACAGCGACGCCGGGTACCCCACGAGGTGCAGCAGGTTCGTGTACTTCCCCTTGCGGTCGTGCCACAGCGCCAGCCGGTCCCACCACGACAGCTCGCGCCAGTGCCGCGTCGTCGGCGTCTGCATGCAGATGCCGTACGTCCAGCGGCCCTTCTGCCGCACCGCCGCGCCCAGCCCCGTCGGGAAGCGCTCGTGCACCGCCACGAGCTCCACCCGGGTCCGCCCCCGGTCGTCCACCCGCATGGCGCGCTGCACGTGGAAGTGCACCCCGAACCCGTGATGCCACAGCCGCCACGTCAGCTCGTAGTCCTCGGTGAGGCTCGACTCGTCGAACACCGGACCCCGCGCCGCGAGCCACGCCACCACCTCGCGCCGCAGCGCGAAGCCCGTCCCCGCGCCCGGCACGAACAGCCCGAGATGCTCGCGGACCGGCACCTCGTGCAGGTGCCGCTGCGCGAACTCGTCCGCGTACGTCCGCGACACCAGCCAGCCGGGAGCGCGCCGCCACGAGAACGCCTCCCGGACCGCCAGCACGGGCAGCTGCACCGCGTCGTGCCGGGCGAGCAGCGCGCTGTACAGCCGCAGCGTGAACGGATGGACCGCGTCCTCCGCGTCGTGCACGCAGATGCCCTCGAAGGGCTCCCCGCGCTCCTCCTCGTACCGCCCCACCGCCGCGAGCAGCACGTTGAGGTTCTGCGCCTTGCAGGTCGGACCCGGCCTGGGGTTCACCACGACGTGCACGTTCGGGTGCGTCCGGCGCGCCGCCTCCACGTCGGCGCGCGTGGCGTCGTCGTTCGGGTAGATCCCCACGAAGACCTCCACGTGCCCGCGCGGGTAATCCGCGAGGTCCAGGGTGGCGCGCAGCATCTCCCCGACGACGCCCGCCTCCCGCCACGCGGGCACCAGGACCGCCAGCCGCAGGGGCCGGTCCTCGCGCAGCACGGACGCGGGCACGTTCGACGCCCTCACCGCTCGCCGCGAGAGCAGGTACACCACGTCCAGCACCAGATCGTCGAAGCTCGACAGGATGAAGAGGACCAGCACCGCGCCCAGCAGGACCGTCACGAGGGCCGTCACGGTCGCCCGTTCCCCGGAGTGATCAGAGGTCCACGAAATGAGTTGTTCATGCGCCCTCACTGTCGCACCGTCAACCTGACGCGCCGTTAACCCATCCCCACGAGACGTTCATGGTCCACCCACGCAGGGTGGTGGCGCGCGATGTGACCCATCGCAAGGCCGCTTCATGGCCCCCAACGCGGGGCCTCAGCACGCGTGGCGCATGCTGTCCCTACCACGGCCCGCTCACAAGGCGCGGCCACCGCAGCACCCGAAAGGAGCCCGAACATGGCCGACCAACCGAACAAACCCAGCAGCACGCCGCACCGTCAGGGCTACTCGGCCCACGAGGGCATGGTGCAGGAGCAGATGGACTCGCAGGTCCACCAGATCCGCAACGAGGACGAACGTCAGGGCGGCGCCATCCCCGAGGAGGCCGGCAACGACTTCACCTTCCCCGACGAGGACACGACGCTCGGGAAGAAGTCCGGCGACGACATCCCCGGCGAACCCGCCAAGAACCGCGAGTAGACGCGCCTGCCCACCGCGCCCGCCGTGAGGCGGGCGCTCGTCGTGGTGGGCGACGGCCGCGCGACACGACCTTGCGCTAGGCTTGGCGGAACATGGAACTCAACCACGTGAACCTCGCCGTCACCGACGTTCCCGCGACGGTGGCCCTGCTGGAGACCTACTTCGGCCTTCGGCGGACCCGCCTCGTCACGCCGGAGATGGCGTTCATGCGGGACGATCGCGGCGCGCTCGTCTCGCTCTTCCGGCAGGACGACGTCGCCTACCCGGGCCTCTTCCACGTCGGGTTCACCCGACCCTCCGTGGAGGAGGTCAACGAGGTCCACGCGCGGCTCGTCGCGGACGGCTTCACGCCCGAGGCGCCGAAGGAGGA
This sequence comes from Deinococcus pimensis DSM 21231, assembly GCF_000519345.1. GTDB lineage: Bacteria > Deinococcota > Deinococci > Deinococcales > Deinococcaceae > Deinococcus_A > Deinococcus_A pimensis. The sequence continues at coordinate 14,438 of NZ_KI912620.1, forward strand.
CCACGGGCGGTGGACGTTCTACTTCGACACGCCGGGCGGCTTCGTCATCGAGGTGCAGCACTTCATGCGCGAGTTGCGGTAGCGCGGCGCGACCCCGGAAGGTGTTCCCGGTGTCCCGCAGACGATGCAATGAGGGCCGCGTCCGGACGCGGCCCTCTCGTTGGTGGAGGCAAAGAGATTCGAACTCTTGACCCTCCGCTTGCAAAGTGCGATTTGCCCGTCTCGGCTCGTTAGCTCTGACTCCGATTCGTGCCCCCAGACGTAGTATTCGCGCTCGCTCGTCCTCTTTCAACCCGTACTGCACTCGAACCGTTGCAGTACGGGTTGCAGTTAAGCGTAGCAGTTGCCGATTCGCGCGTTTTCGAGGTCCTGTTGAGCCCACAGGGTTTGATAATGTTAGTGCTTCAGAAGTGTGAGGCTCTGCAGGATAACAAAAGGCATATTTTCCGCACTACGTTTATATTGTAGGCTGATAGATGAGCTTGCTAGCGATCGTCCACCATGTGTGCATTTTCGATATAATTTCCGGACTCGCCGAGATGTCCAACTGAGACCGACATGCGGGGAGGTAAAGATATATTATCGCGCACATAAGAAGCCAAAACTCTAGCTCCTCGGCTAGAATCAGCCACAATATGAGCGTAGGCTTGCCGTGTAACTGCTGCAACTTCTGCTGGCCAGAGCCTTGGATTTGATTGGTCTGCATCGAAGTGTTCATACATCCATAGGCTACGTAGCATTGTGGTTATTACGTTTCCTACATCGTCTAATGGTGTGCTTAGGTTATCTATAAAAACGTATCCCACGCCTACTTCACGGTTTGTACCATCTTGAGAGCCTCGGAAAACTATTTGCGGAGCTCTCGTGTTCATGTGCGTGTAAGCCAAATAATACCCGGTATATTTTGAACCATAATACTTTACCAACGCACCTTCGCAGGACCTACTACTTAATAGATCATTGGCGTCAAGGTAATTTTGCCTCTGTACTGCTAGATGCTCCTCTTTATCCTCTACTTCGTGCACCACTTTTTCTTCTGCGCCAAATAACTGCAGTAGCGCGGACAGTTTTACAATTGTAAAATTGCGCCCCTCTGACTTTTCGAAATACTCCGAAACCAATTCGAATCGTGGATACAGACTTCTTCCTGAGCTTCTATGAAACCAATCTGGCTTGTCGTCGCTTGAAACGAAAATCATGTCTCTTTTTAGTGTCTGTCCAATCTGAAGTATGGTATGCCAAATGATTAGGTCGCCAGCGCTATTGGAGTCCTTCGAGGCGTCTTTGTACCCAGGTGGAATTTTGAGGCGTTGTCGTCGATCAAGGTCATTGAGTAAAGCCGCTCGATCCAAAGTCAATTCGGTGACTACGGAAGACGTAAAAATTTCTTTGTACAATTCACTTACCGGGTCGTTCCATGTCCAACCTTCAACAAGCTTTTCTAGTGAAGAGAGTTTCAGCTTGTATTCTTTAATGGCAGATTCTAAATCTTTTTCTGCTTTTGCTAAGTCGGAGTACTCGGAAAATTTTGTAAGCAGAGGATACCTTTCTTTGTTTAGGGTTATCTGCTGCCGCTTTACTAGGTTGGAATGCAACTCAGTCAATTTCGTGGTTCTGTTGTCAGCAAACTCCCGTGCTGCTTGTGCGGGCACAAATAGACGCTGCGACGCCACTAAATGTTTGTAAGTGCGCTCGATGTTTGAAAGGCTTTCGGCACTAACGGTATAAGGAACTAAAAGTGTGTTGGTATCGAGAACAACGATGCATGAATCTTTGACATGCTCTGCTGACTTAGATTGTATCTGAAATATACTGCTCGCATCGGGAAACACGAATTCTAGGCGAAGAATCGATTCGTCACTAGGATCAGATTTTTTTTGCGACATCCGTTATGTCCTTCTTGGTAGGTTGGGGTCGAGGACGGATTTGACTCAGGGTCACAGCGGTAGGCAAGCGCGCGCCAAAACACTTGTAGCGCACTTGTCGCCTGGCTTATGCCGTAAATTTGGCTTTTCGGGCTTGCAATTCAGCAATGCTGTACACCGCCGCGCGCTTCTCGTCCTCAAAGACCGTGCGGTAGAGGTCGCTCGTGATGCTCGGGCGCGCGTGCCCCGCGATGACTGAGACGACTTCGAGCTTCTCGCCTTCACGCAGGCGGTTAGAAATCATCGTGTGGCGCGCAGCATGCGAGCTGAAGTGACGCACTCCGGCGAGCTTGCAGAGACGGTCAATCGAGCGGTTGACGTTGCGAGGATGGATGGGCGTGCCCAGCGACGTGGTGAAGACGAGGCCCATGTCTGTCCATGCATCGCCCAGCACGTCGCGCTGCTCGTGCTGCGTCTGCCTGCGCTCGCGCAGCACATCCAGAAGGTCCGGCGAGGCGTCCAGCGTTCGACGTGAGCCCTTCGTCTTCAGGGGACTGATCACGACGGAGTTCTTGACCGTCTTAGCCTGCTGAGTGATGCGGATAGCGCCCGTGGTGAAGTCCACGTCACGCCAGCGCAGGCCCAGCGCTTCACCGCGCCGCACGCCCAGCGAGAACATCAGGTAGAGGAGGGGGTGCATAGCATCGCCGCTCGCAGCCGCCAGGAAGCGCAGCATCTCGTCCTCGCTCAGCGCCTTGTCTGTGGCGCGCTCGCGCTTGTCCTCGCTCGCAGCCGTCGCCTTAATGCGGATCGCGCGAGCGGGATTGACTGCTATGAGCTCCTGCTCGATGGCTTCCTCAAACGCTGCCCTGAGGTGCTGAAAGACCTTCCCTCGGACGGACACAGATGAGCCAGTCTCAAAACCTCGGAGTGTGAGCGGTCTGGCCGTTTAAGGTCAGGCAAACTGGCAGGCATGACTGACGAGCAGCTGGAGGCCATTGAGGCACGCGCACGTAAGACGACGCCCGGGCAGTGGTATCCCATCCTCACCGACGACGAGCACTACATGAGCGCCACGTACGTTGGGCTTGATCCCCGTGGCCTCCTGGAAGGTGAGTTGTACGTCGACGATGGCCGAGACGTCACGTTGCTTGCGGAAGGCCAGATCGACGATGAGCGAGTTGTCGCCATCACCTGTCTACAAAAGCCTCGCTTGGTCTACCAAGACGAGTGTGACGGGAACGCCATCTTCATCGCTCATGCCCGCGAAGACGTCCTCACCCTCGTGCAAGAAGTTCGCCGCCTCCGCAAGCTCACCCAATTGAATCCGAGCCACAGCGACGAAGAAGAATGACCATCGCGGCCAGCTGGACCATCCCCAGGTAGTTCTCCGCGAATCGTTCGTACCGCACCACCACTCGCCGAAACCGCTGTAACCATGCGAACAACCGCTCCACCACGAACCGTCGCCTCGCCCGGCGAAGCGGCCGCCCATCCTGCGTCTTGGTCCGGTTCTTGCGATTCCTGGCGATCATCTCGATGCCCTCGGCCGCCAGTTGCTCATCCAGCAGGTCGCTGTCGTACGCGGTGTCTCCGATCAGTCGAGCGGGATGATCGAGGCCGAAGGTAGCGTCGAGAGTGCGGTGGACCAGGGTAACCTCATGCGGCGCAGCAGGGGCGAGGTGCACAGCGTTCGTGTTGACCATGGCGGTCCGCGATTGCCATGATCTTGCTCCCCTTACCTCGGGGACCGTAAGCGACAGCAGAGCCCCCCCTTTCGCCGGAACAAACGAACCGTCGATAAACCACTCGTCGAACTTGACCTGCCCCCTTTCGACGAGGTCTTCGTACAGCGCTTGCAAGATGCGGTCGAGCAGTCCAGAGCGGACCCACTGCTGGAAGCGACGGTGGCAGGTCTGGTACGGCGGGAAGCGGCGAGGGAGGTCTTTCCAAGGTGCACCGGTCCGCAGGACCCACAGGACGCCTTCGAGGACGAGGCGATCGTCCTGGCGAGGGTGGCCGGTCGCTTTGGGCGGTGGGAAGAGAAGTTCAACGACTTTCCACTGCGGCTCGGTCAGTTCCACGTCTTCAGCGTGGCATCACGCCCTGAAGGAGTTTTGAGCAACCATGTTGGTTGTCAAGGCAGGCAGGAGGGCAAGGGGA
>NZ_KI912620.1:18565-25972 GCF_000519345.1 Deinococcus pimensis DSM 21231
TCAGCAATTTACGCATGCACGCGACGATCGCCACCATCTTCGGTTTCCCCCGCGCCACCAGCCGCTCGAAAAACACCCTCAACACTGGATTCCAACGAATGCAGCTCATGGCGACCATGAATAACGCTCTCCTTACGGCGCTCCGCCCATCCCAGATGAACCGCCGGCCCTGGCGTTTCCCGCTGTCGTAGCTGTACGGCGCCAAACCTACCAAGGCGGTGATCTGCTTGCCAGTCAATTGACCCAGTTCTGGAAGGTCGGCCAGCAGGGTCACGGCGATGACCTGCCCGACGCCGGGCACGCTGATCAGCACGTCGCACCGTTGATGCCACAACGGATCAGCTTCCACCCGATCAAGGAGTTCTTGCTCCAGCGTCTTGCAGCGCTGCTTGAGGTACTCAAGGTGCGCCTGAATGTCTTGGCGGACCGCGGAGTCGCACGTTTCCCGCAGCCGGTTGCCTTCAGCGACCAGCATCTCCACCACTTGCCGGCGTCGGTTCACCACGTCACGTAAGGCGCGCAGATGCGCGTCAGGCAGTCCGCGCACACATGGCCGGACGGCCTCGGCGTACTGGGCAAGCAACATCGCGTCGAGGGTGTCGTTTTTGGCGAGCTGCCCGGTCGCTTTGGCGAAGTCGCGCACTTGGCGGGGATTGGCCACAACGATCGGAAGGTGCAGCTCGGCCAGCGCGATCACCAAAGATTGCTCGTACCCGCCGGTCGCTTCGACGACCACCAGGTCCGGGCGGAGTTCAGCGAGACGCTGTGCCAGACGCAAAACGCCGTCCGGGTTGTTCGCTTCGGCGTCAATTTCGCCGGTAGGTCGGACGGCGAAATCCAGACGGTGCTTGCTGACGTCCACGCCGATAAACGTTTTTGAGTTCATCAGCACCTCCAGTGGGGCACTTCCAGCGCCGCCCTGTCTTGTGGATTCGAGGTGCTGCTCAGGCAACCATTCGTGCTCTACTGGAGGGTTCAGCGCGGTGACCTGGGCTCAAAAGCGGTCTCAAAGGAACCTGACCGTTTGCGATCTGTCCGCGCTGCGCCCCACCGCGAACATACAAGACCGTTTCATGCCATGAGAGCACTACGGACTTGCTCGAGATTGCTCCAGCCGGTTGGCTATCCTGAAGAGGCAATGCGTTATCTAGCTCTCCTCCTGTCGGCCTGCATGTTCACGTCATCTAGCCTTGCTGCTCAATTTTGCCCGGATAAGCCTGTGGTCCTAAAGAGCCTTTTGGGAAGCAGGCCACAAGGATTGGGATTGATCAATGACTGCGGCTCTGAGATTGAAGCGGCAATCAGAAAAGCATTAGGTGACGACCAAATTAAAGACTTTATGGATCAGGGAAATGTTTTTGAGATGTATGCAACTAGAGATATGGATGCGATAGACAATATATTTAAGGCTTTTGCTAAGAATAATTATGTTTTTGAAAGAAATAAAAACATAAATAAAGCCTCCTCTGATTTTGTTAATATGATTAGGTATGAAATTCGACCGTCTTCATATTCTGGATATGCTTTCTACAAAAAAGGCATAGCAAGGAATAAGGGCGATTTCGCATTCTCAATAATCATTATGGACATCCCACGCGGAAGAATAGTTTTTGTTTTCTCTAATAAGCGGGACAAGATTGAAAAGATCTAATAGCAATATTTTAAACTGAGTGAGTCGGCGTGGTGAAAATACCACGCCGACATCTTTTCATAACTTGGACGACGCGGTTATTACCGCTTACAACAGGGAGCGGCACATGGAAGAGTTTTTCGGCCGAATCCGGCCCAGCGCAAAAGAAGGACGCTGGAGTCACCCAGCGTCCTTCTTTTGTAGTGAGGTCAGTCCGCGAAGGTCCGGACGTCAACGCAGACGGCGGTGCCGTCCTTGTCGGACACAAGGTGAACCTGGAAGGCGCCCGAAGTCTCCAGACCTTCGAGCGTGGCGAGTTCATGGCTTTCCATGCCGCTCGGGTACTTGGTGCCCGTCCAGATACCGACGCTCGGCCCGAGTTCACCTCCGGCGTTGGAGATGTCCCAACCCTGCGCCTTCGCGACGGTCGCAATGGTCGTCTTGGTGGCCTCACGGTCCTTCGGGCCGATGAGTGAGACGACCGAGTACCCGTTGACGGTGGCGCTTCCGGTGCGGTTCCACTTATCGAGGAGAACGCATCCGGTGGTGTCCTCGGCTTTGAAACCTGCAGCGACAAAGGCGGCCTGAACCTTCGTCAGAGCTGCAAGCTCCGTAGCGGGCGCCTGGGGGCGGGTCGTTCCGCTCCCCGTTCCACCCGTCGTGGCAGAAGGGGCACAGGCAGCGAGAGTAAGAGCGAAGGTGGTGAGGAGGGCAAAGTTACGCACGGGCAGATTCTAGCGGAATCCTCCCGAGCAGGACGCGAAATTATATGGATGACAGGTAAAAGAATTTGTGGTTCCAAAAATCAGCTTTGCCCTGTGCCCTCGTCGAGTCGTCTGTCGGTTTCCTGGCGAGCTCGCCCGCCAACCAGCTCGTGCTCTTTCGTGCGAGTTGCCTCTCACAAAAGGCGGATCTAGGGCTGCGAATGCGTCCAAATCGATGAGGGTTCACAGGTATCCTTGCAGGGACATGTTTGCACCCCAAGACGTAAATTCACCGAACCACAAGGCCCTTGGATCAAAGTTTAAGCAGCAGCAGAATGCGCCCAACTACTGGGTTGGGCTTTTCCTCAATGTGTTGGGTGGCGGCGCCGGTTTTGCATTTATCAACAAGCCCGGGTCGGCACTTTCGGTTTCCGCACTTTTAATTCTTCTGAATATCCTTGGATTCTTTTTGGATCTCCCCAAAGGTGCCGGGATACTATTTTTAGTCGGTACTCTCTTCTGGTATCGCAATTTATATATAAGGGACTACTCCGAGACTGCTCATCATGTGAATCCTACTCCAATCCTACTAAAGGTTACAGTGACCGTGTTATGCTTTATAGTAAGCATAGCCGCAAGAATTTTGATTATCTTTCAGGCGCTTTACATCGCCGGAAGGCTTTGAAGAACAGCGTTGACCTCTGTGTGTAGAGTGGCTACTGAAGGGATCGAGCTGAGTAATGTGCAGAGGCGATAAAATACACGGCGTGCGACGATATCGAGCGTGAGTGTTAGACCGTATAACAGAACCGACCCTGCCACAAGAATCGCGGCACAGGGCTTCCCTGATGGGGAAGTCCTGTGCCGCGATTCCTATGCTGTCATTAAGGGAGCAGGCGGGTCACGCTCCCGAGCCCCACCACGATCCCACCGCCCGGCTGGACGTTCACGTCCGCGTTGTCCTTCACCACCACCACGCCACCCTGCCCGAACGTAGTGTCTATGGAGAGGTCCGTGTTGAAACGCGCCACCACCCGCTTGCCGCTTAAGACCGCCTAACAAAACCTCAGGTAGGGCTGCGAGGCTTGGGTATGCCCAAGCCTCAAGTCAGTGACGACCTCTGGGCGCTGATCCACCCCCTGCTCCCACCCGAACCCCCCAAACCCAAAGGTGGCAGGCCCCGCATCTCTGACCGGGACGCGCTCGAAGGCATCCTCTTTGTGCTCAGGACCGGCACGCCCTGGCAACACCTGCCGCTCGAACTCGGGTACGGCAGCGGCATGACGTGCTGGCGCCGCTTGCGGGACTGGCATGAAGCGGGTGTCTTCACGCGGCTGCATCACGTGCTGCTCGACCGCATGGCCGAAGCTGACCAACTCGACTGGAGCCGCGCCAGTCTCGACAGCACGACGGTCCCCGCGGCAAGGGGGGCTCTCAAACCGGTCCGAACCCGACGGATCGAGGACGTCCAGGAAGCAACCGGCATGTGATCGTCGACGGACACGGAACGCCGCTGGCGGTGTTGATCTCACCGGCCAATCGACACGACAGCATGCTGTTCGAGCCTCTGCTGGACGCCGTTCCCCTGATCCGCAACGGTCAGCGGGGCCACCCGAGGAAGCGTCCCGACACGCTGTACGCGGACAAGGCGTAGGACATCCCAAGATGCCGGCGGGCACGGCGAGCGGCGAATCAAGGTGCGCATCGCGAGACGCAGGGTGGAGTCGAGCGAGCGTCTGGGGCGGCATCGGTGGGTCGTGGAGCGGACCTTGTCATGGTTCAGCCGGTTCCGTCGGTTGAAGGTGCGGTATGAAGTGCGGGCGGACATCTTCTTGGCGTTCACGCAACTGGCGTGCTGCCTGATCACGTTCAGGCAGCACGCCAGGTTTTGTTAGGCGGTCTAAGACCCTAACTGGACAGCTTTGCTTGAAGTAGCAATTTGGTCACGTCGTATCCAATGGACGCGTCTAAGGGCGAGCCCCGAAGAATCCATCGCGTGTGGGCATCACCTGAAAGTCAACGTAGGGGGTCGGCACCCCGAACCAGAGCGGCGTGCCGTTCCCAACCGCCGACTCTCCCTCGAAGTAGAAGGGGAGCAGCACTGTGAAGGCTCGCCATCGGACAATCCTTCCTGGCGGTGAACTCCACAGGCGAACGAACCCGAGCGAAGCTCCCGCGTACACCCGTGTCCATACGCCTCTTGGGCATGAAACACCCTCGATGCTGCTCAAAGCGGTCACCTCCTGACCGTCGTGTCATTCCACGAAGAACACGCTCCTACAAGCTCTTTATCGAAGAGGTGACACGCTGACGTGTCGCTCTTACTCAGGCCGCATGTATCCATGTAAAAGGCTGATCGTCTCGTCGGCGTTCGTTCGTACGAGGCCTTCGTGGAACGCGAGGCGCTCCTCGAATTGAGGCCAGAGGTCGGGTGGAAGGTGGGTCCGGCACACCGAGAGGCATTCGAGCAGCTCGTCTCGCTGCTCCAGGATCAACTGCTTGGCTCGCTCACGTCGAGTCATTCCTCACGGTACTCCTGGTTTGCTTTGGCGGGGCGTGTAATGGCTTCGTACGCGGCCCCTCGTAGCGTGAGCTTGACGGGTTCGTCATTCAGAGATCCGTCCACAAGTTCAGGCAAGGAGTGCTATGCGGCGTGTTGCCCTACCGGTCTTTTTCGTCCTGGCTTTTGTGTCGTCGTGGCTCACGTGGTGGCCCCTGCTCACGGCGCACCTCGGGTGGAGGGATGCGGCGCCCGCGTCCCTGCATCTGTTTGGCAGTCTCGGCCCGGCCTTCGCGGCCTTCGTGGTCGCCGCGTCGCTCGGTCGGGACGCGTGGCGCGACCTCACCTCGCGTCTCTGGCGCTGGCGGGTGGGGTGGTGGCCGTGGGCGTTCGCGGTGCTCGGTCCCGTCGTGCTCCTTGCAGTTGGGGTGAGCGTGAGTGCGTTGCTCGGGTCCGGGTGGCCCTCGTGGCCCGAGCTCTTCCGCGTCGAGGAGTACGCGACGCTCGGGACGCTCGCCGTCCTCGCGGTGGAGATCGTCTTCTACGGCTTTGGGGAGGAGGTCGGATGGCGCGGCTTCGCCCTGCCGAGGCTGATCACACGCTTCGGTCCGCTGCGCGCGGCGGTTGTGCTGAGCGTGCCGTGGGCGCTGTGGCACTTCCCGCTGCTGTTACGGAACGAGACGTACGCATCCATGAACCCAGCGGCGCTTGTGGGGTGGTACGTGAGCCTGTTGACCGGCTCGGTCCTGATGACCTGGCTGTCGCTTCGCGCGCAGGGCAGTCTGCTCGTGCTGGCGATCTTCCATGGGTTGCTGGACGTGGCCATGGTGAACGAGGGCGTGTCGCCGTGGGGTGTTCAAGCGATGGGGGCGCTCGTGACCGTGTGGGGTGTGGTCGCGGCGTTCGCCCTGCATCGAGCTGAGCACGTCTCGGCATCGACGATGGTCAAGATGTAGCGTGCGCCCGGGTTGACGACCTCAGTTGTCGATCTCGATTCCAAGGCTCATCTGATTCGCGTGGTAGTCAGGGGACTCTTGGCGATGGTTGCAGTAGGGTTGCAGTAAAAGGTTCGAAAGACAAAGGACGCACTTCATGTGAAGTGCGTCCTGAACTTGGTGGAGGCAAAGAGATTCGAACTCTTGACCCTCCGCTTGCAAAGCGGATGCTCTCCCGCTGAGCTATGCCCCCTCGGGTGTCCCGCGCTTGCGGGCGCGCCCAGCCTAGCATTCAGGGTGAGGGTGTGTCCAGAGGGCGGGTGAAGATGGGCAGCTCCAGGAGGCGCGCGACGACCCAGCGCATGGCGCGCGAGCCGCCGTAGGAGACGGTGCTGTGGTTCTCCCCGGCGGAGACGAGGGTCTGGACGCCGCGGGTGCTGCCGTCCACGCGGCGGTTGCGGATGCCGTCGCGGTAATAGTTGCCCTCGACGGGGCCGTCGTCGCCGGCGCGGGGAGGGAGGACGCCGCCGCTCTGCACTTCGAGGTCGTAGGTGACGTTGTCGAGGGCGATGTCCTTGAGGTGCACGAAGGCGCGGCCGACGCGGATGGGCCGGCAGGACGGGACCAGGTCGATGGGCCACGGGCTGCCCCCGGGGGCGCGCTGGATGCGGCGCAGCAGGGGGGCGTTGTCGCGTTCCCAGAGGCTGCAGACGCCGTCGAGGTCGATGGTGACGTCGAAGGTGCTGGCGGGGTTGAGCCGGACGAGGTTGCGTGCCCAGGTGACGCCGTGGGAGTGCGCGAGCAGGATGATCCGGGCGGGGTCGCGGCGGCCCCGGACGAGGTCGGCCTCGACGGTGGCGAAGTCGGCCTGCAGCTGCTGGAAGCCGCGTTCCTCGCGTCCGGTGGTGGTGGAGACGTAGCGCGCGGCGGGGTGCGCGGCGTAGGTGTACACGGCGACGCGCAGGCCGCGCGCTTCGAGCGCTTCCCGGACGAGGTCGATGCTGCCACGTCGGCTGAGCGTCTCGACGTTCGCGTCGGGCGCGCCGAGGCAGGGGATGGCGCAGCGGCCCGACACGGCGAAGATGACGACGTCGGGACTGCCCGCGGGGCGGTCGGTGAGGTCCGTGCTGGCGGGGGCGGCGAGGGTGGGCAGGTCGGGCAGGTTGAGGGTGGTGGGCGCGCAGCTTCCGAGCAGGGCGACGCTCAGCGCGGCCCCGGCAAGGAAACGCGTGAATCTCATGGCGGGCTCATTCTAGCGGGTGCGTCCCTCCCGAGGATGGGAAGCTCCCGAGGAAACGTTCGCGGTGCGGTCCTGCGCCCCGGTCCCCGCGGCGAGGGACACCATCACGACCCGCGCGGCCCGCGCGGATCAGCCCGTCGTGTTCCGGATCCTCGTGGTCCTGCACGTCGGGATCGCCGTGGCCCTCACCGGGCGTTTCTTCATGGAGGTCATCCCGGAGTTCCGGGATTCGGGACGGTGAGCGTTCCTCACCTACAATGCCCTCGTGTTCCGCCGCGCCCCGCGTCTCCCGCCCTTCCCGCCGGGCTGCCTCCTCATGGGGGGCGCGGCGCGTGACCTGCTGCGGGGCCGCGCCCCGAAGGACCTCGACTGGCTCGCGCCCGATCCCGAGGGCGCCG
>NZ_KI912620.1:26072-32850 GCF_000519345.1 Deinococcus pimensis DSM 21231
GGCCGGACGGGGCTCCCGCTGACCGCGCGCGCCCGCGCGGATTGGTAGACTGCCCCGCGTGAGCACCGACCGCACCGAGGCCGCCCCCGCCGCCGCCTTCGCCACGCCCGACTGGGTGAAGGACGCCGTCTTCTACCAGATCTTCCCGGACCGCTTCGCGAGGAGTGGGCGCGTCCCGAAGGCCGCGCACCTCCAGCCGTGGGGGGAGCGCCCGCATCCGCACCGGTACCAGGGCGGTGACCTGCTCGGCGTGGTGGAGCGCCTCGACCACCTCGCGGCGCTCGGCGTGAACGCCATCTACTTCTGCCCGGTGTTCCAGTCGGCCAGCAACCACCGCTACCACACGCACGACTACTACCGCGTGGACCCCATGCTGGGCGGCAACGAGGCGCTGCGCGAGCTGATCCGCGAGGCGCACGCGCGCGGCATGAAGGTCGTCCTCGACGGGGTGTTCAACCACTCGTCGCGCGGCTTCTTCCAGTTCAACGACATTCTCGAGAACGGCGAGCACAGCGCGTACCTCGACTGGTTCCACGTGGAGCGCTTCCCGCTCTCCCCGTACGACGGCGCGCGCCCCGCGAACTACAAGGGCTGGTGGGACAACCGCGCCCTGCCGAAGTTCAACACGGACACGCCCGCCGTGCGCGAGTTCCTGTGGGACGTGGGGACGTACTGGATCGAGCAGGGCGTGGACGGCTGGCGTCTCGACGTGCCCAACGAGATCGACGACGACGAGTTCTGGCGCGAGTTCCGCCGCCGCGTCAAGGCCGTGAACCCCGACGCCTACATCGTCGGGGAGATCTGGCACGACGCGTCGCGCTGGCTTTCCGGCGACCAGTTCGACGCGGTGATGAACTACCTGTTCACGCGGCCCTGCCTGGCCTTCTTCGGGGCGCGCACCATCGACCAGCGCATGAACGAGGCGAGCGGCACGGGCGTCGTGCATCCCATGGACGCGCCCGCCTTCGCGGAGCGCATGAGCCGCGTCGCGCAGATGTACCCCGAGGAGATCACGCTGGCGCAGCTCAACCTGCTCGACTCGCACGACACGGCCAGGTTCCGCACCGCCGTCGGCGGTGACGAGACGGCCTTCCGTCTCGCGACGATCTTCCAGATGACCTATGTCGGCGCGCCCTGCGTGTACTACGGCGACGAGGTGGGCCTCGCGGGCGGCCCGGACCCGGACTGCCGCCGCGCCTTCCCCTGGGACGAGCGGACCTGGGATCACGTGACGCTGGAACTCACCCGCCGACTCGCGCATGCGCGCCGCGAGCACCGCGTGCTCTCGCGCGGCTCGTTCGAGGTGCTCACCGCCTTCGGGGAGACCCTCGCGTTCCGGCGTGTGCTGGATGGGCGGGCGGCGTACGTGCTGCTCAACGCGGACCGCGCGCGTCAGGTGGTGTACCTCGCGGGGCTCGTGCCGGGCACGTACACGGACGTCGTGTCGGGGGAGACGGTGCGGTTCGGCGAGCACCACACGTTCTCGCTGGAGCCGCGCGCCGGGATGGTGCTGGTCGCGCAGGACGTCTAAGCGGCGACGTGCGGGCGGGGCCGGGCTGAGTGCCCGGCCCCGCCTCCCTTCACGCGCCGAGCAGGTTCTTCTCGTAGATCTCGCGGACGGTGCCCTCGATGTCGGGCTCCAGCACGCTGAGGTCCCGCACGGCGTGCCGTTCGGTGACGCGGCGGATCAGGTCGGACGCGCTGACGTCCTCGCGGCGGAACGCGAGCGTCACGCGTGGCCCGTCGCGCTCCACGACGCGCGCGCCCTCCACCTCGACGTCGGCGGCCTCCGCGAGGTCCACGACGAGCCGCCGCTCCCCGCCGAAGCGGTCCTGCAGCGCGCCGAGGTCACCGTCGTACAGCAGGCGGCCGTGGTCGATGATCATGACGCGGCGGCACAGCTTCTGCACGTCCGCGAGGTCGTGCGTGGTGAGCAGCACGGTCGTGCCTCGCTCGCGGTTCACGCGCCGCACGAACTCGCGGATACGTTCCTTCGCGACGACGTCGAGTCCGATGGTGGGCTCGTCGAGGAACAGCAGGTGCGGGTCGTGCAGCAGCGCGGCGCACAGGTCCGCGCGCATCCGCTGTCCGAGGGAGAGGGCCCGCACGGGCGTGTGCAGGAACTCCCCGAGCCCGAGCAGTTCCCCGAACTCGCGCAGGTTCGAGCGCAGGCGCCCCGGGGGCACGCGGTAGACGTGCCCGAGCAGTTCGAGCGACTCGATCACGGGCAGGTCCCACCACAGGGTCGTGCGCTGCCCGAACACCGCGCCGATCCGCGCGACGTACGTGCGCCGCGCGCGCCACGGCACCACGCCGTCCACGCGCAGGTCTCCCGAGGTGGGCACGAGCAGGCCCGTGAGCATCTTGATGGTGGTGGACTTGCCCGCGCCGTTCGGGCCGAGGTACCCGACGATCTCGCCCGCCCCCACGCGGAAGCTGAGGTCGTCCACGGCGCGCACCACGCGCCGCTCGCGCGACAGGAAGGACCGCAGGGCGCCCCCACCCCCGGTGGGGGCGCGCAGGGTGAAGTGCTTGGAGAGGTGCTCGACTTCGATCATGATGGCTCCCGTGATGTGAGGGGTTCAGGTGCCCGTGCTGCCGTAGTGCCGCAGACCGAAGCGCCAGAAGACGAAGGCCGCCGCGAGCGTGAAGGCGCCGACGAGCGGCGCGAGGAACGGCGCGAAGCCCGGCAGGCCGAACGGATCGGGCCGCCCGAGGAAGTACAGCGCGGGGTAGTAGTTCAGGAACGCGGCGGGCACGACGTACGTGAAGAGCCGCCGCAGGGACGCCGTGTAGACGGTCATGGGGTACGACATCAGCGTCAGGCCGCCGTACGTGAGGACGTTCATCGCCTGGACGCTCTCCACCGTCCAGAAGGTGATGGTCCCGCCGATCACGAAGAGCCCGCCGAAGAACATGATCATGCCGAGCACCACGAGCGGCAGGTACAGCACCTTCGCGGGCGTCCAGTCGATGCCCGCGAGCGACACGGCCAGCGCGAAGATCAGCGTGCCCACGAGGACCTTGCCGAGCCTGCGGAGCTGGAACTCCGACCCGAACACCTGCAGCGCGAGCGGCGCGGGGCGCAGCAGCAGCTTGTCGAGCTCGCCCCTGCGGACGGCCGCGCCCATGAAGTCCGGGTCGAAGCCGCCGAACACGAGGTCCATCAGCCCGAAGGAGAGCTCCACGAGGCCGTACAGGAACGCCACCTCGCCGAGCCGCCACCCGCCCACCCGGTCGAAGGACGCGAACACCAGTCCGACCGCCGCGAACTCCGCCCCCGACGTGACCATCACCGCGAGGACGTCCATCACGAACGACGCGCGGTAGCGCAGCTGGGACCGCACCTGCGCCAGCACGAGGCGGCGGTAGAGACCCAGGTGCGCGAGCATCAGCCGCCCCCGATCTCGAGGCGGCGCCGGGCGCGTCCGAGCAGCCAGCGTCCGAGCAGCACGAGCGCCACCGTCCACGCGGCCTGCTCGCACAGCGCGCGCGCGAGGGCCGCGCCCTGAAGTTTGCCCAGCCAGACGTCCACGACCGTACCGACCATGTGCGGGAACGGCGTGAAGCCCGCCGCCTCGCGCAGCCAGCCCGGCAGGAACGCGAGCGGCATCAGGAAGCCGGAGAGCAGCCCGACGATGGTGAAGGCGAAGCGTCCGATGCCGCGCGCGTCGGGCGACCAGAACGCCGCGAGGTTCACGAGGAAGCGGTACGCGAAGCTCAGCAGGCCCGCGAGCAGCAGGGACACGAGAAAGGCCGCCCACCCGGTCGGGCTCGTGGGCGTCACGATGGGGAAGAACAGGGCGTACGCGAGGACGAGCGGCAGCCCGCGCATGAGGAGCCCGGCGAGCGCGCGCCCGGCGTCCTGCGCGAGCCAGAAGCCGTAGAAGCTCATGGGCCGCATGAGGTCGGTGGCGACGTCGCCGCGGTAGACGTTCTGCATGAGGTCCCACCAGCCGAACAGCGAGAGGTACACGATCAGGCCCTGCGTGAGGGCCGTGTACGTGACGAGGTCACGCGCGCCGAGCCCGTACGCGCTGTCCTGCCCGGCGAGCAGCGCGAGCAGCACGCTGGAGCGCAGCAGCCCGAAGAACAGGTTCGTGACGAGGCCCGCGAAGGCGGCGGCGCGGTAGGCGAGCTGCCGTCTCAGAGCCAGCCGGGCGACCTCCACGAAGAGGCGCGCGGACGCGAGGAGCTCCCCGCGCGCGCCGGGCGCGGAGGCGGACGGAAGGGCGGGAGGTGAGGTCATGGACCGCCCAGCGTACTCCAGTGTGAGCGGGGGCACCATCGGCAGTTTGGCGGAGTGTGGAAAGGCGGCGACTCCCGGTGGAGTCGCCGCCTTCCTTTCCTTACCTTCGGGCTCAGTCCGCCGCGACGGGCGAGGTGGCAGGGGTGGGCCGCGCGCGGGGCGTGAGGAGCGCGAGGACCACGCTGAGCGCGCTGAGCGCCGCGAGCATCCAGAAGGCCTCGCGCAGGCCGTGGACGAAGGGCTCCAGGGTGCTGGCGGGGAGGTTGCTGGCGAGCCCGCTGAACACCTCGAGCATCACGTCGCGCGGGATGTTCGACACGACGATGCTGAGGGTGAAGATGATCGCGACGACGCCGCCGACGCTCATCAGCAGGCTGCGCACGCCCGCCGCGACGCCGCGCCGGTCGGGCGCGACGCTGCCCATGATGACGCTGGAGTTCGGGGAGTTGAACAGGCCGCTCCCGACGCCCGCGAGGAACATCAGCGCGGCGTCGAGCCAGTAGGGCGTGTGCAGGTCGAGGGTGAGGGCGAAGCCCGCGAGCGCGAGGGTGTTGAGCGCGAGGCCCCAGCGGATCAGCAGGAGGGGGTCGGCGCGGTCCGCGACGCGCCCCGCGAGGGGCGAGGCGATCAGGAGGCCCACCGCGACGGGCGCGAGCAGGACGCCCGCGACGACCGCGTCGATGCCCTGCGCGCCCTGGAAGTAGAAGACGAACAGGAACGTGAGCGCCATGCGCGCGATGGAGTTGAGGAACACGCTCGCGTTGTTGAGGCTGAAGCTCGCGTCGCGGAAGAGACGCAGGTCCAGCATGGGCGCGCGCACGCGCGTCTGGATCGCGAGGAACGCGCCGAGCCCGGCGAGGCCCGCGAGCAGGTAGGGCGTGACGCCCCGCCAGGATTCGATGCCGCCCTGGGAGAGCCCGATCATCAGGAGGGCGAAGCCCGCCGCGTACGTGACGTTGCCCCAGACGTCCACGCGGTCGCGGCGGTCGCGGCCCCGACCGCCCTCGCGGAGCGTGGCGAGCGCCCAGACGGTGCCGACGATGCCGAGCGGCACGTTGAACCAGAAGACCCACTGCCAGCCGAGCGACGTGAGCCACCCTCCCACGATGGGCCCGAGGATGCTGCCGACCGCCACCATCATCTGGTTCGTGCCGATGGCGAGGCCGAGTTCCTCGCGGGGGAAGGCGTCGGTGACGATGGCGCTGGAGTTCGCCATCATGAACGCCCCGCCGACGCCCTGCAGGACGCGCAGCGCGATGAGCAGCCCGACGCTGCCGGTGAAGCCCGCGACGAGCGCGGCGAGGGTGAACAGGGCGAAGCCGAGGACGTAGAGGCGCTTGCGGCCGTACATGTCGCCGAGCCGTCCGACGTTGAGCACGAGGACGGTCTGGGTGACGTTGTACGCGAGCAGCACCCAGATGAGGCTCAGCAGGCTGGTGTGCAGGTCGCGCAGCAGGGTGGGCAGCGCGATGATGAGCGTGCCGGAGTTCATGCTGGCCATGAGCGCGCCGAGGCTGGTGACGCTCAGCGCGAGCCACTTGTAGGGGACGCGGTGGTGGAGGCTCACGCGCTCACCTCCTCGGCGGCGTCGGCGCACAGGTGAGCGTCGAGGCGCTCCAGGACGCCCTGGAGGTGCGCGAGGTCGCGCTCGTCGAGGGGGGAGAGGAGTCCCGCGACGTACGCGCGGACCTCGGGGACGATGCGGGCGTACTCGGCCTCGCCGCGGGGCGTGAGACGCGCGACGACGCTGCGGCGGTCGTCCTCGTGGCGGGCGCGGGTGAGGAGGCCCTGCTGTTCCATGCGGTCGAGGACGCCGGTGAGGTTCCCGGCGGTGACGCCCATGTCGCTCGCGAGGGCGCCGGGCGCGCGGGGGCCGTCCTCGCCGAGGCGGCGCAGGACGCGGTACTGCGGGACGGTGAGGCCGTACTCGGCCATGCGGCCGTGGATGCGGCGCGAGAGGAGGCTGTGGACGCGGTCGAGGTCGATCCACACGCGGGTGGAGAGGGGAAGACCGGAACTCATGGGTCCTTTATAGCTCTATAGTTGAAGTATAAAGTAAATGCGCCTCACCTTTCTCCCATCACGCGAAGGGGCGGCCCACGGGCCGCCCCCTCCTCGTCCGTCCTCGCTCAGCGGACCTTCGTGCCGCTCGGCAGGTCCAGCCTCGTCCCGACGAGGTCGAGGTTGCCCTCGGCGTCCTCCGCCGCGAGGATCATGCCCTGCGACAGGATGCCCCGGAGCTTCACGGGTTTCAGGTTCGCGACGAGCACCACCTTGCGGCCCACGAGGTCCTGCGGGGAGAACCACCTGCGGATGCCGCTCACGACGGTGCGTTCCTCGTCGCCGAGACGCACGGTGAGCTTGAGGAGCTTGTCGGCCTTCTCGACCGCCTCCGCCGCCACGACCTCCGCGATGCGGAGCTCCATGCGGGCGAAGTCGTCGATGGTGATCTCGTTCGTCTCCGGCGCCGCCCCTTCGGGCTGGGCGGGCGCGGGGGTGGCGGGCTGCGCGGCGGGCGCGGCGGTCTTC
>NZ_KI912620.1:32950-33284 GCF_000519345.1 Deinococcus pimensis DSM 21231
CGATCACCACCGTCAGGTTCCCGTGAGAGCGCAGCACCTTCGCCGCCAGCGCCCGCTGGGACAGCGGCCCCAGGAAGTGCAGCGCCTCCAGCACGCTGAACTGACTCAGGCTCAGGCCGTGCGCCGCGAGGTGACGGTTCGCGCGGCCCTCCACCGCGTGCGACGCCCGCCACAGCTTGATGTACGCGTCCAGCGCGCGCCGCTCGTCCGGCGTTCCCTCCCAGTGCGTCGGCATCGCGACAAGCATAGACGATGTGGAAGGGGCGGGCCGCGCGGCCCGCCCCCGGTCACGAAGAGCGACCTACCGCGAGCCGAGCCGCCACGACGCGTCCAG
>NZ_KI912620.1:33384-34100 GCF_000519345.1 Deinococcus pimensis DSM 21231
CGTCTCGCGCCCGCCGATGGTGACGCCGTACTCGGGGTTGACGATGGGCACCACGTGCGCCTCGATGGCCTCCCTGCGCGGCTCGTACCAGTCGGGCAGCTTGAGGTGGCTTCCGAGTTCCGCGACGGGCTCGTCGTAGGGGAAGCCGGGCGCGTCCGTGGCGATCTCGAAGAGCACGCCCGACACGTCGCGGAAGTAGATGCTGTGGAAGTACTGGCGGTCCTGCACGGGCGTCACGCCGTACCCGGCGAGCGTGAGGGCCCTGCGGTACTCCTCCTGCTCCGCGTCGTCGCGGGTGCGCAGGGCGACGTGGTGCACGCTGCCCGCGCCGAAGGTGCCCCGGCGACCGTTCGGGCGCAGCACGACGTCCACGTAGAGGCCCACGCCGTCGGAGTCGCCGCGGTAGCGGACGCGCTCGCCCTCGGGGTCGGGTTCGCTGCCCACCCGCGTGAAGCCGAGGTTCTGGACGAGCAGGCGCTCGAGGGTGTCGCCGCGCGACGCCCAGATCGTCACGGAGTGGAAGCCCCGGGGGCTCAGCGCGGCGGGCACGAAGTCGTTGCGCCAGGGGTGCGGCACGTCCGCGCCGTCCTCGAAGACGAGCTCGATGGTGAGGCCGTCGGGGTCCTCGAAGCTCAGGACGGGCGAGCCGAAGCGCGAGCCCTCGCGGAAGTCGAGGTTCATCTCGGAGAGGCGCGCCAGCCAGCCGCCGCGCGCGG
>NZ_KI912620.1:34200-34704 GCF_000519345.1 Deinococcus pimensis DSM 21231
CGTAGGGGTCCATGCGGTCCTCGCTGTAGCGCGTCAGGGCGCTCTTGTACTCGCGGATGCGGACGTTCTCGAAGTTCACCCCGTGCCTGCGCAGGAACTCCCCGAGGAACGTCACCTCCATCGTGAAGCCGGTCAGGTAGAGCTCCGCCGACTCCGGCACCGCCAGCTCGCGCGCGGCGCTCGCGACGAGCAGCGACGTCATGTCGAGCCGCGCGGCGTGCGCGACCGTCCGCTTCTCCTTCGAGAGGCGCTCCAGCGAGCGGCGCAGGTGCATCGCGGTGGCCGCGCCCACCTCCAGATCGCCGACGCGGACCAGCACGCCGTGCAGCCACTCGTCCGAGACTAGGTCGTCGATGGTGTCGTCGAGGGCCTCCAGGGACATCGTGCGCGACAGCGCCCGCTGCAGCGGATTCCTGGGCGTGCGGGCCGGGTAGCTGCCCTGCAGGTCGAGGACGATCCAGGTGGGCCGCGTCACGCCGCGCGGCAGCTTCTCCTGCGCGGGCA
>NZ_KI912621.1:0-694 GCF_000519345.1 Deinococcus pimensis DSM 21231
GCTGCCGTGCGCGACGAGCACCTCGCCGTCGGCGAGCTCGCGCGTGAGGGGCAGCGCGCCCACGAACTCGCCCGCGCCCCGGGGCAGGACCGAGTGCAGCCACTCCAGCATGCGGCGCTTCTCGGTGACCTCCGCGAGGGGCGTGCCGAGCCGCTCGTCCGTGTTGCCGCGCACCTCCACGAGGTGATGGCGCTCCCGCAGTTCCGTCAGCAGCGACCACGCGCCCGCCGGGTCCGCGCCGCCGTAGAGGCTGTCGCCGAGGTTCACCCACACGTCCGGCGTGAACCAGCCGATGTCCCGCACGATCGCCTCCAGCGCGTGACGGTTGCCGTGGACGTCCCCGAAGGCCGCGATCTTCATTCCCACCTCCGCTTTCGTGGCGTCACGGTAACACTCAAGGGATCCTCACGTGACCTTAAGCGTTCTGCGACGTTTCTCCTCTCTCCCTGCCGCACACTCAGGGTTGGTTCGTCCCGCTCACACGTCCCGTCAGCTTCGGCGGGACCCGCGCGTTCCCTCCCGGAGGTCCACGATGCGACGAAGTTCCCGCCCCGCCGCGCCCCTGCCCGTGGGAGGCCCGACGTGCTGAGCGCGTCCGTCCACGCGGCGCTGGTGGAAGGCCTCGACCCCTCGGCGTTCCTCACGCCCGCCCTCGCGCGCGAACCGCGCCGGATCGTGATCGTCGGGGGCGGCG
>NZ_KI912621.1:794-997 GCF_000519345.1 Deinococcus pimensis DSM 21231
GCAGCACCGGCACGTCGTGGAGGCGGCAAAAGAGGCGGGCGTGAAGCTCCTCGCGTACACCAGCTTCCTACACGCCGACACCACCCCCGTCCTGCTCGCGGGCGACCACCGCGCGACCGAGGAGCTCATCCGCGCCTCCGGCGTGGGGTACACGTTCCTGCGCAACGGCTGGTACGTCGAGAACTACACGGGCGACCTCGCCG
>NZ_KI912621.1:1097-5767 GCF_000519345.1 Deinococcus pimensis DSM 21231
GCGCGGGCGTCACGACGTTCCTGCTGCTCTCCGCCACGCCGCTCGCCGGGCGCATCGGCGGGTACTTCCTGGAGAACTCCTCCAAGGAGGCGGGCGGCAAGAACGTCGTGAACGTCATCCTCGTGGACTTCCGCGGCTTCGACACCCTCGGCGAGGTGACGGTCCTCGCGATCGTCACGGTCGCGGTGTACGCGCTCGTGCGTCTCAGGAGCCGCACGTGAGTCCCGAGCGTGGAGGCTGGGCCGACACGGACCCCGTGCTGCGCACCGTCGCGCGGGCCGTGTTCTCCCTCGTGCTGCTGTTCGCGCTGCACCTGCTGTGGCGTGGCCACAACCTGCCCGGCGGCGGATTCATCGCGGGGCTCACGACGTCCGCGGCGATGGTGCTGTACCGCGTCGCGTTCGGGCGGCCCGTCACGCGCGTCAACCCGCGCGCGCTGCTGCCGTGGGGACTGGGCGTAGCGGGCGTCACGGCGCTCGTGCCGCTCCTCGCGGGGAGGCCCCTGCTGACGAGCGCGTTCGGGTACGTCACGCTGCCCGTCACGGGCGAGTTCGAGTGGGCGACGGCGTTCATCTTCGACGTGGGCGTGTACCTCGTGGTGGTCGGCACGACCGTCGGCATCGTGGACACGCTCGCCACGGCCGCCGTGCGCGGCGACCACGGCGCGCGCGGCGAGGTCGAGGAGGTCGCGCACGAGGGCGCGCGGGACGCGCACGAGGGGGAGGTGGAGCCGTGACCGTCCTGTACGGGGTCATCACGGGCGTCCTCGCGGCGACGGGGGTGTACCTGCTGCTCTCCCGCACGATCCTGCGGGTGGTGCTGGGGCTCGCGTTCGTGTCGTACGCCGCGAACCTCGCGATCCTCGGGGCGGGCGGCCTCACCCTGAACGCCCCTCCCCTGCTGAGCTTGCGCGGCCCGCACGTGGATCCGCTGCCGCAGGCGCTGATCCTGACGGCCATCGTGATCGGGTTCGGCACGACCGCGCTGCTGCTCACGCTGGCCGTGCGGACGTACCAGGCGACGGGCCGTGACGACGTCGCGCGCTTCGACGACGAGCTCAACGAGCTGGGGGGGGACCTCGACGACCCCGCCGCCGACCCCGAGCATCCCACCAACCCGGAGGAGTTCCACCCGGAGGACTACGCGGACGGTCCCGTCATCGCCGCCGAGACCGCCCTCACCCCCGAGGCCGAGAAGGAGAAGTCGTGAACGCCGTCGTCCTGCCCGTCGTGGTGCCG
The DNA here is from genome assembly GCF_000519345.1 of Deinococcus pimensis DSM 21231. GTDB lineage: Bacteria > Deinococcota > Deinococci > Deinococcales > Deinococcaceae > Deinococcus_A > Deinococcus_A pimensis. The sequence goes on from NZ_KI912621.1 coordinate 2,336, forward strand.
CTCGCGGCGGCGATCCTGCTGCTGTTCGTGCGTCACGCGTCCGTCCGCTGGTGGCTGTCGCTCGGCGCGTCCCTGCTGACGCTCGCCGTGTCCGCCCTGCTGCTCCCCGCCACGCTGCGCGGCGAGGTGCTGGTGTCCGCGCTGGGCGACTGGCCCGCCCCGTGGGGCATCCAGATCGTCGCGGACGCGCTGTCCGCCGTGACCCTCACCGCGTCCGCGATCACGGCGGTCCTCGCGGTGACGCTGTCGCGTCCCACCGTGGACTCGCGCCGCGAACGCTTCGGTCACCACGCCCTCCTGCAGTTCCTCTTCACGGGCGTGAACCTGTCGTTCCTCACGGGAGACCTGTTCAACCTGTTCGTGGCCTTCGAGGTGACGCTCGTCGCGTCGTACGCGCTCGTCACGCTCGGCGGGGCGGTGGGTCAGCTGCGCGAGGGCTTCCGCTACGTCGTGTTCAACCTGCTCGTGTCCGCGCTGTTCGTGGTGGGGGCCGGGCTGAGCTACGGCCTGCTGGGCACCCTGAACTTCGCGCACCTCGCCGAGCGCGTGGCGGCGCTCGGGCCGACGCCCGCCGTGACGGCGCTCGCGCTGCTGCTCATGACGGTCTTCGCGACGAAGACGGCGCTCTTCCCGCTGGCGTTCTGGCTGCCGGGCTCCTACCCGGAGCCGCCGCCCGCGACGGGCGCGTTCTTCGCGGCGGTCCTCACGAAGGTCGGCGCGTACGCCCTCATCCGGGTGTTCTCGACGGTGTTCACCTCCGAACCCGACGTGACGGGTCCCGCGCTGATGGCGCTCGGGGGCCTCACGGTGCTCGTCGGGGCGCTCGGGGCGCTCTCGCAGCGCACGTGGCGGGCGATCCTGTCGTTCACGGTGGTGGGCTCGGTGGGTTTCCTCGCGTTCGGCCTGGGCCTCGGCAGCGAGGCGGGTCTCGCCGCGACGGTGTTCTACCTGCTGAGCAGCGTCGTCGTGACCTTCACGCTCTTCGCGGTCGCCGCGTGGGCGGAACGGGCGAGCCTGCAGGAGGAGACGCGTGTCGGCGGGGCGCTGGAGGTCGCGCCGTGGCTCGCGGGAGGCTTCATGGCGGGCCTGCTCGGCATGGTGGGCCTGCCGCCCACGAGCGGCTTCGTCGGGAAGTTCGGGCTGGTGCTCGCGGGCGCGCGTGAGGGCGGGTGGCTCGCGTGGCTGGGCGTCGCGGCGATGCTGGTGTCCAGCCTCGTGACGCTCGTGGCGCTCGTGACGGTGTGGCGGCGCTTCTTCTGGGGCGAGGTGTGCCTGCCGCGCCGTCCCGGCGTGCCGCCTTCTCTCACCGTGACGGTCGCGGCGGCGGTGGCCCTCACGGTGCTGCTCGCGGCCTTCTCGGGCCCCGTCTACCGCGCGGCGAGCGTGACGGCGGCGCAGCTCGCCACACCCGACGTGTACGTGCGCGGCGTGCTGCGCGGCGGGGAGACGCCGTGAGGGGCCTCGTGACGAACGCGGTCCTGGCCGGCACGTGGGCCCTGCTGGTCGGGGAGGTGAGCCTGCGCACGCTCGTGGCGGGCGGGCTGATCGGCTTCGCGCTCCTCGCGATCTTCCGCCGGGTCCGCGAGGGCGACGGGTACGTCCGCGTGACGCTCGCCCTCGCGGGGTTCCTGGCCTTCTTCGCGCGGGAGCTCGTCGTGGCGAACGTGGCCGTGGCGACGCTCGCGCTGCGTCCACGCGCCCGGCTGCATCCCGTGATCGTCGCGGTGCCGCTGCGCCTCACCACGGACGTGGGCGTCACGGTCCTCGCGGCGGTCATCACGCTGATGCCCGGCACGGTCGCGATGGGCGTCTCCCGCGACCGCCGTCTCCTGTACGCCCACGCGATCGGCATCGAGGACGCCGACGCGGCGCGCGCGTCCATCACGCGGGTGGAGGACCACCTGCTGAGGTTCCTGAAATGAGAGGTGACCCTTGTTCGCGCTGAACGTCGCGCTCGTCGTGGTGACGCTGTCCATCGCGCTCGTGACGTACCGGGTGCTGCGCGGCCCCACCTGGGGGGACCGCGTGATGGCCTTCGACTTCCTGAGCTCCAACGTGGCCCTGCTGATCGTGCTCGTCGCGGTGCGCACGCGCCTCGACTCGTTCCTCGACGCGGCGCTCGTGCTGTCCCTGCTGGGCTTCCTGTCCACCGTGGCGCTCGCGCGCTACCTCATGCTCGGGAGGGTGATGCGCTGATGGACTTCGTGTGGTGGCGGGACCTGCCGATCCTGGTGGGCGCGTTCTTCGTGCTGGCCGCCGCGGTGGGCGTGCTGCGCTTCCCGGACCTGTACTCGCGCCTGCACGCCTCGTCGAAGCTCGTGACGCTGGGCTCGGCGGGCATCTTCGTGGGCGCGATGCTGACGTTCTCCTCCGTGGAGGTCACGACGGTGCTCGTGGCGATCCTCGCGTTCCAGTTCCTCACGACGCCCCTCGCGGCGTACATGATCGCGCAGGCCGCGTACCGGCGTGGCCTCAGGCCCCGCCTGGAGAGCGAGGACCGCGACGAGTGGGGCGAGGCGGGGCACCTGAACGGCGCGCGTGAGGAACGCCCGCCCGGAGGTGAAGGCGAGCGCACGTAGGCGGGACGGCGCGCCCCGGTATGCTGGGCAGGTGATCAACAAGTCTGTGCTGTGCGCCGCGCTCTGCCTCCTTCTCGCCTGCGCGGACCGTCCCGCCACCCTCGCCCAGGGAACCGGCGGCACCATCCCCGTCCTCAAGCCGGAGGTGGTGCGCCGCCTCCCGCACGACCGGGCGGCGTTCACGCAGGGCCTCGTCTTCGAGGACGGCGCGCTCTACGAGGGCACCGGCCTGTACGGCGCGTCGGAGTTGCGGCGCGTGAAGCTCGACACGGGCGCGGTGGAGCGCCGCCGGGCCCTCCCGCAGGACGTGTTCGGCGAGGGTCTCGCTAGCCTCGGCGGGCGGCTCTACCAGCTCACCTGGAAGAACAAGGTGGGCTACGTGTACGACCGCGCCACCTTCGAGCTGCAGAGGCAGTTCACGTACGACACGGAAGGCTGGGGGCTCACGACGGACGGGCGCGACCTCATCCTCAGCGACGGCTCGAACGTGCTGCGCTTCATCGATCCGACGACGTTCAGGGAGGTGCGGCGCGTTTCGGTGACCGCGAACGGGCAGGCGGTGCGCAACCTCAACGAGCTGGAGTTCGTGGAGGGCGCGGTGTACGCGAACGTGTGGCTGACGGACACCATCGCCCGCATCGATCCCGCCACGGGACGCGTGACGGCCTGGGTGGACCTCACGGACGTGTCGCGGACCGTGCCGAAGAGCAGCACGGACGACGTGCTCAACGGCATCGCCTGGGACGCGAAGGGACGCCGCCTGTTCGTGACGGGGAAGCGCTGGCCCGCCCTGTTCGAGATCCGCCTGCCGGGCCTGCGCTGAGGCGCGCGCGTCGTGACGTGGCTCCTGCCG
>NZ_KI912621.1:5867-8300 GCF_000519345.1 Deinococcus pimensis DSM 21231
GGCGGGCCGCCGCCCGCCCCGCCCCGTCCGCGCCCACGCGGCCCCCCGGGAGGGCCGCGTGATCCAGTTCCACCACGTGAGCCTGGAGTATCCCGTCACGCGCACCCTCGCGCTCGACGACGTGAACCTGCACATCAAGAAGGGCGAGTTCGTGTACCTCGTGGGGCACAGCGGCGCGGGCAAGAGCTCCTTCATGAGCCTCGTCCTGAAGCGCAGCCTGCCCTCGAAGGGCGAGGTGTACGTGGCGGGCGAGCCGCTGCGCCGCTTCCGCGGTGGCCGCACGGCCATGCACCGCCGCCGCATCGGCATGATCTTCCAGGACAACCAGCTGCTGCCGCACCTGAGCAGCGCGGACAACGTCGCGTTCGCGCTGCGCGTGACGGGCGTGCCGCGCCGCGAGTGGGACGAGCGCGTCTCGGGCGCCCTGAAGCTCGTCGGACTCGACCACAAGAAGCACGCGCTGCCCGTGCAGCTCTCGCAGGGCGAGCAGCAGCGCGTCGCGATCGCGCGCGCCATCGTCAGCGAGCCTCCCCTGCTCCTCGCGGACGAGCCGACCGGCAACCTCGACCCGGAGAACAGCCGCGACATCCTGAAGGTGCTGCAGAACGTGAACCTGCGCGGCACGACGGTGGTCGTCGCGACGCACGCGCGCGACCTCGTGGAGACCTTCCGTCACCGGACGCTGACGCTGCGCCGCGGGCGGCTCGTCCGTGACGATCCCTACGGGGGGTACGCGCTGTGACGTACCACCTCCGGCAGGCGTGGCTCGCGATGCGCGGCAACCTCACCGCGACCCTCGCGACGCTCACGACGATGGTGCTCGCGCTCGTGATGCTGGGCTTCGTGGTCCTGCTGACCCTGAACGTGGACCGCGCGCTCTCGCAGCTCGAGTCGCAGGTGGAGGTCGCGGCGTTCCTGCGTGACGGCGCGGACACGGAGCGCATCCTGTCGAGCATCCAGGATCTCCCGCAGGTCCGCGAGGCGACCGTGGTGCGCAAGGACGCGGTGCTCGCGGAGATGCAGCGCGACTACCCGTACGTCCGCGAGGCCGCGGAGCTCGCCGGGAATCCCTTCCCGGACACGCTGCGGGTGCGCGTGGCGCGCGTGGCGGACACCACGACGGTGGCGGGCGCGGTGAGGAAGCTCGACGGCGTGGAGAGCGTGGAGTACGGCGCGGGCTACGTGGAGCGCGCCGCGAGGGTCCTCGACGCGGTGCGCGTCGCGGGGTACGTGCTGGTGGCGCTGCTGCTGGCGGGCACGCTGTTCAACATCCTCAACGCGGTGCGCGTCGCGATGTACGCGCGGCGCGCGGAGATCAACGTGATGCGTCTGCTGGGCGCCACGCGCGGCTTCATCCGCCTGCCGTACCTCATCGAGGGGCTGCTGCTGGGCGTGCTGGGCGCGGCCCTCGCGGGCGCGCTCCTCGTGCCGGGCTACGAGGCGCTCGCGTCGCGCCTCACGGTGCTGGTGCCGTCCCTGCCGATGCTGCAGGACCGCGCGGTGCTCGCGCAGCTCGTCGGGACGCTCGCGGGCCTCGGGGTGCTGGTGGGGCTCGTGGGGAGCGTCGTGGCGTCGGGCCGCTACCTGAGGGAGCTGGAGTGAACGCGCGGCGCGCGCGGAGCGTGGCGCTGCTCGCGCTGCTGGCGGTGGCGGGCGCGCAGACCACGTCGCAGAAGCTGCAGGACCTTCAGCAGCAGCTCTCCCGGCAGAAGCAGCTCTCCGAGCAGCAGAAAGCTCGGCTGGCGCAGCTCCGGCAGGACATCGCGGCGCTCGGGACGCGGCAGCGCGCCGCGATCGACCGCATCGACGAGCTCGGCGACGAGATCGGCACGCTCGAACGCCAGAGCCGCGACCTGACGCAGCGCATCCTCGCGGTGCAGGACGGCATCCGCACGCTCGAAGGCCAGATCTCGGTGACGAACGCGCGGGTGGAGCGCCTCAAGGCGGACGTGCGTCAGCTCATGCGGGCGGTGCAGCGCGAGCGCAGCGGCCAGTACCTCGCGCTGCTCGCGCAGGCGCGGTCCATCTCGGACTTCGTGGTGCGCGCGAAGTACGTGACCGTCATGGGGCAGCAGAACGTGTCGCTGGTGCGCTCCCTGCGCGAGGAGGCGCAGAAGCTCGACGAGCAGCGCGCGCAGCGCGTCGCCCTCGCGAATCAGCTCACGGGCCTCAAGCAGGAGGCGCAGGCGAAGCTCAGCGAGCGGCTCGCACTCAAGGCCAGTCAGGAGAAGCTCCTGGCGGAACTGCGCGACACGGAGCAGGGCCGCCGGGCGCTCGCGCTGCGCACCGAGGCGCAGCGGCAGCTCACAGCGACCACCATCGACGATCTGGTCGGGCAGGTGGTGACGGAGCGGGCGCGCATCGAGGCGGAACGCCGCGCGCGCGAGGAGGCGGAGCGTCTGCGCCGCGAGGAGGAGGCGCGCCGTCTGCGTG
>NZ_KI912621.1:8400-11492 GCF_000519345.1 Deinococcus pimensis DSM 21231
GGGCGCGGCGCGAGCGGCGGCCGTCTGCGCGAGGAGGACGTCAGCGTCCGCGTGATGGTGGGCAGCACGCACGACTTCCTGCTGTTCTTCACGGACCAGGGCCGCGTCTTCCACGAGAAGATCTACGACCTGCCGGAGGCCGCGCGCGACGCGAAGGGCACGCACATGAAGAACCTGCTGCCGGGCCTGCGCGAGAACGAGAGCGTGGCGTCGGTCCTCGCGATCAAGGGCTTCGATCAGGAGGGCAGCTTCGTGTTCGCCACGAAGCGCGGCATGATCAAGAAGACCAAGATCCAGGACTACTCGAACATCACGTCGGCGGGCCTCATCGCGCTCAACCTGATGGAGGGCGACGAGCTGATCGGCGTGGGCATCGCGAAGGACGGCGAGCACGTGGTCCTCGCGACCGCCGAGGGTCAGGCGATGCGCTTCGAGGCCTCGGACGTCCGTGAGACGGGCCGCGCCACGCAGGGCGTGATCGGGATCCGTCTGCGCGAGGACGACCACGTGATCAGCATGGCCCTCACGCCCGCCGAGGGCGAGGTGGAGATGCTCGCGGTGAGCGAGTGCGGCCTCGGGAAGCGCACGCCGCTGGGTGAGTACCCGGCGAAGGGGCGCGGCGGTCAGGGCGTCATCACCCTGAACGTCACGGACCGGACCGGCAAGCTCGTGACGCTCGCGCAGGTCAGCGGCGACGAGGAACTGATGGTCCTGACGGCCAAGGGCGTCGTGATCCGCACGCGCGTGGAGCAGCTGCGCGTGTCGGGCCGCAACAGTCAGGGCGTGAAGGTCATCGACATCGGGAACGGCGACAAGGTGATCAGCGCCTTCCCCGTCAAGCGCGAGGACGACGTCTAAACGCCTCTCGGTTCGGGTGCCCGGCTTCTTGGCCGGGCACTTTTTCTTTTCACGTGGCGCGAGGGGGCGGGCCGGACCGAGAGGGCACGCGCCGTGATTTCTGCCCTGCCGGGGCGAAGTGTGACCCGGTATCGATTCGTGAGACGACGTGTTCAGGTGCACTTTTGCCTGCTCTCGCTGAGTTGGCTCAACCGACCGTCATGTGGCGAATGCGTCCTGGACGGCCCTGGGAGGGACATCGTGCGGATTGACCATTGTGACGTGTAGGCTTATTAAAGAAACCTTTTTGTTTACAAAATCCCCCGGTTGGGGTACACTGTGATCAAGGTTGGGATGAGTCCCGCCACGGTCGAGACGCCCGCAGGTCGCGGGCGCACCCAGCAAGCTCGACGTCGCCCGTGCCCGGCACGGACGTGCACCCCAGGAGGGCCGCACATGCTTCTCGAAAAGACCTTTGTCGATTCCGTCACGCACCGCCCCGGCGCCGTGATTCTCTACCCCGGCAAGAGCGACATGCTCTACCGCGTCCAGTCCGGCCTCGTCCGCATCCACACCATGGACGACGAGGGCAACGGCCTCACGCTGCGCTACGTCAAGCCCGGCGAGTTCTTCGGCGAGGAGTCCCTCACGGGCCTCGAACGCTCCTACTTCGCGGAAGCCGTCACGGACAGCACCGTGGACGTCATCAACCCCGCCCTGATGAGCGCCGAGGACAACCTCGAGGTCACCACGCACCTCGTCAGGATGCTCGACCGCGCCTACGAGAGCATCTACCGTCTCGTCGGCAAGCGCCTGCGCTCGCGCATCGCGGCGGAGCTGCTCGAACTCGCCGACACCGCGCTTGCCACGAAGCAGCCCAGCGGCGAAACCATGATCTACGCCACCCACGACGAACTCGCCGCCGCCGTCGGCAGCGTCCGCGAGACCGTCACGAAGGTCGTCGGCGAGCTCTCCCGCGAGGGCGTCATCAGCGCCGGCTACGGCAAGATCACCCTCCGCGACCAGAACGCGCTGGGGCGCATCGCGGCGGAATAAGACCACCACGAAGGCGGGCGGACCCACGGGTCCGCCCGTTTCCCTTTGGCCGGGCGGCAGGTCCGTCCGGTTCACGTACAATCGACACCATGACCCAGGTCTTCTCCACCGACCGTCCCCTCCGCGTCGCCGTGGTGGGCAGCGGACCGTCCGGCCTCTACGCCGCCGAGGCGCTCATCAAGCAGGGCGACCTGCCCGTCAGCGTGGACGTCCTCGACCGCCTCGCCACGCCCTACGGCCTCGTCCGCTACGGCGTCGCCCCCGACCACCAGAAGATCAAGAGCGTCACGAGCCTCTACCAGAAGATCCTGGAGGACCCGCGCGTGCGCTTCCTCGGGCACGTGGAGTTCGGCCGCGACCTCACCCACGACGACCTGCGCCGCCACTACGACGCCGTCGTGTACGCCGTGGGCGCGTCGAGCGACCGCAACCTCGGCATTCCCGGCGAGGACCTCGAGGGCAGCCTCTCCGCCACGGAGTTCGTCGCGTGGTACAACGGCCACCCCGACGCGGAGGCCCGCGAGATGGTCCTCACCGCCACGGGCGTCGCGGTGGTCGGCGTCGGCAACGTCGCCGTGGACGTCACGCGCATCCTCGCCAAGACCGTGGAGGAGCTCTCCACCAGCGACATCGCGGAGCACGCCCTCGACGCGCTCTCGCGCAGCCACGTCACGGACGTGTACGTGCTGGGGCGGCGCGGCGCGGCGCAGGCGAAGTTCACCACGAAGGAACTGCGCGAGCTCGGCGAGCTCGCCGACGCGGACGTCGTCGTGAAGCCCGAGGAGGTGTCCCTGACCGAGGAGGAGGAGGCCGCCATCACCGACAACACGGTCCGCAAGAACGTGGAGGTGCTGCGCGAGTTCGCCGCGCGTCCCCTCACCGGTAAGAGCCGCCGCGTGCACCTGCGCTTCCTCGTCTCCCCCGTCGAGATCCAGGGTGAGGACGGGCGCGTGGCCGGGCTGCGGGTGGAGCGCAACCGCCTCGACGGGACGCAGAACGCCGTCGGGACGGGCGAGTTCGAGACGCTGGACGTGCAGATGGTCCTGCGCTCCGTCGGGTACCGGGGCGTGGCCCTGCCGGGCGTGCCCTTCGACGCGCGGCGCGGCGTCATCCCCAACGAGGGGGGCCGCGTCCGCGACGAGGCCGGGACCGTCGTGCCGGGCGAGTACGTGGCGGGCTGGATCAAGCGCGGCCCGAGC
>NZ_KI912621.1:11592-11861 GCF_000519345.1 Deinococcus pimensis DSM 21231
GCCTGCCCGCTCGTTCTGCCCTCAACATAATGAACCGGAATTCATGATATACTGGACGGGTTGAACGCGGTGGCTGGCAGGCCGCGTGGACAACGTCCCGACCACCGGTCCGAGCTCCGTCGGGCGTACGGGGGTTTCGTGCCCCGACGGGGCTCGGGGCTTGTGGAGTCACTGCCATGGAGGTTCTGTGACAGGCATTCACCCGGTCGACATCACCAAGGAAGTTCAGACCAACTTCATCAACTACGCCATGTCGGTCATCGTGGACC
>NZ_KI912621.1:11961-26321 GCF_000519345.1 Deinococcus pimensis DSM 21231
ACGCGCGCTCTTTCGCGGCACGCCCGCGCAGCTCGCCCGCGTGGACATGCTGCGCGAGGCGGGTGAGCTGGCGGTCCTCGCGCCCGCCGACCTCGTGGCGTTCACGGTGGGCGAGGCGGAACTGCGCGTGGAGGGCGGGACACGTCGCGTGAAGGTGGACGCCGCGTACGTCGCGAACGGATACCTGCCGGACCTCACGCCGCTGTCCTCCTGGGGTCTGGAGCGGCAGGGCGAGTACGTCGTGAGCCGCGAGGGCGGCGCGACGAACCTGCCGGGCGTGTTCGTCGCGGGTGACCTCTCGTCGAGCGGCGGGGACCTCAAGCTGCTCGCCCTCGGCCTCGCGGAGGGCGGCGTGGCCGCGAACCACGCGGCGCACTTCGTCCGGCCCGACCTGAAGGTGAAGCCCGGCCACTCCAGCGACCGCCGCCGCCCCGGCTCGGTCTGAGCGGTCAGGTCAGATGTTCACGTGGGGTGAGGCCGTTCCTGCGGATGAGCTTGCGCACCGCCTGGCAGCGGCAGCCCGGGTAGGTGCACAGCAGCGCCTCCGGGTCGCGGGTGACGAGGTCCCTCGTGGCGTCCACGAGGTCGCGGACGCGGAAGACGCTCAGGCGGCCCCGCCCGAGGTTCACGGTAGTTCCCGTCACATGGGGCGCGATGCGCTGGAAGTCGGCGGAGCAGTTCGGGAAGGTGGTGTGCCGCACCTGTCCGTTCACGAGCACGTAGCGGTCGAGCTGCGGGACGCCCGCGAGGTACTCGCCGTAGTGCATGGTGGTGTTGGAGCGGTGGTCCACGCCGAAGAGCACGGCGAGCCCGTCGAGGTCGTAGAGCTTCCCGATGGGCGCGTACGGGGACTCCAGCGTCTGCGCGTCGAGGATCTCGGCGGCGTGCGCGCCCGTCGCGACGAAGCTCAGCGCGGGGTGGAAGGAGCGCAGCACGCGCGGGTCCTCCACGAGGGTCTGCGGGACGCGGCCGATGTCGGACGACACGCGGGTGTAGCGTCCGAAGCCCGCCCCGGCGGGCGGCGTGGGGCGCGGCCAGTCGGGCTGACGGCCCTCCTCGGGCCACACGAGGGTGTAGTAGCTGAACGCGGGCATCACGAGCGTGGCCGAGTGCTCGCGCAGGGCGCGGATCACGGCGGGCGCGCCGCCCTCGATGAAGCCGAAGGCGCGCAGCGACGCGTGCACGATGACGTCGCGCGAGGAGTCCAGACCCGCCTCCGCGAGCGCGGCGCCGATCTCCTCCTCGCTCACGGCGGGACGCCGCATGAAGTTCAGCATGACATGAGGATGGTAGCAAACCCGCGCCCCGTACAAGGGTGCGAAGGGCGCAAAGACGCTTTGAGCTAGGCTGATCCCCGTGGGGGGCGTGAGTGGACCGCTCCCGGGAGGAAGCATGGCGTACACGCGTGACGAGATCCTGCAACAGCTCGAGTCCGGGGGGGTGAAGTTCCTCCGGCTGCAGTTCACCGACATCCTCGGATTCGTGAAGAACATCGAGGTGCCCGCCTCGCAGTTCCAGAAGGCCGTGGACGGCGAGATCATGTTCGACGGCTCGTCCATCGAGGGCTTCACCCGCATCGAGGAGTCGGACATGCTGCTCAAGCCCGACTTCTCCACCTTCCTGATCTTCCCGCAGTTCTCCGTCGCGGAGGGCGAGCGCGGGCGGGTGGCGCGCCTCATCTGCGACGTCGCGATGCCGGACGGGACGCCCTTCGAGGGCGATCCGCGCCGGGTGCTGCGCCGTCAGATCGAGCGTGCGGCGAGGATGGGCTTCGAGATGTTCTGCGGCCCCGAGCCGGAGTTCTTCATCTTCGAGCGCAGCGCGTCGGGGCGGCCCACGACCATCACGGGGGATCACGCGGGCTACTTCGATCTCGCGCCGGTGGACAAGGGCGAGCGGCTGCGGCGCGAGATGACGAACCACCTCGTGCAGATGGGCCTGGAGATCGAGGCGGCGCATCACGAGGTCGCGCCCGGCCAGCACGAGATCGACTTCCGCTACGCGGACGCGCTCCGCACGGCGGACAACATCTGCACCTTCAAGTTCGTGGTGAAGCGCGTGGCGCTGGAGTACGGGGTGCACGCGAGCTTCCTTCCGAAGCCCGTCGCGAACATCAACGGCAGCGGGATGCACTGCCACCTGTCGCTGTTCCGCGAGGGCCGCAACGCCTTCTTCGAGGAGGGCGCGGAGCACGGGCTGAGCGCGACCGCGCTGAGCTTCATCGCGGGCCTGCTGGACCACGCGCCGGGCATGGTGGCGGTGACGAACCCGCTGGTGAACAGCTACAAGCGGCTGGTGCCGGGCTTCGAGGCGCCGACGAACATCGCTTGGAGCACGTCGAACCGCTCGGCGCTCGTGCGGATTCCCGCGCGGCGCGGGACGGGCACGCGCGCGGAGCTGCGCATGCCGGACCCGTCGTGCAACCCGTACCTGGCGCTCGCGGTGATGCTGGCGGCGGGTCTCGACGGGATCGAGCAGGGCCTGACGCCGCCGCCGCCGGTGCAGCGCAACATCTACCGGATGACGGTGCGCGAGCGCCGCGCGCACCGGGTGCGCAACCTGCCCCTCGACCTGAACGAGGCGGTGGGCGCGCTGGAGGCGGACGCGGTGATCTGCGCGGCGCTCGGGGAGCACGTGGTGGAGCGCTTCGTGGCGGCGAAGCGCGCGGAGTGGCTGGACTACTCGGCGGCGGTGCATCAGTGGGAGCTCGACCGCTACCTCGACGAGGTGTGAAGGCGGGCCGCGTCCACTGCTCATGAGGACGCGTGTGAGACGTGCGGGAGTCCCCTAGACAACCCCCGCACGTTTCGTTTTTTTTCTCGTACAATCACCCTTGGTTGAAGGATTTTTACGTTCTGGAGCCTCATGGAAGCACGTTGACATTTCCTAAAGGCGTCCATAGAATGTGTCAAATCTCAAACCAGGCGCGGACGCGCAACCTCGGAGGACGTATGAAGAAGATCGGCCTTTCCACTCTGGTGATTGCTGGCGCGCTCTCGATGGGCAGCAGCCTCGCCCAGCAGCGCCAGACGATCAAGCTGGCGACCCTCTCCCCCCTCTCGGGCGGCCAGTCTGACCTCGGCACGCAGATCAAGAACGGCGCGCAGGTCGCCGTCAACGAGTACCGCGCGCAGTTCCAGAAGCTCGGCTTCAACCTCCAGCTCGTCGGCTTCGACGACCAGGCCGACCCCGCCACCGGCACCGCCGCCGCGCGCCGCATCGCCGCCGACCGCGCCATCCTCGGCGTCGTGGGCACGCTGAACTCCGGCGTCGCCATCCCCGCGTCCGCCGCCCTCGCGCCCTCCAACGTCGCGATGGTCTCCCCCGCCAACACGGCGAACGCCGTCACCGACCGCGGCCTCAAGAACATGAACCGCATCGTCGCCCGTGACGACTCGCAGGGCCCCAACGGCGCCCGCTACCTCGTCGACACCCTCAAGGCCAAGAAGGTCTACGTCCTCAACGACAAGACCGCCTACGGCGAGGGCCTCGCCTCCGAGGTCGAGAAGTACCTGCGCAGCAAGAACGTCGCGATCGCCGGCGCCGAGGGCACCGAGGAGAAGAACGACTTCAGCTCCATCATCACGAAGATCCAGGCGCTCCAGCCCGACGCCATCTACTTCGGCGGCATCTACAACCAGATCGGCGTGTTCGCCAAGCAGCTGCGCGAGGCGGGCGTGAACGTGCCCCTCATGGGCGGCGACGGCCTCGACTCCGCCGAGCTCCTCACCATCGCGGGCAACGGCGCGAAGAACATCTACTTCACCACGGTCGCCGCGCCCCTCACGGAGCTGCCCGCCGCGCAGAAGTTCGCCGACGCCTACAAGAAGGCCTTCAACGACAACGCCCAGGGCTTCGGCGCCTTCGGCTACGACGCTGCCAAGGTCGTCCTGGAAGGCATGCTCAAGGCCGTCCGCGACAACAAGAACAAGCTCCCCACCCGCGCCCAGGTCCAGACGGCCATCCGCGCGAACAAGGTCAGCGGTCTGCTGTCCGGTACCGTCCAGTTCAACTCCGTCGGCGACCGCCGCGAGGCCAAGCTGTACGTCATCAAGGTCAACGACCAGCTGAAGTTCGCTCCCGCGGGCTCCGTCGACGTCAAGGCGCCCCGCCAGTAAGGCGGAGCTCCACAACCCACTCCCTCTGAGCATCGCGGGGCCGAGCCAGCACGCTCGGCCCCGTTTTCGGGACGGCAGGACGCGGGCCTGGAGGGAATCGGCGTCAGGCGCACCACCCCCCTGAATCCCCGGGGCGCCGCGAGGCGAAGGATTCGGAAAGGCAGTCAAGTGGAACTAGGGATCGTCGCATTCGTCCTCACGAACGTGCTCGTCAAGGGCCTGCTGGTCGGCTTCGTGTACGCGATCATCGCGCTGGGCTACACCATGGTGTACGGCGTGCTGCAGCTCATCAACTTCGCGCACTCGGAGGTCTTCATCACGGGCGGCGTCGTCGGTTTCGAGGTCTTCCGCATCCTCGGACCCTCACCCATGAACGGCTACCTCAAGCTCGCGATCGCCCTGATCGCCGCGATGATCGTGGCGGGCTTCCTCAACGTCCTGATCGAGCGGCTGGCGTACCGGCCCCTCAGGAACGCGCCGAGGCTCGTGCCGCTCATCTCGGCCATCGGCGTGTCGCTCGTGCTGCAGGACGTCATCCGCTTCCTCGAAGGTCTCGCGGGGCGCTTCAACCTCGTGTACGTGCTGCCTGACGTGTTCACGCAGCGCGCCTTCGGCGTGCCGGTGCCCTTCTCCACCGCGATCGTGCCGGTGCAGGGCAAGGACGTCATCGTGATCGTCGTCGCGATCCTGATGCTGGTGGGCCTCACGTACCTCGTGAACTACACGCGGCTCGGGCGGGCCATCCGCGCCGTCGCGCAGGACCGCACCACGTCGGGCCTGATGGGCATCGACGCGAACCGCATCATCTCGCTGACCTTCCTCATCGGCGGGGCGCTCGGCGGGGTGGGCGGCGTGCTGTTCGGCATCTTCTTCTCGAAGGTGGATCCCTACGCGGGCACCATCCCCGGCATCAAGGCCTTCACGGCGGCGGTGCTGGGCGGCATCGGCAGCATTCCCGGCGCGGTGCTGGGCGGGCTGGTGCTGGGCCTGCTGGAGAACCTCATCGGCGTGCTCAACGTCTTCGCGCAGGTGCCCGCGCTGGGCTTCCTGAAGTCCATCGGGGCCGAGTACAAGGACATCGGCGCCTTCATCGCGCTGATCCTCATCCTGATCTTCCGCCCGGCGGGTCTGCTGGGGCGCAACACCACGGAGAAGGTATGACCACCGCTTCCCTTCCGCCCCGGCCCTCCACGCGGCCCGACCGCACGTGGCTGCTCGTCGCGTACACGGTCATCACCGGCGCCCTGCTGGTGATCTTCGAGCAGAACCTGCCGACGCTGGCGCAGTCGGGCCTGCTGACGCTGTTCCTCGCGAGCCTGTACTTCGCGCACCAGTGGCGCGCCGCGCCCTGGGCGAAGATCGCGGTGGGCGCCGCGAGCCTGCTGTTCGTGCTGCCGCTCGTCGGGCGTGACAACGGCGCCATCTTCGACCTGATCATCCAGATCGCGATCTTCGCGGCGCTCGCGCTGGGCCTGAACATCGTGGTGGGCCTCGCGGGCCTGCTCGACCTCGGCTACGTCGCGTTCTTCGCGGTGGGCGCGTACCTGTGGGGCATCTTCGCGAGCCCGCAGATCGGACGCATCTACGAGGGCGCGGCCTTCGCGAACGGCATCAACCCGAACCTGTTCTGGCTGTTCCTCGCGGTGGGCATCGCCGCGGCGGCCTTCGTGGGCATCCTGATCGGCCTGCCGGTGCTCAAGCTGCGCGGCGACTACCTCGCGATCGTGACGCTGGGGCTCGGCGAGGTCATCCGCGTGCTCGCCACGAACCTCACGGTGTACACCAACGGCTCGCAGGGCATCACGCCCATCGGGTCGGCGCCGGTGGGGCCGCTGAACGCCGTCGCGGCGCGGCTGGGCTTCACGGAGGACCAGTACAACCTGTTCTTCCTGTACTTCCTCGTGCTCCTGATCGTCGGTCTCGTGATCCTCGTGAACACCCGCCTCGACCGCTCCCGCATCGGGCGCGCGTGGATCGCGATCCGCGAGGACGAGGTGGCCGCGCAGGCGATGGGCGTGCCGCTCGTGCGGACGAAGTTGCTGGCCTTCGCGACGGGCGCGAGCTTCGCGGGCATCATGGGCGTGATCTTCGCGGCGAAGCAGGCCTTCATCAGCCCGGAGAGCTTCAACTTCTTCCAGTCGATCGGCGTGCTCAGCATGGTGATCCTGGGCGGCATGGGCAGCATTCCCGGCGTGATCCTCGGCGCGGGCGTCGTGACGCTCCTGAACCTGAACCTGCTGCCCGCCCTGTCGGAGCAGCTGCAGGCCACCATCCCGAACCTCAACCCGAACCTCGACCCCGCGAAGTACCAGCGCTTCATCTTCGGCGTGATCCTCGTGCTGATGATGCTGTACCGCCCCGAGGGGCTGCTGCCGTCCGTGCGGCGTCAGATCGAGATGCACGAGGGCGACGACGGGACGGCCGTGCCGGACTCCCTGAGCGACAACGCGGCGCGCGCGGCGAACGGTGGGGCCCTCACGACGGGCCGCAACGCGGAGGACGCCCTCTCACCGGGCCTCGCGACGCGCGAGGAGAACGACCGCAGCGGAGAGGAGCGCTGATCATGATTCTCGACGTCAACGGCATCACCAAGACCTTCGGCGGCCTGCTCGCCGTGAACAGCGTGGACCTCAAGGTGCCCGACCGCAGCATCGTGTCCGTCATCGGACCCAACGGCGCGGGCAAGACGACCTTCTTCAACATGATCACGGGCATCTACAAGCCCGACAAGGGCAGCATCGTGCTCGGCGGTCGCGACCTCGTGGGGCTGCGGCCCGACCAGGTGACGGCGGCGGGCATCGCGCGCACCTTCCAGAACATCCGGCTGTTCAGCGCGATGACCGCCGAGGAGAACATCCTCGTGGGCCGTCACCCGCGCCAGAAGTCGAGCTTCGTGGACGCGCTGTTGCGCACGCGCCGCTTCCGCGAGGACGAGGCGGCGGCGCGCGCCAAGGCGCGTGAACTGCTGGACTTCGTGAACCTCGGGCGGTACCGCAACGAGTTCGCGACGAACCTCCCGTACGGCGATCAGCGCCGCCTGGAGATCGCGCGGGCCCTCGCGACGGACCCGAAGCTGGTGCTGCTCGACGAGCCCGCGGCGGGCATGAACCCGCGCGAGACGGAGGACCTCAAGGCGCTCATCCGCCGCATCCGCGACGAGCTGGGCGTGACGGTCGTGCTGATCGAGCACGACATGCGGCTCGTGATGACGCTGAGCGAGCAGATCACGGTGCTGGACTACGGCACGAAGATCGCGGAGGGCCTGCCGCACGAGGTGCGCAACGACGCCCGCGTGATGGAGGCGTACCTGGGGCGCGGCGCCGCCGCCGGGGAGTACGGGAAGGAAGCACGCTGATGAGCCTGCTGGAAGTCAAGGGCGTACAGAGCTACTACGGTCACATCCACGCCCTCAAGGGCGTCGACCTGACGGTCGGCGAGGGCGAGGTCGTCGCGCTGATCGGCGGCAACGGCGCGGGCAAGACGACGACGCTGCGCACCATCTCGGGCATGCTGCGCCCCAAGCAGGGCGACGTGACCTACGCGGGCCGCAGCATCGTCGGGATGGCCGCGCACGACATCATGAGCCTCGGGATCAGCCACGTGCCGGAGGGACGGCGCATCTTCCCGCAGCTGACGGTGCGGGAGAACCTCGACATCGGCGCGTACAAGGTGTCGAACCGCAAGCTGATCCAGGAACGCATGGACGAGGGCTTCGCGCTGTTCCCGCGTCTGGCGGAGCGCCGCACGCAGCTCGGCGGGACGCTGTCGGGCGGCGAGCAGCAGATGCTGGCGATCGCGCGGGCGCTGATGGTGGACCCGAAGCTGCTGCTGCTCGACGAGCCCAGCATGGGCCTCTCGCCGAAGTTCGTGGAGACCATCTTCGACATCGTGGAGCGCCTCAACCGCGAGCGCGGCACGACGATCCTGCTGGTGGAGCAGAACGCGTCCATGGCGCTGGGCGTCGCGAGGCGCGCGTACGTGCTGCAGACGGGCGAGATCCGCCTGACGGGCGACGCGGCGGACGTGGCGCGCGACGCGAGCGTGCGTGAGGCGTACCTCGGCGGCTGAGCGCCGCCGCGTGCGGACTTCGCTTGACACTCCGCTTCCCCCCGGCCTAGGCTGGGGGGAAGCTTTCGTATAGTCCTCGGGGAGCGCCTGGCGCGGCCCGACCGTCTCTCGTGCATCTTCATGCACTCGGAATATGCAGAACGTATGTGGATCGACTTCATCTGCATCGCCTTGCAGACCGCGTGCGTTTTGATACACTCACGTTCAAGGTTTCATCAAGGAGGAAGTATGAAGCGAACGTACCTGTCCGCGCTGCTCGCCGCCGCCCTGATCGGCGGCGCCTCGGCGTCCACGCTGGTCTACGGTTCCGGCGGCGAACCCGTCAACCTCGAAGGCGGCAACGTCACCGACGGCAACTCCGTCATCGTGCACCGCCAGATCTACGACTACATCGTCGGCTTCAAGCTCGGCACCGCCGACCTCGCGCCCGGCCTGGCCGTCTCGTGGAAGCCCAACGCGAACTACACCTCCTGGACCTTCACCCTGCGCAAGGGCGTCAAGTTCCACGACGGCACCGCCGTCGACGCGGACGCCATCATCTTCAACGTCAACCGCTGGTGGGACCCCAAGTTCCAGTACGGCTACCGTGACCAGGGCCGCACCTACGAGTCCTTCGGCGAGCAGTTCGGCGGCTTCAAGGGCGACGCCAACAGCGTCCTGAAGAGCGTCACCAAGGTCAACGACAGCACCATCCGCTTCGACCTCACCCAGGGCGTGCCCGCCTTCGCGAACCTCCTCGCGCAGGGCTACTTCGGCATCGCCAGCCCCAAGGCCATCCGCGAGCAGGGCGCCAAGTACGGCACGCCCGCCGGAACGCCCGTCGGCTCGGGTCCCTTCAAGTTCGTGAGCTGGCGCACCGGCGACCGCATCGTCCTGGCCGCCAACACCGCCTACTGGGGCGCCAAGCCCAAGGTGGACGAGGTCGTCTTCCGCTTCATCAAGGACCCCAGCGCGCGCCTCAACGAGCTCAAGGCGGGCGGCGTGGACTTCACGGTGGACCTCGCGCCCGACAACCTCGCCGCGATCAAGGCGGACAAGAACCTGCGCGCGGTGCTCAAGCCGTCGTTCAACGTGG
This sequence comes from Deinococcus pimensis DSM 21231, assembly GCF_000519345.1. Taxonomy (GTDB): domain Bacteria; phylum Deinococcota; class Deinococci; order Deinococcales; family Deinococcaceae; genus Deinococcus_A; species Deinococcus_A pimensis. The sequence continues at coordinate 21,223 of NZ_KI912621.1, forward strand.
GCTTCCTGAGCCTCAACACCAAGAACCAGTACCTCAAGAACGACAAGGTGCGTCAGGCGATCAGCATGGCCATCAACAAGAAGGAGATCGTGCAGGCCTTCTGGAACGGCCTCGGCACCTCCAACGCGTCGTTCCTGCCCGACACCCTGAACTGGGCGAACAGCAAGAGCGTCCCCGCCGACTACAAGTACGACCCGCAGGCCGCGAAGAAGATGCTCTCCGAGGCGGGCTACCCCAACGGCTTCACGCTCGACCTGTGGTACATGCCCGTCAGCCGTCCCTACTTCCCCACCCCGAAGCCCATCGCGGAAGCGATGGCCGCCGACCTCGCCGCGATCGGCATCAAGGTGAACCTGCGCACGAAGGACTGGGCGCAGTACCTCGACGACCGCAACAAGGACCCCGGCTTCGACATGTACATGATCGGCTGGACGGGCGACTACGGCGACCCCGACAACTTCTACGCCGCGTACTACGGCACCGCCAACGCCACGCAGGACAGCGGCTACAACCCGCAGAACATCGCCAAGCTGCTCGACCAGGGCAAGAGCGCGCTGAACCAGGCCGACAAGGCCAAGATCTACGCGCAGGTCCACGAGCTCACCTACGCCGCGAACGTGCGTCTGCCCATCGTGCACTCGCGCCCGCTGGCCGCCGCCCGCACGTACGTGAAGGGCTGGGTGCCCAGCCCGCTCGGCAGCGAGCCCTTCAACACCATCAGCGTCGAAGGCAAGAAGTAAGCGTCGCGCCCTCCCCCCGCGCGCAGGACGGGCCCCGACACGGCGCCCTCCCCCGCCCGGGGGAGGGCCTTTTTTCCATTGACTGAAGGAGGTGCCCTTGTCCGCCTACGTTCTACGCCGCGTGCTCCGCACGATCGCGGTGGTGCTGGGCATCGCCCTGGTGGTGTTCGTGTTCATCCGCGCGCTGCCCGGCGACGCCGCCACCGTCATCCTCGGGGAACGCGCCACGCCCGAGTCCCTCGCCCGGCTGCGTCAGCAGCTCGGCCTCAACGACCCCCTCCCGGTGCAGTTCGGGCGCTTCGTCTCGGACGTCACGCGCGGTGACCTCGGGGTGGGCCTCAAGAGCCAGATTCCCGTGCTCTCGGACCTGCGCAACCGCTTCCCCGCCACGCTCGAACTCACCATCGGCGCGATCCTGTTCGCCGTGATCGTCGGGCTGCCCGCCGGGGTGATCGCGGCCCTCAACCGCAACCGCTTCGCGGACAACGCCGCCATGACCGTCAGCCTCGTCGGGGTGAGCATGCCGATCTTCTGGCTGGGCATGCTGCTCGCGTACCTCTTCGCGGTGAAGCTCCAGTGGCTCCCGCCGAGCGCCCGCACCGACATCGGCGTGACCTTCCAGCCCATCACGGGCCTGTTCGTCCTCGACGGGCTGCTGCGCGGACGCCCGGACGTCGCGTGGGACGCCGTGAGGCACCTCGTGCTGCCGTCCATCGCGCTCGGCACGATCCCCATGGCGATCATCGCGCGCATCACGCGCTCCAGCATGCTCGAAGTGCTCTCGCAGGACTACGTGCGCACCGCCGCCGCCAAGGGCATCAGCCGGGGCCGCGTCGTGATGAAGCACGCGCTGCGCAACGCCATGCTGCCCGTCATCACCGTCATCGGCCTGCAGGTCGGCACGCTCCTCGGCGGCGCCGTCCTCACCGAGACGATCTTCTCGTGGCCGGGCCTCGGCTCGTGGCTCTACCAGGGCATCACGGACCGTGACTACCCCGTCATCCAGGGCGGCGTGATCTTCGCGGCGCTCGTGGTGTCCGTGGTGAACCTGCTCGTGGACCTCAGCTACGCCGTACTCGACCCGAGGATTCAGTACTCATGAGTGTAGACGTGACCACCACCACATCCGGCACCGCGAAACGCCGCTCGCAGAACGTCTTCTGGCGCCGCTTCCGCAGGAGCACGCCCGGCAAGGTCGGTGCGATCATCGTGGCGGTGTTCGTGCTGCTCGCGGCCTTCGCGCCGCTCATCAAGCCGTACGACCCGTACCGCGACCGCAGTCTCATCGACCGCCTCAAGCCGCCCAGCATCGCCGCGCTGTGGAGTCCCGCCGTGCGGGAGCGCTACACCACGCCCGAAGGCAGGGTGGACTACCTCAAGCACCCCTTCGGGGTGGACCAGAACGGCAGCGACGTCGCCACGCGCGTGCTGCACGGCGCGCGCATCAGCCTGCAGGTCGGCATTCTCGCGACGCTCGTCGCGATGGTGCTCGGCGCGATCCTCGGGGTGCTGTCGGGCTTCCTGGGCGGCTGGTTCGACAACGTCATCGGGTACCTGTCCGACATCCTGCTGGCCTTCCCCGGCATCCTCCTCGCGATCATGATCACGGCGCTCATCCCGACGAACCCGTCGGACGCGGGCGGCGTGATCGCGAGCCTGATCGGCTGGATGCAGGCGCGCAACATCGACGTGCGCCTCTACGGCGCGATGCTGGCCGTGTCGATCGTGCAGGTGCCGATCTACGTGCGCCTCGCGCGGTCCGTGGTGCTGTCCGTGCGCGAGCGGGAGTTCGTGCAGGCCGCCGGGGCGCTGGGCGCCACGTCGGGCCGAGTGATGTTCCGTCACGTGCTGCCCAACAGCCTCACGCCCCTGATCGTGCAGGCGAGCCTGTCGATCGCGACGGCCACCATCGAGGTCGCCGCGCTGGGCTTCCTGGGCCTCGGCGCCACGCCGCCCGCGCCGGAGTGGGGCACCATGATCGCGGACGCTTTCCAGATCGGCGTGTACCTCACGGCGCCGTGGACGATGATCTTCCCGGGCCTCGCGATCCTGCTGACCGTGCTGGGCTTCAACCTGCTCGGCGACGGCCTGCGGGACGTGCTGGACCCGCGCAGCACGCAGTAGGCCCGGTTCGCGTCGGCGAGGTTCCGAGGGAACTCGTCGACACCGAGCGGACCGAAGGAGAGGGGCGCCCCATGCGGGGCGCCCCTCTCCTTCGGTCCTCACTCCAGCTTGCTCGTCTCCCGTTCGGGCGGACCGTCGCGGTGCGCGTCACGGAGCGCGGCCAGCGCGCGGCCCCGGTGGCTCACGGAGCGCTTGGTGGGCACGTCGAGTTCCGCCATGGTGCGCCCCAGGCCGTCCACCTCGAACAGGGGATCGTAGCCGAAGCCCTGCTCGCCGCGCGGACCTTCGAGGATGCGGCCCGTCACCTCGCCCCGGTACGTTTCGAGATGACCGTCCGGGTAGGCGAGCACCACGACCGAGACGAACTTCGCGCTGCGGTCGGTGGCCTTCGCGTCACGCAGACGCTCCAGGAGGTACACGTTGCGTTCCGTGTCGTTCTTGCGGTCACCGAAGCGGGCGCTGTAGATGCCGGGCTCGCCGCGCAGCGCCGTCACCTCCAGTCCGGAGTCGTCGGCGATGGCGGGCAGGCCCGTCGCGAGGGACACCGTGCAGGCCTTGAGGGCGGCGTTCTCCTCGTAGGTGGCGGCGTCCTCGGGGGGGAGGGTCACGTCTTGCATGGGGAGCAGCTCCCAGCCGAGGGGCGCGAGCGCCTCGGTGAGCTCGCGGATCTTGCCCTGGTTGGAGGTCGCGAGGACCACGCGCCGAACGTCGTTGTTCACGCCGACGATTCTAGCGCGTGGGCGCGATTCCGCCGTGAGGTGCGTGCCGGGCGCCCGGCGTCAGAGCTGGGCGCGCATCCGCGCGAGCAGGTCCGAGACGCCCGCCACGCCGAGGTCCACCATCTCCTTGAAACGCGCGGGGTCGATGGGCCGTCCTTCCGCGCCGCCCTGCACCTCCAGCAGCATCCCGTCGCCGGTCGCGACGACGTTGAGGTCGGCGGTGGCGCGCGAGTCCTCCTGGAAGTCGAGGTCGAGCAGCAGTTCCCCGCCGACGACGCCGACGCTGACGGCGCCCACCTCGAAGCGCAGCGGCCACTCGCTGAGCTTGCCGCCCTTCACGAGGCGGTCCGCGAGGTCGTGCAGGGCGGCGTAAGCGCCGAGGATGCTGGCGACGCGGGTGCCGCCGTCGGCCTGGATGACGTCGGCGTCCACGACGAGGGTGCGGTCGCGGAAGTGGTCGAGGTCCACGCAGGAGCGCAGCGCGCGTCCCATGAGGCGCTGGATCTCCTGACGGCGTCCGCCCTGCAGGCTGCGTTCGCGCGGCACGCGTTCGTGCGTGGCGCGCGGCAGCATGTCGTACTCCGCCATGAGCCAGCCGGTCTTCTTGCCGCGCATGTGGTGCGGCACGCGGGCCTCCACGCTCACGGTCACGAGGACGTGCGTGTGGCCGAGCTTCACGAGGGCCGAACCTTCCGCGTAGCGGCTCGCGCCGCGCTCCACGACGAGGTCGCGGGGCCGGTCGGGCGCGCGGTGCTCAGCGCGCGGCACGCTGGTTCCTGTTCCTTGGGGCGCCGGTCGTCACCCGGGAATTGTAGCAGGGGCCTCCGAGTTCCCGGCGCGGACGGGCACGGCGGTGACGAGCACCTCGTACCGGCCCGTGACGAACACGCGGAAGTCGTGCTTCTGCAGGTGACGGCGGACGTGCGCGACGTCCCGGACGAGCAGGGAGAGGTCGGGCCGGCGGAAGTTCACGAGGCGCGCGCCGTACGTGAGCCGCCCGCCCTCGTAGCGGCCGTTCGGGAAGCCCAGCAGCAGGCTCCCGCCGGGCGCGAGGTGCTCGCGGCGCAGGGCGCGCAGGACGGGGTCGAGGTCCACGCCGGGGCTCTGCAGCACGGAGAGGCACACGATGAGGTCGAAGCGGCCAAGACTCGCGTCCGGCAGGTCGTTCGCGTCCACCCGCTCGAAGCGCGCGCGTGGAAAGCGGGTGCGGGCGAGGTCCAGCGCGGACGCGGAGACGTCGATGCCGACGACGTCGAGCGCGTGGCCGGGGTACGCGAGGTCGAGGAGACGCAGTTCGTTGCCGCTCCCGACGCCCACGTGCAGCACGCGCGCGCCCGGCGCGAGGGGCACGCGGCCGAGCGCTTCGAGCGCGTCCTGCACGAAGGTGGGCTCCTCGAGCTTGTCGACGCGCTGGAATTCGCTGTGGGCGCCGTAGCGTTCGTCGTGCCGGTCGCGGGTGCGCTCGGCGCGGGCGTCGTGGCGGCGCAGGGTGAGCTCCACGAGGCCGGGCGGGCCC
>NZ_KI912621.1:26421-29409 GCF_000519345.1 Deinococcus pimensis DSM 21231
CCGAGCGCGCTGATGTCGGGCGCGACGCAGCACGCGCCGCACCCGGAGCACTCGCGCGTGCGGACGCTGCGCGGCGCGTACTCCGGAGGCGCGGCGAAGAGGTCCGTCACGAACCGTACGCCTGCGGGCAGAGCGTCCCGCGCCGCGCCTCGTCGACGCTGCCCTGCGGGAAGAAGTCGAGGTTCGTGCGGCGCTCCACGTCGTCGATGGTGGTCTCGTACTGCGCGTAGTCGCTGCTGCGGCGCAGCGAGCGGTTCGGCATGAGGAACGCGCGGCTGTCGCCGGACTTCGCGTCGAGCACGATCTTGTAGAGCGCGCTCGGCACGGCCACGCCGTCCCCGATGGTGCGGACGTTGCCCTCGAAGACGGGCCCGGTGATGACGTAGATCTCCCCCACCTGCTGCGCGCAGGCGCGCGTGGCGCCCTCCAGGCCCGCCCAGATGCCCTGGTTCATGGGGCCGTTCTGCGGGACCATGTTGGACAGCAGGAAGGACTCGCTCATCTCCTTCGGGGTGTCGCTGTCGGCGGCGGGCGTCATGTGCCCCCGGTCGAAGCCGCTGCCGCGGTAGTCGTTCAGCTCGGCGCGTTCGCTGGCGGGGAGCGCCTCGTCGGGGCGGAAGTCCTCCGTGCGGGACACGTCGGCGTCCACGTCCTCCCCGACGAGCTTCTCGGCGGAGTAGAGCGGCACCTTGCGCGCGTCGTCGTGCAGCACCGCGTACTGCGAGCGGCACAGGAAGGTGGTGGGGTCCTGCACGGTGAAGGTGATGCGTCCGTACGCGAACTTGTCGCCGCACTCGCCGGAGGTGGTGGCGTCGCCGCCGGAGGTGCCGGGACCGGAGGGGAACAGGGTGCGCCAGAGCACGACGACGATGGCCACGACGAGGACGGCGAGGCTGGTGTTGCGGCGTTGCGTCATGCGGCAAGAATAATGCGCGCACGTGAAGACCGCCCTCACCGAAGGGGCGAGGGCGGTCCGAGGACTTGTCGGTCAGGGGAGCGGGAAGCGGCGGCCCGGGCGGTCAGGGGAGCGGGAAGCGGCGGCCCGGGCGGTCAGGGGAGCGGGAAGCGGCTCGCGAAGGCCTTCACCTCGGCGCGCACCGTCTCGGCGTCCTCACCCCTGAGGGCGCGGTCGATGAGGTCCGCGACGACGTCCATGTCGTGCTCCTTCATGCCGCGCGTGGTGACGGCGGGCGTGCCGATGCGGATGCCGCCGCCGTGCAGGATCTTCTCCGTGTCGTACGGGAGGGTGCTCTTGCTGATGGTGATGTGCGCCGCGTCGAGGAGCTTCGTGGCCTTCGTGCCGTTGAGGCCCTGCGGGCGCAGGTCGAGCAGGAACAGGTGGTTGTCCGTGCCGCCCGACACGACGCGGTAGCCGCGCGCCTCGAAGGCGCGGCTCATCGCCTGGGCGTTGCGGACGATCTGCGCGGCGTACTCGCGGAATTCGGGCTGGAGGGCCTCGCCGAACGCGACGGCCTTCCCGGCGATGACGTGCTCCAGCGGGCCGCCCTGCGTGCCGGGGAACACCATCCGGTCGATCCGCGCGCCGAGCTCCGCGTCGCGCGAGAGGATCAGGCCGCTCCTGGGGCCGCGCAGCGTCTTGTGCGTGGTGGTCGTGACGACGTCCGCGTGCGGGACGGGGCTGGGGTGCACGCCCGCCGCGACGAGCCCGGCGATGTGCGCCATGTCCGCCATGAGGAGCGCGCCGACCTCGTCCGCGATGGCGCGGAACGCGGCGAAGTCGATGATGCGCGAGTACGCGCTCGCGCCCGCGATGATCATCTTCGGGCGGTGCTCGTGCGCGAGGGCGCGCACCTCGTCCATGTCGAGGCGTTCCGTGTCCTGCCGCACGCGGTAGGAGACGACCTCGTAGTTGAGGCCGGAGAAGTTCACGGGGCTGCCGTGCGTGAGGTGCCCGCCGTGGCTGAGGTCCATCCCGAGGACCCTGTCGCCCTTCTGGAGCAGCGCGAAGTACACCGCGAGGTTCGCGCTGCTGCCGCTGTGAGGCTGCACGTTCGCCCAGGCGGCGCCGAAGAGTTCCTTCGCGCGTTCGATGGCGAGGCGCTCCACCTCGTCGACGACCTCGCAGCCGCCGTACCAGCGCTTGCCGGGGTAGCCCTCGGCGTACTTGTTCGTCAGGACGGACCCGACGGCCTCACGGACGGCGGGCGAGACGAAGTTCTCGGAGGCGATGAGTTCGAGGCCCTCGAACTGGCGGGCGCGTTCGCGCTCGATCAGGTCGAACAGTAGCGTGTCACGCACGGCGGTCTGCGTCATGCGGACAGTGTACCGTGCGCGCCGGTGAGGAGCGGGTCCGAGCCCCCCGTTCAGTAGGAGGACTCGTCCGTCGCGGCGGCCCAGGTGCTCAGGGGCCGCAGGGCCTCCTCCAGCAGGTCCCCGACCTGGGCGGCGTCCACGTCCGGCGCGGCGCGCGTGAGGTCCGCCTCGACGCGGCCGAGGATCAGGCCGAGGTCCGTCTCGACGCTGCGGATGCGCCGCGCGCGTTCCACGAGCGCCGCCTCGGGTCCGAGCGCGGAGGCGCCGCGGGTGGGCGTCGCGAGGTGCGCGGCGAGCAGGCGGGTGTGCAGGTCGTCGAGTTCCTCGTGCAGCCAGCGCGGGCGGGCCTCCACGGGCTCCCCGGGCAGCGTCGTGCGGGCCCGCGCGAGCCAGTCCTGCACGACCGCCGCGAGCGCGGCGGGCGCGACGGAGCCGCCCGCGCTCTCGGCGGCCTGCGTGACCTGGCAGGGCGAGGCCTCCTCGCCGCCGGGCTGCAGGGGAAACACGTCGTGCTGGGGTCCCACCCACAGTTCGAGCGTCTCGAAGCGGGTGGGTCGCGGCTCGATGCGTTCCAGGGGGTGCGGCTCGTCCGGCGCGACGAACGCGACCGTCACGTGCGGGGTGAAGCCGTGGCGCTGCTCGGCCTCCAGCCCGGCGCCCTCGGCGAGCTCGCAGAGGAGCGCCTCACGGAAGGCGGGCAGGTCGGGCGCGCTG
>NZ_KI912621.1:29509-31432 GCF_000519345.1 Deinococcus pimensis DSM 21231
GCGATGACGCGCGCGATGATCTGGCTGTGGGCCGTGCGAAGGGACGCCTGACGGGCGTCAGGCGTCCGGGTGGTGGGCGCGCAGCAGGTCGCGGACGAGCCGGTCGAGCATGGCGGCGGCGTCCGTGCCGGGCGGCAGGAACCGCGCGACCTCGGCGCTCACGAGACCGTGGGTGGCCAGCCAGAGTTCCATGACGAGCGGGCCGGGGTCGGCGGAGCGCAGTCGTCCTCCCTGCATGCCGGCCAGGACGGCCTCGGTGATGGGGCCGAAGAGCCGCAGGGTGCCGCGGTAGGCATCCTCGCTGGGAGTGTACCCGGGGATGATGTTGCGGAAGATGACCCCGTAGTGCGCGGGGTACGCGAGCGCGAGTTCACGGTAGGTTCGGCACAGCGTGAGGACGCGCGCGTAGGGGTCGGGTTCGTGGCCGGCGGCGTCGCGCAGGGCACGGTGGAAGGTGTCCGCTCCCTGCATGAACAGGGCCTCGGCGAGACCGTCCTTTCCGCCGAAGAGGGTGTAGATCATGGTGGTGGACGCTCCGGCGCGTTGGGCCAGGAGGCGCAGGGGGAGTTCGCCGCGTTCCACGAGCAGTTCGGCGGCGAGGGACAGGACGGCGTCACGTGAGGCGGCGCGTCCGACTTCGCGGACGTCCATCGCCCGCTCGCTCCGGGGCGGGTTGCGTTCCGGGGTGGGGTTCTGGTCGTTCTTCATGACGTTCTCGTGCGTGGTGTGGAGCCGTGTCGTGTCAACCCGAGTTCCTCCTGTTGGGGGTCAGCGCAGTCACGCTCACACTATGACGCCTCTCCTGCTTGATAACAGTGTTACCAAATCATATCATGAGCACACGATGAAGGCTCAATCCTTCCCAGGACCGGACCCGATCGTGCTCGGACCCACGACGGAGCTCGTCGGCAGGACCGACGTCGTCCACCATCTCCACCACCTCATCACGGAAGGTCAAGCCCGGCTCGTCACCGTCACCGGGCCCGGCGGGGTCGGCAAATCGACGGTCGCGCACGCCGCCGCGCGGCTCGCACCCTCCGACTTGATCCACGTCGATCTCACCACGGTCACCACGGACGCCGAGGCCCGGGACCTCCTCCTGCACGCGGTCGGTCCGGCCGTTCCGCGCGACCCGCGGCCACTCGTCCTCCTCGCGGACAACGCCGAACACGTCCGTCCCGGCGTGCGCGCGGCGGCGTGCGTGATGCGTGAACGGCCCGACGTCTTCCTCGTCGTGACGAGCCGCCGCTCCCTCGACCTTCAAGACGAGGTGCTCGTCCCGGTCACGCCGCTCGCACTGCCGTCCGAGGGCGATCCTCCCGCCGGAATCCTCGCCTCCCCCGCCGTGAGGCTCGTCCTGCGGCACATGGACCGCCGGAACCTTCGACTCGCCGAGGCGGTGCGGTCCCACCCGCCCCTGCTCGCCGACACGGCTCGCCTGTGCGCCCACGTGGACGGCCTGCCCCTCGGCCTCGAACTCGTCGGTGCCTACAGCAGCGTCCACGGCCCGTCCGGGCTGCTGCGCTGGCTCGATCGACGGGCGCCGCTCGCCTTCCCCCGGGGACACCACACGCGGCAGCGGGATCTCGACGCGAACGTCGAATGGAGTTACGACCTGCTTCCCGGCGACGGCAAAGTCTGGCTGCGTCACGTCGCCCTGCTGGAGGGCAGCTTTCTCGTGGAGGACGCCGCGCGGCTCGGCGCGCGCCTCGACCTGCCCGGCGACGCTCTCGACGTCCTCACGGAGCTCGTGGCGTCGAGCGTGGTGGAGGTCGCGTCGGAGGGCGCGAGCCTGAGCTATCGCCTGCTCGGCACCGTGCGGCGCTTCTGTCTGCGTGAACTCGAGACGCTCGACGAGGTCGCGTACGCGCGCCGGGCGCTGGGCCTCCCGCCGCCGCGAGACGCGGCCGAGCCCGCACCCCG
>NZ_KI912622.1:0-545 GCF_000519345.1 Deinococcus pimensis DSM 21231
GCCAGTCCGAGAAGTCCGGGGCGTCCTCGAACTCCATCCCGTCGAGCAGCGCTCCGTCCCCCGCGACCAGCAGGGCCTGGATCACCGCGCCCGCGTCCGCGAGGGGCGGCACGTCCACCGTGACGCCCGGCGCGAGCGACAGCGTCTCGCGGGCCTCCACGATCTCACCGCCCGCCGCGGCGATCGTACGCCTCAGGACGTGCACGAGGTTGTTGCGTGCGGTGGACTCCGGACTGTCGGGCCACAGCAGGCCCGCCACGCGCGAACGCGACGACGGTCCCTCCAGCGCGAGGTACGCGAGCACCGCGAAGGCGCGGTCGCCCAGACGGACGGGAGCGCCGCCGCGCGTCACGAGGCGGGGACGACCGAGCACCGAGAGGTGCCAGAAGGAACTGGACGGGGGCATGTGCCCCCAGCCTAGCAAAGCGCCCACGAGCTCAGATGATCACGAGGCCCGACCGCACGCCCTCGCGCACCGCCGCCGCCCGGCTGCTCACGCCGAGCTTCGCGTAGACGGACGCGAGGTGGAACTTCACGGTGTTCTC
>NZ_KI912622.1:645-3489 GCF_000519345.1 Deinococcus pimensis DSM 21231
GCCGCGACGCGCTCCAGGGCGCTGCGCAGGCACACCGCGAGGCGCTCCAGGAACGCCGTGACGCCCTCGCGCTGCGCGGGCCCGAAGGTGGCGCGCAGGTCCAGCAGACGCTCGGCGAGCTCCGCGAGGCGCGACATCTGCGGGTACCCGTACAGGGCCGTCGTGCCCTTGATGCGGTGGGCGAGGATCGCCAGCCGTCCCAGCGCGTCCGCGTCGAACGACGCGGACGCCGCGCCGAGCGCCTCCTCGAACTGGCCCAGCGTGTCCCACGAGTCGAGCAGGAAGCTCTCGAACAGGTCGCCGGAACCCTCGTACGGATTCGTGTTCATTTCAGTCCACCTCCCCTGGTCACGTTCGTGTGCGAGGGGGCCGGGCCCCGCTGGACCCGGCCCGCCTCATCGGCTCAGTTGTTGTTGAGGCGGAAGCGCGCGAGCTGCACGCCGAGCGCCTCGGCGAGCTGACGCAGCTTCTCGGCGGACTCGCGGCCCTCGCGCACGCTCTCGCGGGAGGTCTGCGCGACCTGCGCGATGCTGCCGACCGCCTCGGACACCTGCTCCACGCCCGACACCTGCGCCTGCGTGGCGGAGGAGATCATCACGGCGAGCTCGGCGGAGCGCTGGGCGAGCTGCGAGATCTCCTGCAGGCGCTCACCGGCGGTGCCCGCCACGCGGTACCCGGCCTCCACCTCGCGGGTGCCGTCCTCCACGGACGCGACCACTTCCTGCACCTCGGCCTGCACGTTCTTGATGAGCGTCGCGATGCGGCCCGTCGCGACGGCGGAGCTCTCCGCGAGCTTGCGGACCTCGTCCGCGACCACCGCGAAGCGCGATCCGGCCTCGCCCGCGCCGGCCGCCTCGATGGCGGCGTTGAGCGCGAGGAGGTTCGTCTGCGAGGAGATGCGCGAGATCGTGTCGACGATCTCCTGAATCTCGAGCGAGCGGTCGCCGAGGCCCTTGATGCGCTTGGCGATGCCCTGCACCTCGCGGCGGATGTTCTGCATGCCCGCCAGGGTGCTCTCCACGGCCTGCGCGCCCTGCTGCGAGGCCTGAAGCGCGAGCTGCGCCGTCTGCGCGGACGCCGTGGCGCTCTCCGCCATGGAGCGGATCGTCTCGGTCACGCCCTGCACCTCGCTCGCCACGCGCTCGGCCTCCTGCGCGGTCGTCTCCGTGCCGCGCACGATGTTCGCGGTGGTGGAGAGCATCGCGTCGGCGCCCTCGTTCACGAGGCTCGACGCGTTGCGAACGTTGCGGAGCACGAGCTCGAGCTCCTCCACCATGAGGTTGATGGAGTCCACGACGTTGCCGAGCACGTCCTCCGTGACGGCGCCGCGCTGCGTGAGGTCGCCGTCGGCGATGTTCATGGTGACGTCGAGGAACTGACCGATGTTCTCCTGCAGCCTGCGGGCCTCCTCGCGTTCGAGGGCGTTCTTCGCGTCGGCCTCGCGCAGCTGGTTCACGGCGACGTTGAAGGAGCTCGCCACGACGCCGATCTCGTCGGCCGTGAGCACGGGCACGTTCACGTCGAGGTTGCCCTCACCGAGCGAGCGGGCGGCGCGCGCGAGGCCCGTGAGCGGGTTCGTGATGGCGCGGACGATGACGAGCAGCAGCCACAGCGCGAGCGCGAGCACCGCGAGGACGAACAGCAGCGTCACGAGACGCGTGCGTTGCAGCGCGCCGATGCGCTCGTCGAGCAGGGTCGTGAGGGACGACGTGGCGGTCTTCTGCAGGGCGCTCGCCGCTTCCGTCGCGGACTCCTCGACCGCCTCGAGGTTGTCCTGCAGGTTGCCGCGCAGCGCGGCGGAGTCGGGCAGGCCGCCCTGACCGATGCGCTTGAGGGTGTTGAAGTACGTCCCGATGAGCGAGTCGAGCTCGTTGGCGCGCGCGCCGAGCGTGTCCTTGAGCGCGGGGTCGGCGGCGACGGCGAAGGCCACGTCGCGCTTGATGTCCTGCACCTGCGCCTCGGCGCGGTTCGTGCCGAACAGGATCACGTCCTTCGCGCCGGAGGAGAGCTTGGCCTCACCGAACGCGCTGTCCGCCGCGATGTGCGCGACGCCCGTGAGGTGACGCAGGTCCGCGAGACCGCCGAGCATCACGTTCATCGTGTAGTACGACGCGACCTCGGGGTCGAGCAGCAGGTTCGAGGAGTTGCCGACCTCCGACACGAGCGCCTTGTACGGTCCGTTGTGGAGCTTCTCGAACTCGTCGAGGATCGTGACGGGGTCCATGACCGCCGCGACGGACGTCATCAGCGAGAACTGGTCGCGGTACTCCTTGATGCGTTCCTTGATGTCCACCTTCGGGTAGTCGGCCGCGAGGCCTTCGAGCATCTTCAGGGACGACTCGACGCTCGCCTGGGCCTTGTCGCGCGCCTCGGCGGCGCCGCTCTTGTTCTGCCGGGCGTACACGGCCGCCTCGACGTACTCGTTCGCGCGGACCTGCAGGATGTTCAGGGGCGTCACGAACTTCACGCCGACGAGCTCGTCCTGCGCGAAGGTGATGTCCTTCTGCTGCGCCTGCACGAGCAGCGTGAGCAGCACCGTCAGCGGGATGCCGAGCGCGACCGCGATGAGGGCGAGCTTCTGGCCCACGCGCAGACGGCTCAGGGGCGACATGCGCGCCGCCGCCTTGGACTTCGGCAGACGTGGACGCTTCGAGGGGGCGGCGGCGGGTCGCGGGGTGGAGTCGGCGTTGCTTTCCATGCGGGTGGTCCTCCGTGCGGTGGGGCGGTGAGGGTCAGACGACCCGGACGCGGGCGCCCAGCAGGGCGAGCAGGGCGCGTGGGTCGAGCGGCAGGGCGTGGCGCCCGTCGGTGGTGGGAACGGCCGGGGAGAGCGGTCCCGCGCCC
>NZ_KI912622.1:3589-12727 GCF_000519345.1 Deinococcus pimensis DSM 21231
GCGCGAGCAGGCGGTCGCCGACGCGCGCGAGCAGGGCGCGCGTGTCGGTCGCGTGGTGGGGGTGCGGGGTGTCCATCGTCGCCTGCCTTTCCTGTCGCCCGGGACCGTTCAGCCGACGGCCTTGCGGACGGCGGCGAGCACCTGCTCGGGGGTGTAGGGCTTCGTGACGTAGTCCGTGGCGCCCTGACGCAGGCCCCAGCGGACGTCGGTCTCGGCGCTCTTGCTGCTGACGAGCACGACGGGCAGGTCCTTCGTGGCGGGGTTGCGCTTGAGGCCGCGCAGGACCTCGTAGCCGTTGCGTTCGGGCATGACGACGTCGAGCATCACGACGTCGGGCCGCTCGGTCTCGACGGTCGCCTCGACCGCGGTGGGGTCGCTGAGGGCGGCGACGGTGTGCTGGTCGCGCACGAGGATGGATTCCATCATTTTGAGGTCGGCGGGGGAGTCATCGACGATCAGGATTCGGGCCATGGGGTCCTCCACGGGGTTGAGGGAACGGGGGGCGGGGCGGTCGGGGCGGCTTCGCGTCGCGGCTCGGGCCGGCCCGGTGGGGCGGGCAGCGAGGCGAGCTTTATCACACGGAGCTCATGTGGCTTGGGCTACGGTAACACCGGGAATCTCACAAGGCACTTACAAGCCAAAAAAAGATCGTCTTCATGGGCCTTCGTGCGCAATGACCATGGAAAGAAGGAAAGGAGGCGCGTGCGACACCGCACGCGCCTCCTTCACGAACTCCTTACAATGAACGGCCGCTCAGACGGACGCCGCCAGGGAGGTCATCTCCTCGCTCAGCCGCCACAGTCGCGCCGCCGCGCCGTCGTCGAGGGCCCGCACGCCCGGCGCGACCTCACGCTCGTCGGAGAAGTAGCGGCCCGTCACGCCCGCCACCTCCGGACTCGTCGCCACGTGCAGGCTCGTGCGCGCGCCCTGCTCCTCGGTCTTCGACATCGGCGTCAGCAAGCCCCACGCGCGCGAGAACCAGCCCTGGTTGTTGCGCCCGAAGCCCGACGCGACGAGACCCGGATGCACCGAGTTCGACGTGACGCCCGAGCCCCTGAGCCGCCGCGCGAGTTCCCGCGCGAACAGCACGTTCGCGAGCTTGCTCTGCGCGTACGCCGCCCAGCCGTTGTAGCCGCGCAGACCCTCCAGGTCGTCCCAGTTCATGCGCCCCATGCGGTGCGCGTCCGACGCGACGCTCACGACCCGCGCGCCCGGCGTGGCGCGCAGCACGTCCATGAGCTCCGTGGTCAGCAGGAAGTACGCGAGGTGATTCACCGCCCACGTCGTCTCGATGCCGTCACGTGTCTCGGAGCGCTCCACGTTCACCGCGCCCGCGTTGTTCACGAGGATGTCCAGCCGCGAGAAGCGCTCCCGGAAGCGCCCGGCGGCCTCGCGGACCTCGCGCTGCACCCCGAGGTCCGCTTTGATCGGCACGCCCGCCGAGGCCGAGACGCTGCCGAGCTCCCACGCGACCTCCTCGGTCCGCTGCGAATCGCGTCCGATCACCACGACCGTCGCGCCCGCCCTCGCGAGCTCCCGCGCCGTGACCCGCCCGATGCCGCCCGTCGCGCCCGTCACGAGCGCCACCTTCCCCGTCAGGTCCGTCCCGACGACCCTGTCACCTGTGTCCGTCATGCGCCCACTGTAAACGCGCGCGCGCCATGAGAAAGGGAGGGGGAGAACGTCCCCCTCCCTGCGCGCGGAGCCACTCGTCCGCTTTCAGGCGCCTGTGCCTCCAGTGTCGCATCCGGGTTGTCACAGGGATGTCACGAACGCACGAACCAGGCCGGGCGGCCTAGATCACCTCGCGGTACGCCACCTGCGCCGCGCGCTCCTGCAGTTCCGCGCGCAGCGCCGCCAGACGCGGGTGCGTCAGGGTCGGGTCGCCCGCGAGGATCGTCTTGGCGAGCTCGCGGGCCTGCTCGATGACCTCCACGTCCGACGTGATGTCGCCCAGCTTCAGGTCCGGGATGCCCGACTGCCGCGTGCCCTTGATCTCGCCGGGGCCGCGCAGCTTGAGGTCCGCCTCCGCGATCACGAAGCCGTCCGTGCTGCCCTCGATCACCTTGAGGCGCGCGCGCGTCTTGCGGCTCGCGTCGCCCGCCACCAGCACGCAGTAGCTCTGCAGGCTCCCGCGCCCCACGCGTCCGCGCAGCTGGTGCAGCTGCGCCAGCCCGAAGCGTTCCGCGTTCTCGATGACCATCACCGTGGCGTTCGGGACGTCCACGCCCACCTCGATGACGGTCGTGGAGACCAGCAGGTCGAACTCCCGCGCGCGGAAGCGGCCCATCACGTCGTCCTTCTCGGCGGCGCTCATCTTGCCGTGCAGCAGTTCCACGCGCGCCTCGGGCAGCAGGCCGCGCAGGTTCTCCGCGAGCTGCGTGGCCGCCATGAGCTCCGTCAGCGTCTCCGACTCCTCGATGAGGCTCGTGACCACGTACGCCTGACGGCCCTCGCGGATCTGCCCCATCACGAAGCCGTACGCCTGCGCGCGGTGCGTGTCCTGCACCAGCTTCGTCTGGATCGGCGTGCGTCCCGGCGGAAGCTCGTCGATGACGGAGAGCTCCAGGTCCCCGTACGCCGTGAGGGCCAGCGAGCGCGGGATGGGCGTGGCGCTCATCACGAGGACGTCCGGACGGCCCGCGAGGAGCTTGCGGCGCTGCATCACGCCGAAGCGGTGCTCCTCGTCCACGACGGCCAGCCCGAGGTTGTTCCACTCCACGCCCTCCTGGATGAGGGCCTGCGTGCCGACCACCACGTCGATCTCGCCCGCGCGGATGGCGGCCTGCATCTCCGACTTCTGCCGCGGCGTCATCGCGCCGATCAGGAGGCCCACCCGCACACCCAGCGGGTAGAGGTAGCCCGTGAGGTTCGCGAAGTGCTGCCGCGCCAGGATCTCCGTCGGGGCCATCAGCGCGCCCTGGTAGCCGTCACGCGTGGCGAGGTAGAGCGCGCAGGCGGCGACCGCCGTCTTGCCGGAGCCCACGTCGCCCTGCACGAGCCGCGCCATCTGCCGCTCGTCCCGCATGTCCGCCGCGATCTCCCCGAGGACGCGGCGCTGAGCGCCCGTGAAGCGGAAGGGCAGCGTGCCCTCGAAACGGTCCATGTCCTCCTCGGCGGCGGTGAAGCGCTTGCCGAGCAGCACGCCGTCCTCGCCCTGCAGCAGCATGCGAAGCTCCAGGAAGAGGTACTCGTCGAAGCGCAGGCGCTCCATGGCGCGCGTCAGGTGGTCCTCGTCGGCAGGGAAGTGGATGCCCGCGAGGGCGTCCGCGAGGTCCGTGATCCCGTACTTCTGCCTCCACGCGCCCGGCAGGTGATCGCCGACGTCCGCGCTCGTCAGCGCGAGGTGCGCCGCGCGCCGCAGGAAGGCCTGCGAGACGCCCTCCTTGCTGTCGTAGACGCCCACGATGCGGCCCGTCGAGAGGCTGTCCTTCGCGCCCTCGTCCGTCTCGAAGTACTCCACGCCGATCTGCAGCGTGGACCCGAAGCGCTTCGCGCGGCCCGTCACGACGAGACGCGCGCCCTCGCGCAGCTGCCGTTCCACCCAGGGCTGCCCGAACCACGTGCACTTCACCCTGCGGCCCCACGCGTCCTGCAGCTGCGCCTCCAGGATCAGCATGCCCGGCTTGGGCGTGCGGCGGAACTTGCTGACCACCACGCCCTCCACCGTGACCTTCTCGCCCTCCTCGACGGCGTCGAGACTGGGCAGGGCGCGGCGGTCCTCGTGACGGCGCGGGTAGTGGTGCAGCACGTCCCGCAGGGAGCGCAGGCCCAGTCCGTGCAGCTTCTTCGCGCCGCCCGGCCCGAGGTCGAGGGACGCGACGGGCGTGTCCACGGAGCGGGTCCCCCCGACGTCCGGGGTGGGCGGCGGCGCCTTGATCTTCGGGCCCTCCGGGACGGGCGCCCCGCCGAGCAGCGCGAGCGCCGAGCGCAGCTTCTCGGCGCGGCCTGCGGGTTCGAGTTCGGAGTAGCCGCGCAGCGTCTCACGGACCTGCGGGAAGGGCTTGCCGAGGTTGTCGAGAAGCTTCTCCACGCCGCCCGCCACGACCCGGTTGGTGCAGCCCGTCAGGAGCTCCCGCTCCAGGGGCTTGCGCAGCTTGTCACGCAGTTCCTGCACGGTCGGCATCCAGAGGAGTCTACCAGATTCCGCTCACAGCCGAACCCCGCGCCGCGTGCCACGCGCGTCTCGAGCATTCCTCCACCCGTGGGAGGGTCCGGCGCGCCGTCCATTACACTCGCCCCATGTGGCTCAACCTCCTGCTCGTGTTCGTGCCCGTGGCGTTCGTGCTGGAGTACGCCGGCGTGGGCGGCACCTGGGTGTTCCTCGTGTCGGCCCTCGCGATCCTGCCGCTCGCGGGCCTCATGGGCCGCGCCACCGAGGAGCTCGCCGCGCGCACCGGCACCGCCGTGGGCGGACTCCTCAACGCCACCTTCGGCAACGCCACGGAGCTCATCATCGCGTTCTTCGCGCTGCAGGCCGGCAGGATCGACGTGGTGAAGGCCAGCATCGTCGGCTCGATCCTCGGGAACCTCCTGCTGGTCCTGGGCCTCTCCGTGCTGCTCGGCGGCCTGCGGTTCCACGTGCAGATCTTCAACCGCCGCAGCGCCGGGAACGTCGCGAGCCTCCTGACCATCAGCGTGCTCGCCCTGCTGATCCCCACCATCTTCGACGTGGTCTCGCGCCGCACCGAGACGAACGCCGAGGTGACCCGCCTCGACGTGAGCCTCTCCGACGCGACCGCCGTCGTGCTGATCCTGCTCTACGTGGCCAACATCGTCTTCTCGCTCGTCACGCACAGGGACCTGATCTCCACGTCCGACGAGAGCAACGAGGAGCAGCACGCCACGTGGAGCCCCGCGCGCGCCACGTTCGTGCTGCTCGGCGCGACCGTGCTGGTGGGCTTCATGTCCGAGTTCCTCGTGGGCAGCCTGGAGGCCGCCACCGCGACGCTGGGCCTCAGCGAGCTCTTCGTGGGCCTCGTCCTGATCCCGATCATCGGCAACGCCGCCGAGCACACCGCCGCCGTGACCTTCGCGCTGAAAAACCGCATGGAGCTCGCCGTGACGATCGCCTTCGGCTCCACCGTGCAGGTCGCGCTGCTCGTCGCGCCCGTCCTCGTGCTGCTCGGGCTGGTGGTGGGGCAGCCCATGAACCTCGTCGTGTCCCAGCTCGAACTCGTCGCGGTGGCCGCCGCCGTGGTGATCGCCAACAGCGTCTCGCGGGACGGCGAGACGAACTGGCTGGAGGGCGTGATGCTGCTCGGCGTGTACGCGATCCTCGCCTTCGCCGTGTACTACCTGCCCGCCTGAATCAGGCGGGCTCGGTGGGGGAGGGCCGCGTGCGCGGCGCGAGCTCCACGCGGTCGTAGATGGCGCCCACGTCGAGCGTGACGCCCAGGCAGGGCAGCGCGAGCGCCTCGTCCTCGAAGAGCTCCTCGTAGGTCCACACGCCGCCCGCGCCGCGACGGTAGACCTCCACGTGCGCGCGGTCCTGACTCACGAGGACGTACGCCTCCAGGCTCGGCAGGCGGCGATACCGCTGGAGCTTCTCGCCCCGGTCCACCGCCTCCGTGGACGGCGACAGCACCTCCACGACGAGGCAGGGCGCGGTCACGACGTACGGGTCGCGCTGCTCCACGCGGGTGACCGAGAGGTCCGGGTAGTAGTACGAGCCCTCGTCGGGATGGACCTTCATGTCCTGCTGGAGTACCTCGCAGGGACCTCCCTGGGACGCTCGGTCGAGCAGCACGACGAGGTTCCTGATGATCCTTGTGTGCGCCAGGCTCGCGCCGCCCATGGCGAAGACGCGGCCATCCACGTACTCGTGCCTGACGGACGACACCTTCTCGCCCTCCAGGTACTCCTCGACGGTCACGAACAACTCTCTCGCGGGGTCGGCCATGGGGGGAGTGTACTCGTCGCTCACGGGGTCACCTCCGCCCTAGTCTAGACAGCTCCAGGCGGGTTCGTCCGTCGGCGGTTCCACATCGGAAAGGGCGGCGCTCCAGATGAGCGCCGCCCCGGCGGGACGCGGTTCAGCGTTCGAGGCGGAAGCCGTGCGGCAGGAAGTCCTTCACCTGGCCGGACACCTGCTCCCCGAGGTGGTTCACGCAGGTCACGCGCGCCTCCGGGGAGAACTCGAAGAGGATCTGACGGCACGCGCCGCACGGGCTCGCGGGAGGGCTCGCCTCGGTGTACACCACGATCTCGGTGAAGTCGCGGGCGCCGCCCGCCACCATCGCCTGCACGGCGCTCTGCTCGGCGCAGCGCGCGAGGCCGTAGCTGGCGTTCTCGACGTTCGCGCCGAAGAACACCTGCCCCGACGCGGCGCGCAGCGCGGCGCCCACGTGGAAGCCGCTGTAGGGCGCGTACGCCTGCTTCCACGCCACCTTCGCGGCGTCGAAGAGCACGGGGTCCATGACGGTCTCGGTCCGGGAGGAATCGTTCACCTCAGGAATCATACGCCACCTCCGCCGCGCCGGGCGCCGAGCCCGCCGCCTCGGGCGGCACGGGCCGCGCCTCGCGCGAGGCGCGCACCGTCGTGACGCGGCGCTGGTCGGCGGCCTCCACCCGGAAGGTCCAGCCTTCCCACTCGAAGTGCTCGCCGGGCTGCGGGATGTACCCGAAGTGCTGCGTCACGAAGCCCGCGAGCGTCTCGAAGTCCACCTCCTCGTCACCGTCGAGGTCGATGCCGAGCGTCTCCTCGGCCTCGTCGACGGAGAGCGACGCGTCGAGCAGGTACTCGCCCTCGCCGACGACCGTGACGCGCGCGACGTCCTCGTCGTCCGTCTCGTCGTAGATCTCGCCGACGATCTCCTCCAGGACGTCCTCCAGGGTCACGAGGCCCGCCGTGCCGCCGAACTCGTCCACGACGATCGCCATGTGCGTCTTCTTCTCCCGCATCGCCTTGAGCAGGTCCGAGACGCGCATGCTCTCCGGCGTGAAGAAGGTGGGCCGCATGATGTCCCGGACGGTCTTGCCGTCGAGGTCGCCGAGGTGCGCGAGCACGTCCGACGTGTGCACCACGCCGCGGATGTCGTCGGCGCGCTCCTCGTAGACGGGCACGCGGGAGTAGCCGTGCTCGGCGATGAGGGCGAGGAACTCGCGGACGCTGCACGTCGCGTCGATCATCACCATGTCCACGCGGGGCGTCATGATGGTCCGCACGACCGTGTCCGACAGGTCGAAGACGTTGTAGACGAGTTCCTTCTCGTCGTCTTCGAGCACGCCCTCCTGCGAGGACGCCGAGACGATCATGCGGATCTCCTCCTCGGAATGCGCCGTGTGGTGGCCCGCGACGGGCCGCAGGCCCAGCATGCGCACCACGCCCGCGCCGAGCGCGTTGAGGAAGTGGATCGCGAAGCGGAAGACCGCCGTGAAGATCATCAGCGGGCGCGCGATGGCGAGCGCCACCTGCTCGGAGCGCTGCAGCGCGATGGACTTCGGCGCGAGCTCGCCGAAGACGATGTGCAGGATGGTGGACACGCCGAACGCGATCGCGAAGGACACGGTCGTGACGGTGCCCGCCGCGAGGCCCGCGTTCTCCAGGGGACCCTCGACGAGGTGGTGGATGGCGGGCTCCGCGATGAAGCCGATGCCGAGCGACGCCATCGTGATGCCGAGCTGCGTCGCGGCGATGTAGAGGTCGAGGTTGCGGACGGCCTTCTGCGCGACACGCGCGCTGCTGCTGCCTTCCTCGACGAGCTGGTCGATGCGGGTCCGGCGGACGCTGACGAGCGCGAACTCGGCGGCGACGAAGAATCCGTTGAGCAGGACCAGCACGAACAGGGCCAGAAGCCCGAGAACGTCGTTCATTTCAGGGGCGCGCTCCTCCGCGCCGAGGGCGCGCGCCACGGATGTTCGTTGTTTGTGCGGCGCGCACCCTCGCGAGAGGCGCCAGCCGGGCGCTCCTCGCACTGCCCACAATGAAAAACCCGCCCTGCGGCGAGGTGGGCCGGGGAGCCAGAACTGGGAGGCTCGTCCATGTAGGAAGGAGTGTAGCACACCCCCCGAGGGGGCTTCGTAACCACGGAACGAATGGGAGGAGAGGGATCGACTGGTGATCCTGGTCTACTCTGGCATGATGATACTGATCATTATCGGAAAGTTTTATGTTGATCAAAATTGATTTTCATGGTTCTATCTACATTACTTCTGGGGATGTCTTCTGTTATGAGTATCGGGTTGCCGAAGGAGCGGCCTTTGAATACTATGAAAATCACAGTGAAGGATATTATAGATTTAAAATCAAAGATACTAGGAAGATGGTGCATCTCTACGAAAATGGCGAAAAACTAAAAAGAAAGAGAGTGGAAGGATATCTCAAAATATCGCTCCCTAGAAAAACCGGAATATCCATAAAAGGATCTGGTTATCTCGATATAAGCGATGTCACCATGAAAAAGGCGGAGGTTGATTTCAAAGGCGTTGTCGTCATGAGCCGAGTTGCCTTCGAAGAGTCGAACAATTTCCGCGTCAACGGACAGATCATGGCGCAGAACATCACGGTCACATCGATGGGCCTGTCTCTCGACGCCGCCACGTACAGTGGTTGCATCTCCGCCGTGCGCTGGCCCAACGCCGGAACGGTGACTCCTGAAGTCGTGACGATCGGGTGTGATGCTTCACCCTTCGAAGGTGACGGGGATGACCTCGACCGGAAGGAAGACAACTACGCACTGTCGGAATCACTCGGCGTCATCTGGACGACGTCCAGCGGAGAAACCTCGCCCCACAGACTGGGGCTCATCGCCACCGGAAACGTTACCTTCACGTAACCACATCGACGAAGACCGCCGCCGAGCCCTCCGCTCCGGCGGTCTTCCGCTGCCCTAGAGCCGCGCGAGGAGTCTCGGCAGGAGCTCCACGAGCGCCACGCCCACCGCGAAAAGCGCCGCGACCAGCACCGCGCCCGCCGCGACGTCCTTCGCCGCGCCCGCGAGCGGGTGAGGCGAGGGCGACGCGAGGTCCACGACGCACTCCACGGCGGTGTTCACGAGCTCCAGCGAGATCACGAGCGCGCACGACAGCAGGATGGGTGAGAGCGGCGCGCCCAGCCACCACGCGGCGAGCAGCGCGAGCGCCGCGCACACCGCCTCGACGCGGAGGTTGGCCTCGCGTCGCCACGCGAACGCGAGG
>NZ_KI912622.1:12827-16874 GCF_000519345.1 Deinococcus pimensis DSM 21231
ACCCCGAGGGTCGCGTGCGCCTCGCGAACGACGCCCTCGCGCGCACCTTCGGCCTGCGGCCCGAGGAGCTGCGCGGGCGCAGCCTCGCCACCCTCCACGCCGACGGTCTCGAAGGTCCCGCCGAGGAGGACGCCGCCGCCACGGCCACCTACCGCCGCGCCGACGGCAGCGAGTTCGTCGGGGAGGCCCAGCGCTCGCTGGTGCGCAACGAGGCCGGGGACGTCATCGGACGGCTGGAGGTCGTGCGCGACATGACCGAACGCCTCCAGGCCGAACGCGCCCTGCGTGAAAGCGAGCTGCGCTACCGCGGCGTCCTCGACGCCATCCCGCACCTCGTGTGGGTCACGGACCCCGAGGGACGCCACCTCTACTACAACAGCGGCTGGTACGACTACACGGGCCTCTCGCACGAGGACTCCATGAACTACGGCTTCACGAACGCCCTGCATCCCGACGACGTGGACCGCACCATCCGCGCGTGGGAACGGTCGTGGCGGTACGGCGAGCCCTACGACATCGAGTACCGCTTCCGCCGTCACGACGGCGTCTACCACTGGTTCGTGGGCCGCGCCACGCCCATCCGGAACGCCAACGGCGACGTCATCGAGTGGGTCGGCACCTGCACCGACATCCACGACCGCTACGAGTTCGAGCAGCAGCTCCAGGGGGCCGAGGCGCGCTCGCGCGGCCTCCTCGAAGGCCTGCCGCAGATCGTGTGGGTCGGTGACGCCGGGGGCCGAACCACCTACGTCAACCGTCGACTCGCGCAGTACGCCGGGGAGGAGCGCGCCGAGCAGGGCGACCTCCTCGCGCTCGTCCACCCCGACGACCGCGCCGCCTTCCAGGACCGCTGGCGGCGCGCCATCGCGTCCGGCTCGCCCGTCGAGGGAGACTTCCGCCTGCTCGGCGAGGGCGGCGAGTACCGCACCTTCGCCCTGCGCGGCCTGCCCGTGCGCGGCGCGGGCGGCGACGTCATCGAGTGGGTCGGGACCTTCACCGACGTGGAGGACCAGGTGTACGCCGAGGCCACCTCACGGCTCCTCGCGGAGGTCAGCCGCCTGCTCGCCACGCCCCTCGGTGAGCAGCGCGACATCACGGGCGTGCTCGCGCTGCTCGTGGACCGCTTCACCGAGAGCGCTTGCCTGTGGTTCGCCGACGACGGCGACCTCTGGACCGCCCGCGAGGCGCGGCCCCACGTGGACCTCCACGCCCTCGACGACGCCCTGCGCGGCGAGATCACCGTCCGCGCCGTCCTGGAGAGCGGCGAGACGACCGTGCTGCGCGACCAGGACGCCCTGCACCGAGCCGGACTCGGCGGTGCCGCGCTCGTCCCGCTCGCCGCCCGCGGCGAGCAGCCCGTCGGGGTCCTCGTGCTCGGCTACCGCCGAGCCGTCGACGACCGCGACCTCGAACTCGCCCACGAGGTCGCCACGCGCGTCGCGACCTCCATCGACAACCAGCGCCTGTTCATGCAGGCCCGCGAGGCGGAGCGCGAGGTCAAGGAGCTCAACCAGTCCCTGGAGGAGCACGTCGAGGTCCGCACCCGCGAACTGCAGGAGGCCAACCGTGAACTGGAGGCCTTCTCCTACAGCGTCTCCCACGACCTGCGGACGCCCCTGCGGCACATCGTCGGTTTCGGGGACCTGCTGCGCAAGGAGGCCGACACCAGCATGTCCGACAAGGGCCGCCGCTACCTCGGCATCATGACCGACGCCGCGACCCGCATGAGCGCCCTCATCGACGACCTGCTCAACTTCTCCCGCATGGGCCGCCAGGAGATCCGCTCCGGCCCGGTGGACCTCGACGCCGTCGTCCGCGAGGTCATCGAGGAACTGTCGCCCGAGACGCAGGACCGCGACATCGAGTGGGACGTCCGCGACCTCCCCACCGTCACGGGCGACACCAGCCTGCTCAAGCTCGTGTTCATCAACCTGATCTCGAACGCGCTGAAGTACTCGCGCACCCGCGAGCAGTCCCGCATCGAGGTCTCCGCGCGCCTCACGGGCGACGAGTACGCCGTCACCGTGCGGGACAACGGGGTCGGCTTCGACCCGCGCTTCGCGGACAAGCTCTTCGGGGTGTTCCAGCGCCTGCACCGCGCCGAGGAGTTCGAGGGGACCGGTATCGGCCTCGCGAACGTCAGGCGTATCATTACCCGACACGGCGGCCGCGTCTGGGCCGAGAGCGAACTCGGAGAGGGCGCGTCCTTCTCGTTCTCGCTGCCCGCCGCGCAGACCGTCACTTCCGGAAGGGGAGCCGCATGACCGACCTGTACGACATGAACGCCATTCCAGCCACGCTGCGCGTGCTGCACCTCGAAGACAACATCCTCGACCACGAGCTCGTCAAGGCGATGCTGGAGGAGGGCGAACTCCCGTGGCCCTGCGACGTCATCCGCGTCGACACCGAGGACGAGTTCCGCACGGCGCTCAGCGAGTTCGCGCCGCACATCGTCCTGTCGGACTACAGCCTCCCCAACTACGACGGCCTCAGCGCCTTCGAGTTCGTCCGCAAGTTCTTCGCGCACATGCCCTTCGTGATCGTCACGGGCGCCATGGGCGAGGAGGTCGCGGTGGAGACGCTGCGCAAGGGCGTCACCGACTACGTCCTCAAGCAGCGCCTCGAGCGGCTCGTGCCCGCCGTCGTGCGCGCCCTGCAGGAGGCCGCCGAACGCGCCCGGCGCGAGCGCGCCGAGGCCGAGATCCGCGAGCTCAACATGAAGCTCCAGACGCGCCTGGAGGAGGTCGAGCGGCTCAACCGCGTCGCGGAGGACCGCCGTCAGAAGCTGGAGGAGACCGCCCGTCAGCTGGAGGAGGCCCTCAAGCTGCAGAAGACCTTCCTCGCGGAGACCAGTCACGAGCTCCGCACGCCCCTCACGGCGCTCCTGGGCTACCTGCGCCGCGCGGAACGCGAGATCGAACGGCCCGCGCTGCTCTCCGACCCCATCCGCGTCGCGGAGAACATGACGCGCCTCGTGAACGACCTGCTCCAGCTCTCGCGCGGTGAGCTCGTCGCGAACATCGAGCCGCACTTCGTGGCGCTCTCCGTGCTGCTCCAGCAGGTCGGGCGCGACTACGGCGTGCGCGTGCAGGCGCCCGAGCACCTCGAACTCGTCGGGGATCCCGTGCGGCTCACGCAGGTGTTCGTGAACCTCGTGACGAACGCGATCCGCGTGTGCGGACGGCAGGACCTCGTGAGCGTCGTCGCGAGCACCACGCCCGGCCACATCGTCGTGGACGTCGTGGATCACGGTCCCGGCGTCCCGGACGAGGTGAAGCCCCGCATCTTCGACAAGTTCTACCGCGGCAAGGAGGCGGGCAGCGCGGGCCTCGGCCTCACCATCGCGCAGCAGGTCGTCACGGCGCACGGCGGACACATCGACGTGCTCGACACGCCCGGTGGCGGCGCCACCTTCCGGGTGGTCCTCAACGCCATCGAGGACGACGAGGACGACGAGGTGATCGTGACGGACGTGCCCGAGGACGAGCACAGCGGGGCTACACTCGGCTCATGACGATGCACATGACCGTCCATCACCTCGGTGACCAGCGCTACGTCGGCTTCAATGGCAAGGGCCAGCAGATCCTGATCGACAACAGCGACGTCCGCGTCGGCGTGAGCCCCATGGAGGCGCTGCTCGGCGCGCTCGCGTCCTGCACCGCCTACGACGTGGTCGGCATCATGCGCAAGCGCCGCACGCCCCTGAGCACCTACCGCATCGAGGTGGTCGGCGAACGCGCCGAGGAGACGCCGCGCCGCTACACCCGCATCACCGTGCGGCACGTCGCGGGCGGCGAGGGCGTCACCCTCGAGGCGCTGGAGAAGGCCGCGCACCTCAGCCACGAGAAGTACTGCTCGGTCGCCGCGACCCTCAACTGCGAGATCGTCCTGGAGGTCACGCTGGAGGAGAGCGCCCCGGCCGCCCCGGTCTGACCTCCGCGCGTGGAGGGCCCGCACACCCTTCGACGGTGTGCGGGCCCTCGCCTCAGATGCCCCAGCCGCCGTCCACCAGCAGCTCCTGTCCCGTGACGTACCCGGCGGCGGGCG
>NZ_KI912622.1:16974-17988 GCF_000519345.1 Deinococcus pimensis DSM 21231
CCCCGGGGGAGACGCATGACGATCGGCCCGAGACGAGCCGCGCAGCCCAACTGGGCCTACGTCGTGCTCCTGCTCATCCTGCTGCTCACCGGCATCAGCACGTGGTTCGTCAACGACCTCACGAGGCAGCAGCAGCGCGCCCGCTTCACCCGCGAGGTGGACACCGTCAACATCGCGCTGGAGCAGCGCCTGCGCTCCTACGTCGACGTGATGCGCTCCGCCCGCGCCCTGTGGACCCTGCAGGCCGACGTCACCGCCGCCGACTTCGCCCGCTACGTCGACTCCGTCGAACTCGAACGCAGCTACCCCGGCGTGCAGGGCCTCGGGTACGCCGCGTACCTGCGCGGCGACGACAACGCCGCCTTCGAGGCCCGCATGAGCCAGGAACTCGGCGTGGACTACCGCCTGCGCCCCCCGGGCGCGCGGACCGTGCGGGTGCCCGTCACGCTGATCGAGCCGCGCGACGCCGCCAACACCTACGCCCTCGGCTTCGACATGTACAGCGAGGCCCGCCGCCGCGCCGCCATCGACCGGGCGCGCGACACCGGCGACGTCGCCGTCACCGCCCGGGTGGAGCTCGTGCAGGAGGACACCCAGGCCGAACGCCATTCCGGCTTCCTGATCTACCTGCCGATCTACCGCGAGAACGCGCCGCTGCGCAGCGTCGAGGAGCGCCGAGCCGCCCTGATCGGCTTCGTGTACGCCCCCATGCGCTTCCGCGACTTCCTCGGCGGCGCGCTTCCCTCGAACTTCTCCGGGGGGGTGGACCTGAACGTCACCGACGCGGGCGAGAGCCTCTACGGCGAGCCGCACGACTCGGCCTTCACCGCGACGCGCACCGTCGACCTCGGCGGACGCACCTGGACGCTCGCCTTCGCCGCGCGCGACGGGTTCGGACGCGACCTGCTCGCCGTGGGTCCCTGGATCACCATGCTCGCCGGGTTCAGCATCGCGCTGCTCGCGTTCCGCCTCACGGACGCGCAGGTCACGGGCCGCCGCCGTGCCGAGGAGCTC
>NZ_KI912622.1:18088-20894 GCF_000519345.1 Deinococcus pimensis DSM 21231
GGCCTCCAGCGCGACCCGCACGGCCCGGTCGATCTCGCCCTGCGGGAGGTACGGGCCGGGCGCGCGCGCCGAGAGCGCGATCGCCTCGTTGGCGGGCAGGTGCAGGAACCCGCAGGGAACGCCCTCGCCCAGCGCGTGACGGGCGGTGTACATCACCTGATTGCACAGGTACAGGCCCGCCGTGTCGCTGATGTACCCGGGTACGCCCGCCGCCCGCCACGCCGCGAGGATCGCGCGCAGGGGCAGGGTGGAGAGGTACGCGTCGGGACCGCCGGGCACGACCGGCTCGTCCTGCTTCGTGACGCCCGCGTTGTCCGGCAGGCGGAAGTCGAGGACGTTCAAGGCGACCCGTTCGAGCGCCACCTGCGGCCTTCCCGCCGCGAGCCCCGTGAGCAACACTGCCGACGGCCCGTCGGCGAGCGCCTCGCGCAGCACGTGCGGGGCGCGGGCGGTGTCGACGGGCAGCAGGACGGACCGCACGGGGAGGCCCCCGACGACCTCGTCGTGCAGGGCGCGCGCGGCGAGGTCGCTGGGGTTGACGGCGTCCCCGCCGAAGGGTTCGAAGCCGGTCAGGAGCATGAAGGGCGAGGGCATGCCGACAGGATACAGAGACGCGCGCCACCGACGTCGCGCCCGTCCCGCTCTAGACTTCCTTCGTGCCGGAACTGCCAGAAGTCGAGACGACGCGTCGCAAGCTCGAACCGCTCATCACGGGACGGCGGGTCGTGCGGGTGGAGCACGACGCGCCGCACAAGTACAGGGACACGCACCTCGCGCACGGGCGCCTCGTGAGCGCGCTCGGAAGGCGGGGGAAGTACATCATCGCGTCCTTCGAGCCCGAGGAGGGCGAGCCGGACGTGGAGCTCGTCGTGCACCTCGGCATGACGGGCGGTTTCCGTCCTGAGGCGGGCCGTCACACGCGCGTGACGCTGCACCTCGACGACGGGACGGCGCTGTTCTTCCAGGACGCGCGGCGCTTCGGGAAGTGGGCGGTCGTCCCGGCGGGGGAGTACGCGTCCATGCCGACCCTGCGCCTCATGGGTCCCGAACCGCTGGGGGACGCGTTCGACGAGGCGGCCTTCGTGGAGCTCGCGAGCCGCGCGGGCGCGGTGAAGCCGTGGCTGCTGTCGCAGGTGCCGGTGGCGGGCGTGGGGAACATCTACGCGGACGAGTCGCTGTGGCGGGCGCGCATCCACCCGGCGCAGACGCGGCTCACCCGCGAGGAGGCGGTCAGGCTGCGCGCCGCGATCCGAGAGGTGATGGCGGAGGCCGTCGCGGTGGGCGGCAGCACCCTCTCCGATCACACGTACGCGCAGCCGGACGGCGTGCCCGGCGGCTTCCAGGCGTCACATCACGTGTACGCCCGCGAGGGCGAGCCATGCGCGCGCTGCGCCGCGCCCGTCACGAAGATCGTGCTGGGGCAGCGCGGCACGCACTTCTGCCCGGCCTGTCAGGTGCTGCGCGGTGACGCGGCGGGGAGGGCGTCGTGAGCGACATCCGTGACCTGCGCAAGGAGTACCGCCGCGGCGAACTGCACCGCGAGGACCTCAACCCCGATCCTGTGGAGCAGTTCCGGGTGTGGCTGGACGAGGCGCTCGCGTCGGACCTGCCGGAGCCGTACGCGGTGACGGTCGCGACGGCGGACGGGTCGGGTCAGCCGAGCGCGCGGACGGTGCTGCTGCGCGGCGTGGACGCGCGCGGCTTCGTGTTCTACACGAACTACCTCAGCCAGAAGGGCCGTGAGATCGAGGCGAACCCGCGCGCGGCCCTGTTGTTCTACTGGCCGGGCCTGGAGCGGCAGGTGCGGGTGGAGGGCACGGTGGAGTTCGTCTCGGACGCGGAGTCCGACGCGTACTTCGCGTCCCGCCCGCGCGAGAGTCAGCTCGGGGCACACGCGAGCGCGCAGAGTTCCGTCGTGGAGGACCGTGCGGAACTCGAGGAGCGGCTCCACGCGACCGAGCGGGCCTTCCCCGGCGAGGTGCCACGCCCGCCGCACTGGGGCGGCTACCGGGTGCGGCCCTTCGCGCTGGAGTTCTGGCAGGGCCGCCCGAGCCGCCTGCACGACCGCTTCCGCTACACGCTGACGCCGGACGGGTGGACCATCGACCGCCTGATGCCCTGAACTCGTTCCGGAGACGCGTCAGCGCTCAAGGCAGGAGGACTCGGGTCAGTCGTGCGGAGGCGCGTGGTCGCTCTAGGCAGAAGCGAGGGACCGCTCCCGAGCGTAAGCAGGTGGTCCGTACCCAGGTGGAGCGTATTTCGCCTCTCCTCACGCTCGGTCCGTTCGGCCTCCTCGTGGGGCGAGCGTCCCTTCACATCGTGTGCGCGGGTACGCCGCGTCCTCGTCCGCTCTCGGGAAGATGGGCCGCGAGGAGGTCTGCATGACGACGGAGTCGAAGGTGATCTTCAGGACGAAGGCGACGGCCCACGGGGGCCGCGCGGGGTACATCGAGACGCCGGACCATCACCTCGGCGTGAAGCTGAGCGTGCCGCAGGAGCTCGGCGGGCACGGCGGGGTGGGCACCAACCCGGAGCAGCTGTTCGCGGCGGGCTACGCCGCGTGCTTCCAGAGCGCGATCGGGGCGGTGGCGCGGCGGGACAAGGTGCGCTTCGGCTCGTCGAAGGTGGAGGCCGACGTGGGCCTCATGCGCGACGACATCGGGTACGCGCTGGACGTGGAACTGCACGTGACCCTGCCGGGTCTCTCGCAGGAGGACGCCGAGCGGCTCGTGTCGGAGGCGCACAAGCTGTGCCCGTACAGCCGCGCGCTGCACGGGAACGTGGACGTGCGCTTCACGGTGGACGC
>NZ_KI912622.1:20994-22950 GCF_000519345.1 Deinococcus pimensis DSM 21231
AGCGTGACGGAGCGCCAGCGCAGCCCGAACGGATCGGCCCAGCGCAGCGTGGGCGGCGCCCAGGTGTACACGCCCCGGCGGTTCGCGGTGACGCGCGACGTGACGTCGTGGGTGGTGTCGCCCCACAGCAGGCCGCCGAAGTCCACGATCGCGTCCGGCACGAGCGTGCGCGGCGGCGAGTCGTCGAGGAAGACGCGCACGGGCAGCCGGGAGCGGACCCGCACGCGCAGGTCCAGCCGGAACTGCCCGTCCGCGAAGACGCTCCCGGGCAGGTGGCGCTCCAGCGTCACGACCGGCGGCCTCCGGTAGAGCAGCAGCGTGACGCCCACGAGCGCAGGCTGATGGGGTCCTCCAGCCCGATGGTGCGCGACAGCGCGCCCTCGGAGAGCAGGGGCCGCAGCAGGTCCGGCAGCACGAGGCCGTGCGTGCCGGGGTACACCTCGATGCTCGTGGCGGGCGCGTCCAGCGTGACGGAGCGCCAGCGCAGCCCGAACGGATCGGCCCAGCGCAGCGTGGGCGGCGCCCAGGTGTACACGCCCCGGCGGTTCGCGGTGACGCGCGACGTGACGTCGTGGGTGGTGTCGCCCCACAGCAGGCCGCCGAAGTCCACGATCGCGTCCGGCACGAGCGTGCGCGGCGGCGAGTCGTCGAGGAAGACGCGCACGGGCAGCCGGGAGCGGACCCGCACGCGCAGGTCCAGCCGGAACTGCCCGTCCGCGAAGACGCTCCCGGGCAGGTGGCGCTCCAGCGTCACGACCGGCGGCCTCCGGTAGAGCAGCAGCGTGACGCCCACGAGCGCCGCGAGCAGCGCGAACCACAGCAGGAAACCCGTCATGCGCGCCTTCCTCAGGCGCCCGTCGGGGTGGCCTCGACGGGCACGGACGTGGACGCGAGGACGTCCGTCACGACTGCCTCGGGCCGCACGCCGCGCAGTCTCGCCTCCGTGCGCAGCACCAGCCGGTGCGCGAGGATGCCGGGCGCGGCGCGCTTCACGTCGTCGGGAATCACGAAGGGCCGCCCGTCCATCCACGCGAGCGCCTGCGCGACCGCCTGCAGCGCGAGGCTCGCGCGTGGACCCGCGCCGAGCAGCAGGTCCGCGTGAGCCCGCGTCCTGGCCGTGAGTCCCGCGACGTACGCGCGCAGCTCGTCGGAGACGTGGATGGCGCGGATGCCCGCGCGGATCGCGAGGAGCTCCTCCGCGCCGCTCACGGACCGCAGGTCGTCGATGGGGTGACGTTCCTGGAGGCGTCCGAGCATGCTGGCCTCCTCCGCCTCGCTGGGGTAGCCGACGGAGAGCTTGAGCAGGAAGCGGTCGAGCTGCGCCTCGGGCAGGCGGAAGGTGCCCTCGTGCTCCACGGGGTTCTGCGTGGCGATCACCACGAAGGGCGGCGCGAGGCGGTGCGTGACGCCGTTCTCCGTGACCTGCCCCTCACCCATGGCTTCGAGCAGCGCGGACTGCGTCTTGGGCGTCGCGCGGTTGATCTCGTCGGCGAGCAGCACGCCCGTGAAGATCGGACCGGGCACGAACTCGAACCGGCCGTCGCGGTACACGCTGACGCCCGTCACGTCGCTCGGAAGGAGGTCGGGCGTGAACTGCACCCGCTTGAAGGTCAGGCCGAGGCTCACGGCGAGGGCGCGCGCCAGCATCGTCTTGCCGGTGCCGGGCGCGTCCTCGAGCAGCAGGTGCCCTCCGGCGAGGATCCCGGCGAGGGCGAGGCGCGTCACGTCCTCCTTGCCCACGAGGACGGTGGCGACGTTGTCGAGCATGCGGGAGGTGAAGTCGTTCATTCGGGCTCCTTGCGGATGTGGGAGTCGGGGGAGAGCACGGCGCGCTCCACCCGTTCGGCGGCGGCCTCGGCGGCGTGCGCGTCGTCCTCGGTGACGCGGCGTCCGTAGCGGACGGGCTGGTAGAGGGCGGTGACGAGCGCCACGTCGGGCGCCACCTCGGGCCGCTCG
>NZ_KI912622.1:23050-23398 GCF_000519345.1 Deinococcus pimensis DSM 21231
CCACGAACGGGACGCTCGCGCCGCGGGCGTCGGTGTACGTGCGGGCGAGGGTGGTCTTGCCGACGCCGCCCGGACCGATGACGGTGACGAGGCGCACGTGGGGCGCCGCGAACAGGGCCGCGAGCTCGTCGAGGGCGCGCTCCCTTCCGACGAACGGCTGCGACGTGACGGCCTGAGGGTGCTGGATCACGGTGGGCTCCCCGACGTTCGCGGTTCGCCGTCCCCGGTGGGCGGCGGTGCGTCTTGTGCGTCAAGTCAGCTTAACGAGGCGCTCGCCTTTCTCATTGTGTGATTCACCCAGACCGGGTTCAGCCGCCGAGGCGCAGGACGCTCTGATTGCCGCGCAGG
>NZ_KI912623.1:0-2488 GCF_000519345.1 Deinococcus pimensis DSM 21231
CCCCTGACGTCCAGGAACCCCAGCTCGTGGCGCCGCCATGCCGGTTGTCCTGGTACATCACGACGTTGACGGTGTGACGGCGCGCGCCGTTCTGCGGCCGGTAGTGCGGGAAGTCCGGGTGGAGGTGCAGGTCCCTCATGAGTCGTTCGGCGGCGGAGCGCGTGTCGAGGGCCTCGTACAGCCGCCGCAGGTGGTCGTCGTCGAAGGCGAGGTTGCGGCCCACGGCGTGGAACAGGACGGTCGGCAGGCCGTAGCGGGCCGAGTACAGCACCTCGTGAAAGCGGGCCTCCTGGGCGGTGCCGCAGACGCGCAGCACCCAGAGCTTGTCGCCGTGCTCCTGATTGAGCCGCACCCGGAAGCCGTGCTCGGACTTGCCGTCGTCACCCGAGCGCATGCTCTTCGTGATGCCGACGCGGTACCCGCGATCCTCGCGGTACATCAGGTACACGTACCACTTGCCCTCGGTCGGTTCGATCCGCGAGAGCAGCACGTGATGGGGCGTCCCTTCCAGCGTTTTGCCGCCGGCGTTGATCCGCCACATCGAGCCCCGGTAGTGGCCGCGCTTCACGTGACGCACGACGGACGGCACGAGGGTCTTCCCGCCCCCGGTGCCGAAGGTGCAGTCGCCCTCCCGGACGTCCTCGATGCGTACGCAGCCACGTGTCGTGCGCACCAGCGTGTCGGGAGGCAGGCACTGGTCCGGGTCGCCCACGACCAGCAAGTTGCGGTCACGACTTGCAAGTAGACGTGTCAGTTCGTACTGCGCGCGGTTGGTGTCCTGGTACTCGTCCACGTGGATGAAGCGCGCGCGGTTCTGGATCTTGTTGAGCACGGCGGGCATCTCGCGGAAGAGCCGCACGGTCTCCACGATGAGGTCGTTGAAGTCGATGGCGTTCGTTCCGCGCAGGCGGGCCTGGTAGCGGCGGTAGCCTTCCACGGCGGTGGCGCGCGGGAGGCCCGCCATCATGTCCTCGCCGCTTCTCGCGAGGTCCTCGGGCGTCCAGAGGTTGCCCTTGGCGCGGTCGATGACGGCGCGCAACTGGCGGGGATTCGCGTCGGGGCCGACGCCGGGCAGGTTGCCCATGACCTCCTTGAGCAGGTCGAGCTGGTCGTCGTCGTCGTAGATGACGAAGCCGCGCCGCAGGCCGATGTACTCGCCGTAGGCGCGCAGGATACGCACGCCCGCCGAGTGGAAGGTGCTCATCCAGAGTTCGCCCGCGCCCTCGATGAGGTGCCCGGCGCGCTCGCGCATCTCGGCGGCGGCCTTGTTGGTGAAGGTGACGGCGAGGACCTCGCCGGGCTGCACGTCGTGCTCGCGGATGAGGTGCGCGATGCGGTAGATCAGGGTGCGCGTCTTGCCGCTCCCGGCGCCCGCCACCACGAGCGCGGGGCCGGTGAAGTGCGCGGCGGCCTCCGCCTGGGCGGGGTTGAGCTGCGAGAGGAGGTCGGTACTCACCGGAGGATTCTAGCGCTTCACCGCACCGTCAAGGCCCCGAGGCACATCTCGTCGGACGTGCCCTCGCCCCACACGACGTAGCGCTGCGGCTGCACGCGGGTGTTGTCCCAGGTGCAGGTGATCCGCACCGTGTCTCCCTGCTTCAGGGCGACGGGCTGCTCGTAGAAGTACGCGCCCTGCCAGTGGAAGTCCCAGGCGGGAATGTCGAGCAGGGTGCGCGCGCCGGGCGTGCCGGGGTTGAGTTCGAGCCGCGCGCTCACGCCGCGCGTGTGCATGTGCAGGATCGCGCCGAGCGCCCGCATGTCGCGCCGCACCGGGCGGTCGCAGGTGCTCGTGACGCGGCGCCCGTCCTGCTTCGCGAAGTCCTCCGCCGACTTCCCGCAGTACGCGAGGAGGCCCTGCACGCGCGTCAGGGCGTTCTGGCCCTCCTCTCGGACCGCCTGCCGCAGCGACTCGCGCCGCTCGCAGTCCTTCCCACCCGCCGGGCCCGCGCAGGGGATCTCGACGGGCGCGATGGACACCAGCAGGCTCAGCGGGTCCACCTTCGCGGTGAGGGGCGCGAGTTCGAGCCGCGCGGTCGTCACGTCCGGCTCGTGGCCACCCGCGAGGTTGTAGTGCACCTGCATCACGACGAGGCCGCCCGCCGGGACCTTCACGCCCGTCCCGGCGGGGTACGCGGTGGGCACCGTGCCGGGCGTCCACGAGCCGATCACGCCGGGCAGGCCCGTGCTGCCGCCCACGCCGGGCCCGCCGAAGCAGGTCCAGCCGGGCCGTCCGTCCGCGCCGTCCCTGCGCTTCACCTCGTCGCGACCCTCGGGGCCCACCCCGAAGAGGATCACGTGGTGAACCTGCGCGCCTCGACCGGGCTGGATGTCGTAGCCCGTCACGAAGCGGTCCTCCTTCAGGGCCGGGTCGAGGACGAGGCAGCGGTAGTCGTCCGTGAGCTTCGTGTCGGGCGCGTACGCCCTCGCGGGTTTCAGGGTGAGGTCCGCGCGGACGCTCGGGACCTTCGCGGCGGGCACGTTCGCGGCG
>NZ_KI912623.1:2588-4473 GCF_000519345.1 Deinococcus pimensis DSM 21231
GGCGGCTGTGGGTGGAGAGCGTGCCGGGCGAGGGCAGCACCTTCCACTTCACGCTGCCCGCCGTGCAGGACGTGGCGGCGGACTGACGGTCGAGGCGCGCGAGGTGCTCCGGCGCGTCCCGAGGGGCGTGCGGGCGGGAGCCCGGCTCCCGGTGAGACGCCGCCCTCAAAAGATGACTTCTTTTGTCGTCTGATTAGTGTACAATTCCGGTCATCTATTGGCCGCCCGCCCCCTCGCCCTGTCCCACCCCACGGAGTCCCCCATGTCCGACATCGAAACCCTCAAGAAGAACAAGCCTCCCTTCGAGATCCTCGACGACATCTACCGCTGGGCCGACGCCGGACAGGTGAATCCCGAACTCCTCGACCTCGCCAAGTGGTACGGCATCTACCCCCAGCGGCCCCAGGAGGACGGGCACCTCATGATGCGCGTCAAGGTTCCGGCGGGCACCTACTCCTCCGACACCCTGCGCACCATCGCCGGGATCAGCGAGGACTACGCGCGCGGCACCCTCGACGTCTCCGACCGTCAGGCCTTCCAGTTCCACTGGCTCGACATCCGTGACGTGCCCGCCATCTTCGACCGCCTCGAGCGCGTCGGGCTGCACTCGCGCGGCGCGTGCGGCGACACGGTGCGCGCCTTCATCGCGTCTCCCCTGGCGGGCCTCGACGCGCGCGAGGTGTACGACGTCTCCGCGCTCGGACAGGAACTCGACCGCGTCTACAGCGGCAACCCCGAGTTCGGCGACCTGCCGCGCAAGTTCAAGGTGAGCATCACCGGCACGCCCGAACTCGAGGGCATCCACCTCGTCAACGACATCGGCTTCCTCGCGCACGAGGTGGGAGGCGAGGTCGGCTTCGACGTGTGGGTCGGCGGCGGGCTCGGCGCGGTCGCGCACCTCGCGGAGCGCCTCGGCGTGTTCATCCGCCCCGACGAGGTCGTGGAGGTCGCCGGGGCCATCACGGCCGCCTACCGCGACCACGGCTACCGCGCCAACCGCAAGAAGTCGCGCCTGAAGTACCTCATCATCGACCTCGGCGTGGAGAGGTTCCGCGAGATCGTCGAGACCGAGTACCTGGGCCGCGCCCTGCGCAGCGGTCCCGCCGCGCCCACCGCGCGCTTCGGCGGCAACGACGTCCTCGGCGTGCAGCCCCAGAAGGACGGCCTGAACTACGTGGTCGTGGCCACCACCGTGGGCCGCATCGACCCCGCGCGGGCCCGCCGCCTCGCGGACCTCGCCGAGACCTATGGACGCGGCGAGCTGCGCAACACGCCCTTCCAGAACATCCTCATCCCGCACGTCCGCACCGAGGACGTGGAGGCCCTGAGCCGCGAGCTCGCGGACATCGGCCTCGCGCCGAAGGTGAGCATCCGCGGCACCACCATCGCCTGCACGGGCAACCAGTTCTGCCGCCTCGCGCTGACGGAGACGAAGGCGCGGACCGCGCACCTCGTGGACCACCTCGAACCGCTCCTCGCGGACCTCGACGTGCCCGTCACGATCAACCTCACGGGCTGCTCGAACGCCTGCACCCGCTATCAGGTCGCGGACCTCGGGTTCATGGGCGCCAACCACCTCGGCGAGGAGGTGTACATGGTGCACCTCGGCGGCAGCATCGGCGAGGCGCAGCGTCTCGGGACGCGCCTCAAGGGCCGCGTGCCCTCGGCGGACCTGCACGTGTACGCCGAGCGCGTCTTCGGGGACTTCCAGCGCAACCGTCGGGTGGGCGAGAGCTTCGTGACCTTCGTCGACCGCGTGGGCGCGGACCGCTTCCAGCCCGACGCGGTGCTCGGCGCCGTCCCCGCGTGAGCGCGGGCCGCGTCGTCTGGTTCACGGGCCTGTCGGGCGCGGGCAAGACGACCGTCTCGCGCGAGGTGGAGCGCC
>NZ_KI912623.1:4573-5281 GCF_000519345.1 Deinococcus pimensis DSM 21231
ACATCGACTGGACGCCGTTCTTCCTCGCGTGGGAGCTGCCCGGCACGTACCCCAGCGTGCTGCTCGACACCCGCGTGGGCGATCAGGCGCGCGCGCTGTTCGCGGACGCGCAGCGCCTCCTCGACGTGGCCGAGCGTGACGGGAGCCTCACGGCGCGCGGCGTGATCGGCCTGTGGGAGGCCCGGCGTGACGGCGACGACATCGTCCTGGAGACGGGCGACGTCCTGCACACCCTGCGGCAGCAGCGCGAGCAGCCGACCGCGAACGTGGCGCTCGCGGACTTCGTGTCCCCGGAGCGCGACTTCGTGGGCGCCTTCGCCCTGAGCGTGCACGGCGCCGAGGAGCTCGCGCTCGCCTTCGAGGCGCAGCACGACGACTACTCCGCGATCCTCGCGAAGGCCGTCGCGGACCGCCTCGCGGAGGCCTTCGCGGAGAAGCTCCACGCGGACGTCCGCACGCGCTGGTGGGGCTACGCCGAGGGCGAGGACCTCACGAACGAGGACCTCATCCGCGAGCGCTACCGCGGCATCCGCCCCGCGCCGGGCTACCCCGCGCAGCCCGACCACACCGAGAAGCGCACCCTGTTCCGCCTGCTGCGGCCCGAAACCGTCGGCATGAGCCTCACGGAGTCCGGCGCGATGGGGCCCGCCGCGAGCGTGTCGGGCCTGTACCTCGCGCACCCGGAGGCGCGCTACTTCGCGGTGGGCC
>NZ_KI912624.1:0-4019 GCF_000519345.1 Deinococcus pimensis DSM 21231
CGAACTGCCGCAGCACGTTCCCCTCGAAGCTCACGACCGCGCGGTAGTTGCCCTGCTCGGGCGCGGTGGTCCGCAGGGTCGCGGCGGGCTCCTTCGCGTCGAGGTACACCGCGTCCCGCCCGAGTTCCGTGTCGTCGCGGAACCACGCGACCGTCACGAAGCCGCCCCCGCCGCGCGGGTCGAGCCGCACGCTCAGCACGAGCTCCTGGCCCTGCCGGACGAGACTGCCGCCCGACAGGCGCGTCGGGAGCTCGCCGCGCACCTCCTGCGGGATGACCGGGAAGCTGGTGTAGCGGCACCCCGACAGGAGCGCCGCCAGCAGGGCGAGCGTGGCCGCCGAACGAACAGGTCTGGAATGAGGCATGAATGCAACCTTTCCGCGGCCCTACACGCCCGTCGCGGCGATCGCGCCGAGCAGGGCGAGGGGCGCCGTCTCGGCGCGCAGCACGCGCCTCCCGAGCGTCACCGCGTGATACCCGCGCGAGGTCAGCAGGGCCACCTCCTCGTCGGAGAAGCCGCCCTCGGGGCCGCTCACGAGCGTCACGCTACCCGACCAGTCGAGGAGTTCCGTGAGGCGCGCGGAGCTTCCCACGTGCGCGACGAAGCCCTGTCCGCCCGCGCCCTCCCCCACGGCCTGAAGCTCCTTCAACGGGATGGGCGCGAGCACCTCCGGCACGACCGCGCGGCGCGACTGCTTGCTCGCCTCCGCCGCGACGCGGCGGAGGCGTTCGAGCTTCTGCGCGCCGATGTCCGGCACGTCCGCGTGGCGCGTCGTGAGGAGCTGCACGCGCGCCACGCCGAGTTCCGTGGAGGCGCGCACCACGTCCGCGAGCTTGTCGCCCTTGAGGAGCGCCACCGCGAGCGTCACGGGCGTGGGCGTCTCCGGCGTGGCGTTCACCTCCGCGCCGAGCCGCAGCAGCGCGCCGAAGTCGTGCACGCGCTCCACCGTTGCCTCCGCCTGGCGTCCCTGCCGGTTGAAGACGCGCACCAGGTCCCCCGGCCTGAGGCGCAGCACCCGCAGGTGCCGCGCCTCGCCCGGCGGGAGCGTCACGAGCTCCGCGAGGGCCTCCACGCGCACGCGGTGCGTCATGACGCGCGCGCCGTCACGAGCGCCCACTCGCCGCTCTCCCGCACGCGGGCGTCCGAGAAGCCCTCGCGCTCCAGCGCGGCCAGCACGATCGGCAGGCGGTCCGTCAGGATGCCCGTGAGGACCACGTGCCCCCCGTCCGTGATGACGTCCCGGTACTGCCCCACGAGGACGTCGTGCAGTTCCGCGTAGAGGTTCGCGACGACCACGTCGTACGCGGTCGCGCCGATCTCCGAGAGGAGCGCGTCGTCGATGGTGCCCTCCGCGAACAGGAGCTTCCCGCCCGTCTCCGGGTTCGTGACGACGCCCGTGCCCGAGTCGGTGAAGCCGTTCATGCGGGCGTTCTCGAACGCGGCGGGAATCGTGATGGGGTCGATGTCCACGCCCACCGCGAGGCCCGCGCCCAGCATGGACGCCGCGAGCGCCAGCACACCCGAGCCCGTCCCGACGTCCAGCACGCGCGCGAGGCGACGCCCCTCCACCACCGGCCCGACGGCGCTCATGTCCAGCTCGGAGAGCGCCTCCACCGCCATGCGCGTCGTCGCGTGATGCCCCGTCCCGAAGGCCATGCCCACCTCGATCACGAGGGGCGTGCTGCCCGCCGCGACCTCCGCCGTCTGCCAGGGCGCCACGATCGTGAAGCGCCCCGCCGGGACGGGTTTCAGGTCCCGCTTGAACTGCTCCTGCCAGTCCTGCTCGGGCTCCTCGGCCCACTCGCCGTCCAGCGGCAGGTCCGCGCGTTCGGAGAAGTACGCCCGCACGAGCCCCGCGCGCTCCTCCAGCCCCGTCGCGCCCGCGTCCCACAGGGTCTCCAGGTCCGCCTCGCGCGAGTCGAGGGTACCCGGCATCGAAAAGATCCACATGCGGCCAGTGTAGAGCGGGCGAGGAGGAAGGGAGGGGGGCTCACTCGTCGCGGACTGACATCATGACGCGGACGAGGCCGGAGTACTCTTCGAGCTGCTGATAGGTCGGGGCAGCGATCCCGGCATCACGTCGTTGGTAGGACAATCCGAGTTCGTACCGTTCCTGATGTCGAAAGACGAAGCCACCACTGAGGAGCCCGTAATCGTCCCGCCATCCGTCGGACGCGTACAAGTCCTTGCCCAGTTTCTGCGCGACTCTCTGCGCAAACTCATCTACTTTGATCGCGGAGGCGAAACAACGTTGAAAAAAGCCCTCACGCTTCAACGTTGTCGTGGGATCGCAAGGCAGAGGCTCCAAATCAAACTCCCTCTGCGCGAACTCAACGGCCTCTGCAAAAACCTCACTCATCGGTCTATCTGGGGTCATCAGATCTCCTGTCATGTTCATTACGCTTGGCCACCAGGCCAAGGCATACCAGGCGAAGGTCGGTACGAGGAGCAGCAGTGGCCAATTCTTTCGCCAGCCCATCACTTCCTCTCCTCGCGGTACAGATCCTCGCCATCCGGATGCCAGGAGTACCAGTGCTGCAAGAGCTCCGAAAGCAGGTCCTGTGTGGCTCGATCCGGCACCTTCACCACCGCCCCCACCTTGAGCCCCATTCGGTCGAGCAGGTCGTCCACGAGGCGCGCGCCGACGGGCGTCCGGACAGCGCGGCCGATCATCTCGCGGGTGTCCTTCACGAGGCCGAGCTTCACCGCCAGGTCGTGCGCGGCCTGCGTGACGGTGATCTCCGTGGTGGCTTCGAGCCAGGCGCGGATCGGCGCGAGGGCCGCCGCGAGGGTGGTGCGTTCGCGGCGCAGGCGGGCGGGGTCGAGGGCGCGGACGCGCCGCTCGACCTCCTCCAGCAGGAGGTTGTAGGCGAGGTTCGCGCGGAAGGTGCGCTCCAGCCGCGCGCCGTAGAGGGCGGGGAGCGCCGCCCGGCGCGCGGTTTCGGCGCTCAGGGTGACGTCGTCCCTCGTGTGGGTGAGGTCGTGCAGGACGTTCCAGACCTCGCTGGGCCGACCCGTGGAGGGGTCGGGCTTCAGCGCGTCCGGGTCGACCGCGCCGTACTTCAGCAGGGCCTGCCGTTCGGGCGTGAGGGGGCCCGGCTGGTGGGCGAGCATGCCCGCGAGGACGAGGTTGTTGTGCGTGACGGTGGGCGCGGAGAGCGCGGCCTCGCGTTTCCAGCGGTGTCCGTCGTTCTCGTAGCGTTCGAAGGTGCGGACCTCGCCGGGGAGTCTGGCCTGACCGCCGAGCGGCACGACGTCCGTGGTGGTGCGGTAGTGCCGGACCTGCACCCGGTCTCTCGCGGGGCGGTGGAGGTTGTAGCGGTCGATGGCGCGGACGCCCTCCCGGTCGATGCCGGGCGACGCCCAGGTGAGCACCTGCCGCACGGCGCCCGGGGCGCGGCTCGCGGCGATCTGCGCGAGGGCCCCGCCGAGGGAGTGCCCGGTGACGACGACGCGGCCCCCTCGGGAGGCGCGGGCGCCCGCGTGGAGGTTGCGTTCGACGAGCTCGGCGTTGGGGAGGTACTGGCCGTACCCGACGCCGAGGCGGTTGAAGTCGCCGAGGTCGGTGTCGACGGCGCTCTCGCGCGAGGCGCCCGTGACGTTCCCGAGGGGACTCGCCAGGACGGTCTCGGTGCCGCGGAAGGTGACGAAGGTGTCGTCGAAGGTGCCGCGCACGCCCTCGCGGGGCTGGAAGACGCGCATCTGGAGGCCCCAGCGTCCGAAGACGGCGGGGCGGGCGCGGTAGCCGAACGCGTCGAGGAGCGCGGCGGGATGCCGGGGGTCGCGGGTCTGCTTGGCGTCGACGAGGTCGTCGTGGTTGGCGTAGGCGAGGCTGACGGTGAGCTGCTCGGCGAAGGCGTCGAAGGTGAGGTGCTCCGCGAGGTCGTGGTCGAGGAGCCGGGCGGCCTCGCGGCGGGCGGGAAGGTCGCTCCGCAGGGCGGTCATGACGTCGTTCAGGAGGGGCCGCCCGGCCTGCCGGGCGTAGGCGGCGCGGACGACCCCCGCGCGCGGGTCCTTCG
>NZ_KI912624.1:4119-4641 GCF_000519345.1 Deinococcus pimensis DSM 21231
GGTCGGGAAGACCACCGCGAAGACGTACGTCGGGGCGGCGCTCGGCGGGCGCTTCATGCCGGTGTTCAACACCCTCAACGCCATCGCGTGCTTCCTGCTCACCGAGGCGGAGGGGGACGCGCCGCTCGTCGTGGAGATGGGCATCGACCGGATCGGGGAGATGCGTGAGCTGATGGACCTCGTCGCGCCCGACGTGGGCGTCGTGACGGCCATCGGGGAGGCGCACCTGGAGGCCTTCGGCACGAAGGACACCATCGCGCGGGAGAAGGGCGTGATCCTGGAGGCCCCGTACGGCGTGGTGAGCACGCAGGCCGCGCCGTGGTACCCGGACCGCGACACGTACGGCTTCGAGGAGGACGCCACGTACGGGGGCCGTCACCTCGACCTCTCCCCCGCCGGGGCGAGCTTCACCTTCCACGGACGTCAGGTGACCCTGCCGCTCGTGGGCCGCGCGGCGGCGGAGGCGGCGGTGCTGGGCCTCGCGCTCGCCTCGCGGCTCGGTGTTGACCTCGCGGAGGCGGC
>NZ_KI912625.1:0-17500 GCF_000519345.1 Deinococcus pimensis DSM 21231
GCGTAAGACACTTGAAGGGCGTTGCTCCTAGTACGAGAGGACCGGAGTGAACGAACCGCTGGTCTTCCAGCTGTCCTACCAAGGGCATGAGCTGGGTAGCTATGTTCGGATCGGATAACCGCTGAAAGCATCTAAGCGGGAAGCCGACCCTAAGATGAGGTGTCTCACTGGATAACCAGGTAAGACTCCCGGAAGATCACCGGGTTAAGAGGCCAGGAGTGCAAGCCCTGCGAGGGGTTGAGCTGACTGGTGCTCATCAGTCGAGGTCTTGACCTTCTTTCTTTCTTCGCAACTCGCTTCGCGGGCTCGTCCTGCAGGTTTTGTCGACGTACAAAATTGTTGGACACCTCCGTGCTCACAGCGCTGTGGACCCACCCCATCCCATTCCGAACTGGGTCGTGAAACGCAGCTGCGCCGATGGTACTTGGACGGCAGCGTCCCGGGAGAGTAGGTCGGTGCGGAGGTTTTTTCTTTTTTTGTTGGTGACAACAGGAGATCCGGCGGTCCGAAAGGGCCGCCGTTTTTCTTTTCCGGTCGAGAGGGGCAGACGCACAGGGAACTTCCTGTGCGTCTGCCCCTCTCGTCGTCGCTGGAAGGCGCTGTACGGCGCCCGCTCCTGAGGGGCACGCCAGGGTCCTGCATGGCCTTCCTGGTCGGTTCAGCGTGGTTCATGGGGCGCTCGCGGGTTCGTTCTCGTTCGTGCGTGTCGTCCGTGAGGTTGGCTGGACACGGGGGGCCATCCTGGTGTCTTCCGGCGCCTCTTTTGTTGACATAAGTGGCATTACCGATGGAATGACAGCGTCGTCCGACCCCTTCATTCCATCTGGAACTTGTTGGGAAGTTGTGCAGAACTCCCCTCCCCGTGAGCGCCGCGCTCCCGACTCCACCTCGTCCTGGTGGACCTTCCCTCACGTCCAAAAGACCACCAGGGCCCTACACGAGTTCTGCAGGAGTCACGCAAGGCCGCTGAACACCCTCCCCACATACTTGGGCCAAGTCCGGACGCGAAGCGCGCGTTCACACGAACCTTCCCAGCCTCCTCGCCACGAAAGGAAGATCATCATGCGTCACCTCAAGACCCTGCTCGCCGCCCTCACCGCCACTGCCGCCGTCAGCTTCGCCGCCACCGCCAGCGCCGCCCCCCTCGATCAGGCGCAGCTGTATTTCGCCAGCGACACCGGCGCCGCCGGTCTCGTGGACGTCTACGTGGACGGCCAGCTGGTGTTCGACGACATCTTCAGCGGCAGCCCCACGATGTTCGCGCAGACCCTCACGAGCGGCGAGCACACCATCGTCATCACGCCCGCCGACGCCGCCCTCGGGCAGCGTGACCTGCTCAGCGACACCATCAACGTCGCGAGCGGCATGACCTACACCCTCAACCTCGCGCAGGACAACGGCAGCAGCGCCAGCGGCGACCTGTACGTCAGCCTCGACGCGGGCGCCCCCACCGGAGAGTAACCCGCACGCGCCCCCAACCGAGCGGCCCCCGACGTGAGCACGTCGGGGGCCGCTCGGTTCGCCCGCGGGTGAGCGGCCCCCGACGAAAAAAGCGGCCCGGAGGCCGCTGATACCTTCAATATACCCCGGTATGCACCGCGAGGCAAGCCATACACATGACCGGGGGCGCGCCGTACGGCGCGCCCCCCGCGTCAGGTCACTTCACGAAGAGCATCTGCCGGTACGTCGGCAGCGGCCACTCCCGCGCGCTCACCACGCGCTCCAGCCGGTCCGCCGCTTCCCGCACGGCGAGCATGGCGGGCAGCACGTGATCACGCATGTGATGCGCCTTCTCGTGCACTTCCTCACCGCCGAGCGCGGCGTTCTGCTC
This sequence comes from Deinococcus pimensis DSM 21231, assembly GCF_000519345.1. Taxonomy (GTDB): domain Bacteria; phylum Deinococcota; class Deinococci; order Deinococcales; family Deinococcaceae; genus Deinococcus_A; species Deinococcus_A pimensis. The sequence continues at coordinate 1,832 of NZ_KI912625.1, forward strand.
ACGCAGGCCCGCCAGCGCGCCCCACAGCGCGTCCGTGAGCTCCGACACTTCCGCCGCGACCGCCGCGGCCGCGCGGCCCGAGCCGCCCACCGCGCCAAGGTCACGCAGGTACGCCAGCGCCGCCGGGAGGATCATCGTCTGCGCGACGTACTCCGTCGTTTCCCCCTCGATGTTCACCGTCTTGAAGTACTGATCGAACATGATCTCCTGACGCGCCTCCACCTCACGGCGCGACAGCACCCCGTACTTCTCGAACAACGTCACGTTCTTCTCGCTGGTGAGCACCTCGATCGCGTCGAGCGCCGTGCGCAGGTTCAGCAGCCCGCGACGTTCGGCCTCCTCGTGCCACGCCTGCGAGTACCCGTCGCCGTTGAACACGATCCGCTGATGCCGCGCGTACGTGTCACGCACCACCGCCAGCGCGGCCTCCTCGAACGCGGCGCCCCCGTCGAGCTTCCCCTGCAGTTCCGCCGTGAGGGCCTCCACGCCGTCCGCGATGATCGTGTTGAGCACCGTGATCGGCATGGAGATGCTCTGACTGCTGCCCACCGCGCGGAACTCGAACTTGTTCCCGGTGAACGCGAACGGCGACGTGCGGTTGCGGTCCCCCGCGTGACGCGGCAGGTGCGGCAGCACCGGCACGCCGAGGCCCAGCAGCCCCGCCTCCGCGCCACGGCCGCCCTCACCGCTCACGAGGCGGTCCAGGATGTCCGTCAGCTCGTCCCCCAGGAAGACGCTGATGATCGCGGGCGGCGCCTCGTTCGCGCCGAGACGATGATCGTTGCTCGCCGACGCCACCGACGCGCGCAGCAGATCCTGATGCAGGTCCACCGCGCGAATCACGGACGCGCAGAAGAACAGGAACTGGATGTTCTCGTGCGGCGTGTCGCCCGGCTCCAGCAGGTTCAACCCGAAGTCCGTGCCCATGCTCCAGTTGCAGTGCTTGCCGCTGCCGTTCACACCCGCGAAGGGCTTCTCGTGCAGCAGCGCCACCAGCCCGTACTTGCGGGCGGTGTTGCGGATCACCTGCATGATCAGCTGCTGATGGTCCGCCGCGACGTTGCTCTGCTCGAAGATCGGCGCGATCTCGAACTGCCCGGGCGCGACCTCGTTGTGCCGCGTCTTCACCGGGATGCCCAGCGCGTACATCTGATGCTCCGCGTCCGTCATGAACGACAGCACCCGATCCGGAATCGCGCCGAAGTAATGATCCTCCAGCTCCTGCCCCTTCGGCGGCCGCGCGCCGAACAGCGTCCGCCCGGTCATCACGAGGTCCGGACGGCGGTAGTAGTACTCCTCCGCGATCAGGAAGTACTCCTGCTCCGCCCCGAGGGTGCTGCCCACCCGCGTCGCCTCCGTATGCCCGAACAGCTTCAGCGCGCGCGACGCGACCTGATTGAGCGCCTCCACGGAACGCAGCAGCGGCGTCTTGAGGTCCAGCGCCTCCCCCGTCCACGACGCGAACGCCGTCGGGATGCACAGCGTCGCGCCGTTCGCGTGCCGCATGATGAACGCCGGGCTGCTCGGATCCCACGCGGTGTACCCGCGCGCCTCGAACGTGGCGCGCAGGCCCCCGGACGGGAAGGACGACGCGTCCGGTTCCGCCTGGATCAGTTCCTTCCCGGAGAACTGCGCGATGGCCGACCCGTCCCCCGTGGGCGTGAGGAAGCTGTCGTGCTTCTCCGCGGTGGTGCCCGTCAGCGGCTGGAACCAGTGCGTGTAGTGCGTCGCGCCCTTCTCCATCGCCCAGGTCTTCATCGCGAGCGCCACGGTGTCCGCGATGGCCGGGTTGAGCGGCTCGCCACGCTCCAGGGTGCCCTGCAGGGACTTCCAGACGGACCGGCTGAGCCGTTCACGCAGTCGGTCCGAGGTGAGCACGTCACGCGCGAACACCTCGTTCACCACGTCGACCGCGCTGGGACTGGTGGGCTGGTCCAGGCGCCAGTTGCGCGCCGCCGTCAGGGCATCAAAGTCGTGGTTCATGCTCGCTCCACGGTCGGGGCAGGATTGACGGTCACGCGGGGCGCGCAGGCTGTCGAGTCGATCACGAACAACCTGCACGAAACGCACCTTCCGGCGGACCGTACAGCCACCAAACCATGCAAAATGCTACACGAAACATGAGCACCGCGCATGACGAGGCGGAACGACCCTCCACCCGACGCACGCAGGAACCCACGACCGGGACCACGGCGCCCTGCATACGTGGCTTCTCATCGCATACCAGGGTATGATGTTCCTATCAGCGGCCGAAAAGGCCGCTTTTTTCGTTGTGAGGGTGAGGCGGCGTCAGGGACGCAACGCCACCCCACCCCCCACCCGGCCCCGGCGCCGCAGGTCCTCCAGGAACTTCGCGCCCGCCGCGCCCCCGGCGCCACGCGCCAGCACCGCCGCGACGTCGAACGTCTGCGCCTCGCGCTTGCGCGCCTCGCTCTCCGCACGTTTACGCTCCAGCTCCGCCGCCTCCCGCGCCAGCGCCGCTTCCGCCCGCTCGGCGCGCGTCTCCGCGCGTTTGCGTTTGAAGTCCGGGTCGTACGACGCGCTGATCATCCAGTTCTTCTGCACCATCTCCTTGAAGAACCCGCTGGGGTTGCGGATCTTGCCCTGCTGCACCAGCTTCACGAACGTCCGCCACTTGTCCCGCAGCCGCATCCGGTAGAACGGCCCGGCGGGCCCGTCCTCGTAGAAGAGACCCGTCACGACACCCGGATCGACGCCCGCCTCCATCAGGGCCTCCATCATGTCGCGCGGCGGTTCCGGGAGCGTCATCATGGCCGTCAGCGCCGGAAGGGCCGAGAGGGCCGAGAGGGCCGGAAGTGCCGGAAGTGCCGGAAGTGCCGGAGGTGCCGCGTCCAGCGGAGGTGCCGGTTCCGTCGGAATTGCCTCTATACACTTCGCTACGGAAACCGGGTCCATGTTGTTCGTGTCGTGATGTATAGCGGCACTTTTGACAAAAGCGGCTTCGGCGGCCTGACGCGCGGCCGCCACCCTGGCGATGCAGAACTCCAGGTGCAGCGCGAGGAGTCGGTCCATGAACGGAGACAGGGAGATCTTGAGCATCAGGTCCCGGACCTTCCTCGTCGCTTTCACCGGCATGTGGAAAAAGGTCGGTTCGCTCTGCCAGAGCAGGTTGTAGCAGGCGAGCGGTCCGTCCTTGTCGTTCGCGCCGAAGTGCGTGCAGATCTCCGCGATCAGGGCGGTCAGCGGCGAGGGCGCGATGGGCATGCCAGCGGAATCGGTGTTGCCAAGTGGGTACATGTTGACCTCTCCAGGCCCGGTTCGTAAACTCAAAGCAGTTCTTGGTTGCTTTGGGTTTTTTGTGCGAACCTGACCCTTTGAATGACCTCCGGTTGCCGCCGGAGGTTTATTCAATTGGTGAGAGCATACACCATCCGCGGGCGAGATCAACCTGTTGGCGGCGCGACGGGCGGAAGTCGTCTAGACAGCGGAAGGCCGTGCTGGACGGGATGAAGTACGCTCGGCGGCATGAACGGAAAAGAAGTGCCACCGAACGTCGTGGCGCACATGCGCGCCCTCCTGGAACGTGACCTCATCACCAAGCGGGCCCGGGAGTACGTGGCTGCCCTGCCGTCCGGTCCGCTCGACCGGAGCTCCAGGGCGACGCTGAGACGTCTGCTTGACGACGCTTGTCTGGCGGAGGCCGGACGTCCGGTCCTGTCCAGGGAGGTCAGGCGCATTCAGGAGGGTGGGGTGGAGGTCTTCGAGGAAATCCATGGGACCTGGGTGGCTCAGGCGATCACCTCGGGCCTGATGGGGCGTCGGTCCCCCCACGGACGTGAGGTCGCCGAATGGATGAGCGAATGGATGGGGATCACGTGGCAGGGCGAGGACGACGAGGGCGACGAGGACGTGGCGGCTTCCTCGGAGGAGCCTCTCGCGACGGAGGACGTCCAGGAGGAGCCGCGGACCTGCCCTGCATAGCTTGCTTCTCATTGAATACCGCTGTATCCTGTCTTTATCAGCGGCCGAGAGGGCCGCTTTCTTCGTTTTGGCGTCCGGGGTGGGGTGGGGCTGGTGGCGTTCGGTCCATCCGTATAGCTTGCCCTGGCGTGCATACCGGGGTATAATGTCGTCATCAGCAGCCGGAAGGCTGCTTTTTTCGTTGGTGGTCGGACCGCTGAGGTGGGCAGTGAGGAAGGTCACGCGACGCGCCCCGGGTGGACGAAACCTGTCTAGACAACAGGAGTTTTATCAAAGAAGGGCGAGGCAGCCCGTGCTGCACGTGACCCGCCGATCGGGGGTCGTGACTCCGACTGATGGGAAGGCCGATGTCCTGCGTGGCTCGCCCGGCGCCGCTCGTAGAGCGTGACCGTCGACCGTCCCTGCTGCTGCGGGAGCGAAGCGAACGGTGGGCGTGGAGGCAGGGACTCATGGCCTCCCTTGTATAAAATTGATGGCTGTCCAGACCACCGGGCCCTGCGCGCCCCACCGTCCCCTCCCCTCGACGCCGTGAACCGGCCAGGACGTGCGCCCGGCCCCGTCGGCCCCCGCGCAGGGCAGGGGCCGACGGGTTTCCAGAGGTCTCAGGTCCCTACGGACGACGTGGACGCGCGCCCGCACCCTTGCCCGCGCCCGTCACGCCGCCCACCAGGGTCCGCTCGCCCTTGGGCGTCAGGACGTACGCGTCGCTCATGCCGGACTTGTCCCGCGCGCCACGCGGCCGCAGGTACCCCTCCCCCACCAGCTTCGCGATCATCAGCCGCTCGAAGCGGCTCTTCGGGCGGTAGTACGGCGCGAAGGCCGCCAGGACGTCCTCCTGCGACACCACCGGCGTCCGCTCGCCCCAGTCCACGCCGGGCGGGAACATCGCCCGCAGGATCTCCGGGACGAGGCTCGTCAGGCGGTCCGGGGCGTTCGTGGCAGGCGCGGCGGCCGCGTCCGTCCTCGGGGTCGTGGCGGGGGTGACGCGGGCCGTCCCGCCGCCCGTGCGCGTCCTGCCGGGCCCGTCGGCGGGCTCCTCGGCCACGCGGGGCTTCTTGAGGTGCGCGAGGTGCGCGGGCAGTCGGCCCACGGGCTTCTTGCTCAGCGGCATGCCCCAACGCTAGCAGAGGCGTACCTGGACGGACGTGACGCGCCACTGAGGGGACCGTCAGGAAGCAAGGAAAACGCCCCCGGAGTTCGGGGGCGTCCTCTCGCGCTGCTCACTCGAGGAAGTCGTGGAGGCTGCGGCGGCGGCTCTCGAAGTACTTGAGCTTGCGCAGCGCCTTCGCCTCGATCTGCCTCACGCGTTCACGCGTGACCTGCAGCATCCGCCCGACCTCCTCGAGGGTGTGTTCCTCGCCGTCGACGAGGCCGTGCCGGAGGCGCAGCACGAGCGCTTCGCGTTCGCCGAGCTCACCGAGGGCGGTGTCGATCGCCTCGCCGAGCAGGGTGTCGTCCGCGCGGCGGGCGGGCGAGCCGAAGTTCTCGTCGGGGATGAAGTCGCCGTAGGTGGTGTCGCCTTCCTCACCGACGGGCGTTTCGAGCGCGATGGGTTCCAGGCTGACGCGCTGGGTCTCCTCGACCTTCTTGGCGTCCCAGCCGGGGCCCATCGCCTCGGCGAGCTCCTCGTCGCTGGGGTCGCGGGCGAGCTCCATCTCCAGCTGCCGTTTGGTGCGGGCGAGCTTGTTGATCGTCTCGACCATGTGGACGGGCACGCGGATCGTGCGGGACTTGTCGGCGATGGCGCGGTTCACGGCCTGCCGGATCCACCACGTGGCGTACGTGGAGAACTTGAAGCCGCGGCGGTACTCGAACTTCTCCACGGCGCGGATCAGGCCGGTGTTGCCTTCCTGGATGAGGTCGAGCAGGCCCAGCCCGCGGTTGCTGTACTTCTTCGCGATGCTGACGACCAGCCGGAGGTTCGCCTCGATCAGCTGCTGCTTGGCGTGGCTGGCGTCCTCCACCTGACGGGTGAGGCGGCGGCGGGTGCGGTCGTCGAGCTCGGCGTGCTCGTCGAGCTGCTTCTGCGCGTCCACGCCCGCTTCCATGCGGCGCGCGAGGTCGATTTCCTCCGCGACGCTCAGGAGGGGCACGCGGCCGATCTCGTGCAGGTACTGCCGGACGGGGTCGCTGCTGTGCGCGGCGGCGTCGGCTTCGAAGGTGAAGGTGTCCTCCGCGTCGCTGGTGTTGGCGGTGGGCGTGTCGAGGTCCTCGTCGGTGTCGGTGTCCGCGTCGGTGTCGAGGTCGAGGTCCGTGTCGGCGAGGGCGTTCACGTCGAGGTCGAGGTCGGTGTCGGTGTCGGTGACGTCGGGCTGCTCGGCGACGGCGGTGGCGCCGCTGGTCTTGGCGGGTTTGTCGGGGGTGGCGCGGGGGGTGCGGGCGCGCCGGGTGGGGCGTGGGGCGGTCGCGGCGGCGCCGGATTCGGTGGTGGTCTTGCTGGGCATGTGACGCTCCGTTCGTTCGGGGAACGAGGGGGGGTGGGCGGACACGGGCACGGGCGCCGCGTGGGGCGGCGCCGGAAGTGTGGGGGGTGGGTTGCGGGTCAGGGGGACGGACGGGGGCTCGGGGCCTGGGGGGCTTCGGGGTGCTTCGAAGCCGGGATTCCCGTTGTCCGCAGGTCTACAAGGATAGAGCTTTTCGTAATTCCTGTCAAGTTTTTACGTAAATAGCGTAAACATCGGAGGCCTTTCCAGACCCCGAAACACCCGCCTGGACACGCATAACTATTCCGAAAAGTGAACTGTTCATTGAGTTGAGACGCTTGAAGACTCTAGTATCTCTGCCGATCGGGACGAGGCCACACCTCTCCCCCACGGAGGACTTCATGCACAAGACCCTGATCGCCCTGTCGCTCGCGCTGACCGCGACCGCGTTCGCCGCCACGCCCAACGACACGCTCGTGATCCAGCAGTCGGCCGACTACCCCACCCTCGACCCCGTCATGTCCTACGACACCGGCAGCGGCCAGTACGTCGAGAACATCTACGAGACCCTCGTCGCGTACAAGGGCAACAGCGTCCGCACCCTCGAACCCCTGCTCGCCACCAAGTGGACGCAGGCCAACGGCGGGAAGACCTGGACGTTCACGCTGCGCAAGAACGTCAAGTTCCACAGCGGCAACACCATGACCTGCAACGACGCGGCCTACAGCTTCCGCCGCGCCCTCGTCGTCAACAACCCCGACTCGTGGACGTGGTTCATCAGCGAGAGCCTGCTCGGCACCGCCAGCAACGCCAAGGACGACAAGAGCGTCACCTGGGCCAAGATCTCGGGCGCCGTGAGCTGCAACAGCGCCGGCCAGCTCGTCTTCAAGCTGCCCAAGGCCGACCCTGCCTTCCTCGCCAAGCTCGCCTACGCCGGCAGCGGCATCGTCGACCAGAAGCAGGCCGCCAAGCTCGGCGAATGGGACGGCAAGGAAGCCACCTGGAAGAAGTGGATCGGCAAGGACCTCAACGACAGCGCCCTCAGCAAGGCCCCCAGCGGCACCGGCGCCTACCAGCTCGTCCGCCGTGACGCCAACGCCACCCTGCTGCGCGCCTTCGACGGCTACTGGGGCGGCAAGCCCAAGATCCAGAACGTCATCGTGCAGAAGGTCCCCGAGCTCGCCACCCGCCTCGAAGCGCTCAAGCGTGGCGACGCGGACTTCGTCGAGATCGGCCCGCGCCCCAACCTGCAGCAGCTCCAGGGCGCCCAGAACGTCACCATCCTCGACAACCTGCCCAACAACACCGCCTCCGCGCTCTTCATGAACCAGAAGATCTCGGACAAGCGCGTCCTCGGCAGCGGCAAGCTCGACGGCAAGGGCATCCCCGCGAACTTCTTCGCGGACGTCAACGTGCGCCGCGCGTTCAGCTACGCCTTCGACTACGGCCGCTACATCAAGGAAGTCCAGCAGGGCAAGGGCATGCAGCGCACCATGGCGCTGCCCGACATCTTCCCCGGCTACAACGAGAAGGGCAGGAAGTACACCTTCGACACCAAGCAGGCCACCGCGTCCTTCAAGAAGGCCTTCGGCGGTCAGGTCTGGAAGAACGGCTTCGTCCTCACCGCCCGCTACCGCGCCGGCAACGACGCGCAGCAGACCGCGATGGAGATCCTCAAGCGCAACATCGAGGCCCTCAACCCCAAGTTCAAGGTCAACATCGAAGGCAAGCAGTGGTCCGAGATGCTCGAGGACTCCCGCACCGGCAAGGAAGCCATGATCGCGATCGCGTGGTCCCCCGACTACGCCGACCCGGACAACTTCATGTACACCTACTACAGCAGCCAGGGGTACTACCACTCCCGCCTGAACTACACCGACAAGCAGGTCGACACGTGGCTCGACCAGGCCCGCAGCACCACCGACGCGAAGAAGCGTGACGCGCTCTACGCCAAGGTCGGCAACCGCGCCTTCGACACCGCACCGTTCATCCTGCAGCCCGCCGGTGTGGCCTTCACCGTCTACAACAACCGCGTCAAGGGCATCAGCAAGGCCACCTACAACCCCATGCTGAGCTTCTCCGGCGCCGGCACCAGCGGCACCTTCTGGAAGGACCTCAGCAAGCAGTAAGCCCCGTCCAGAAGAGCGTTCGAGAGAGGCCGGACCCGTGCGGGTCCGGCCTCTCTCGTCACCCACGATTGCGAGCACTGCTGTACTGCTAGCAGTGCAGCAGTGCTCGCAATGCAGCAGTGCCGCACTGCTGCATTGCGAGCACTTCACTCGCGGTACGATCGGCACGCATGACGTACACCATCGCCCTCACCTCCGAGAAGGGAGGCGTCGGCAAATCCACCGTCGCCTTCAATCTCGCCGGCGCCCTCGCGCGGCGCGGACGCACCGTCCTCCTCGACGAGGACGCCCGCGTCCGCTCCTGCCTGCTCTGGGCCGCCGCCGCCCCCCACCCCCTGCCCTTCAGCGTCACCGACCGCGCCGCCCTCCCCAACCACACGGGCGCCCACTACCTCGTCGTCGACACCGAGGGCCGCCCTCCCCTGCAGGACCTGCTCGCCCTGACGCGCAGCATGAACCTCCTGCTGCTGCCCTGCGGTCCCTCCGGCATGGAAATCCGCTCCACCGTCGCGCTCTGGCAGACCCTGCACGCCCACGGCGCCGACCTCACCCGCACCCGCGCCCTCATCAGCAAGGCCCCACCCGTCGGCGGCGTCGGACGGCAGGCCCGCGACGCCCTGCGGGGCATGGGCGTCACCACCTGCGACACCGTCATCCGCGCCTACACCGCCCACCAGAAAGCCAACGAGCAGGGCGTCCTCACCCGCGACATCCACGACACCCGCGCGCACGCCGCGTGGACCGACATCGAAACCCTCGCCGAGGAGATCACCGCATGAGCAGATCCAACCGTTTCGGCCCCGCCTTCCTCGACAGTGTCCGCGACGGCCCCACCGCCACACCGGACGCGGCCCCGGCGGACCCCACGCCCACCGGACGCGGGAAGCGCGCCAGAACCACCAAGCGCGCCTCCACGCCCACCCGGGCGTCTCAGGTCACCCCGGCACCCGCCACGCCCGCCAGCGACCCGCTGCGCCGTCCGCCACGCGGACAGGGACGGCACGGGCCCGGCCGTACCGAGCAACTCAACGTGCGCCTCACCCCACGCCTCAAACGGCTCGCGGCCGTCCGCGCCGCCCGTGAAGGCGTCACCGTCGGCGATCTCGTCGAACGGCTCCTCCTGGCGCACCTTCAGGCCAACGGAGAGCTCGACCGGAACGAAGAACTCCCGGAATGAACTGCTCGCACTGATAGCAGTACAGCACTGATAGCAGTACAGCACTGCGAGCAGTCGGACGTCGCCCTTCAGTACGGACCTCACCCGCCCGCACTCACCTGCATACCTTGACTTCCCCTGCATACCGGGGTATCCTGTCTTTATAAGCGGCCGAAAAGGCCGCTTTTTTCGTTCCCTTGCGAGACGCCGCAACCCGTCGACACCGCTCGCCGCAACCCGTCGACACCGCTCGCCTCGACCCGTCGACACCGCTCGGCGGGGCCTGTCCTACCGGCCTTCGAGCGCCGCCGTCAGCACGGCCGCCGCGTCCTCCCCACGACTCACCGCGCGCGCCACCGCCCCGCTGAGCGCGTGCAGGTCCACCCCGCGCTCCAGCAGCGCCCGCGCCTGCGACAGCGAGCACGGCACCCGCGCGTACCCCATCAACGTCACGAACCGCCGCGCCGCCGCGTCCGGCGTGAGGGCCGCCCACTCCGCCCGCGCGGCCCGCTCGAACTCCTCGTCCCTCTCCACCGTCACCGCCACCGTCTCCACCGCCGGCGCCGACGGCAGCACCTCCAGCGCGCCCGCCACGCCCGTCACGAGCGCCTCCTGCGCGTACCGCGACGGGTCCCGCACCGTCGCCGCCAGGAGCGCCCGCGGATCCCGTGGGGCCCGCCCACGCGCCGCGTACGCCCGCACCATCTCCCGGTAGATCTCCACGCCGCGCCGCACGTTCCCCGGGTACCGCGACGCCAGATGCCGGGCGCTCGCCACCAGGAGCCCCTCGTCCATCAGCATCTGCACCAGTTCCGCGTCCAGCGGGGACTGCACCTCGTGCGCGGCGAAACGGAACCGTACCGTCGCCTTCATGCCGCGCCCGTCGATCTGCATGTCCGTCAGGTAACCCGCGCCGCGCAGCGCGTCACTCATGTCCACGAGGCTGCGGCGGATGTTCCCCGGGATGGGTTTGCGGCTCGTGACGCCCAACCCCAGCAGCTGCGCCAGCGACGCCAGCTCGAACTGCAACTCCTGCGGGCGCTCTCCCCCCTCGAGCCGCAAGCGTTCGCGGTGCGCTTCCAGGAAGGCGTACAGGCCCCGCGCGGGCGCGTCCCGCAGGGCGCGCAGGATCGCCGGGTCCGGCAGGTGCACGTAACCTGCCTTGAGCTGATCCACGAGGTCCATGTTGAGCCGCAGGGACAGGTGCCCGTCCGCGACGAGCTCCTGATGCCCGCCGAGGTCCTCCTCGTCCTGCCAGGTCACCTTGTCCACGAGGCGGTACGTCTCGTTGGAGAACTTCCAGCGCTGCCGCGCCGCGTCGTACCAGCCGTCCCGGATGATGTACGTCGCGTGCACCAGCCGCAGCAGGCTTTCACGGAGCCGTTCGTACTCACGGCCGCTGACGCTCATCATCGCGGTGCGCAGCAGTTCGTGCGGGGTGGTGCGCAGCGTGTGATGGTCCGGCAGGCCGCTCTCGAGCGACAGCGTGATGATCGCGGTGAGCACGTCCGAGTCGATGCCGTGCGGCAGCGCGTGGTAGGCGCTTCTGGCTTCCATCTTGTAGCGGCGGTCACCCACGACGACGTCCACGATGCGTTCCCGTTCCCGCCACGTCTTCACGGGCGAGATCAGGCCCATCGCGGACCGGTTGATCTCGTTGCGGTACTGCCGCACTTTCGGGGACTTCTGACGCACGCTTCCTCCACGGCAATTCTGCCACGAGGCTCATGTTGTCCCCAGGGTGGTAACGCGGGGAGAAGAGGAGAGGGGAGGTGTCTCGCCCGCCCCGCCGCCCTGCCGGGCAGGGTGAACGCGTGAACGGCCGAACAGGACGACGAGGCAGGTTCGGAGGTGGGGTCGCACCCTGGTTCTGGTGAGGCGGCCGCTCTCATGTTCGGGGCCTTCCGGAGCCCTTTGGGAGGCTCGAACGGCCGACGTCTTTTTTTCCTTGTAGAACTAAAAGTCAATCAAAAAAAAACAACAAGGGGCCGCGCCGCGAACGGAAAAACGTCGTCCAGCACGCGAATCGACCTTCGAAATCGCTCGGATTACACGAGTCAATCGCTCGCATTACACGAGTTTTCGGAGCCCGAATCGCTCGGATTACACGAGTCAATCGCTCGCATTACACGAGTCCAGGAAACACCAATCGCTCCCATTACACGAATCCCGTACGAAGAGTAGGGATTAACGAGAAATTCGCGTGCTGGAGAGGGAAAAGGGCAAAAAGCCCCGAGGCGGCCCGGAACGAATCGCTCCCATTACACGAGTTGTCTAACCTCGTGTAATGGGAGCGATTTATCGCTCATCGAATGCTCATGTGTCTAGACAGGCATCACGCCGTCACGAAGGAGATTCAACAACGTCGCGGAGACAGCACAAGTACGATCCTCCGCATGGGCAAAGCCAAGCCACAAAAGGCCCTGAGGAAAGCCAGGAAAGCCAAAAAGGCCGAACGGAAGAAGGCACTGACCAAAGCCAAGCCACAGAAGGCCCCGAGCGCCACCCCCAGCCGCCGCACAAACCTGTACGAGTTCGTCATCCATCGCAACGGCGCCGTGGAGTACCTGTCCGCTTCACCCGTAGATGCCGACGACCAGTGGGCCCTGGACCACCTGATCGAGAAGTACTACGGCAAGCAGGGCGCCGAATGGGAGGAAGGCTGGCGTGAACTCGTCGAATACGAAGAGCATCACGAACTCCGCCCGGACCCACCTCAAGCCATCAAGGCCTGGATGTGGGTCAACCGAACCCGGCACGGCGACCGAGTGTCCTACGACCACCTCGACCTGCACGAACTCGCCTACACGCACGACGGCAGTACCTGGCAGGAGTGGCCTGGAGCCAACCGTCCCTCCGAACACCCCCCTGTCGGACCGTTCTGAAACTGAACCCAGGCCGCCCCGAAACTTAGGAGGCCCGCAGCACCTCCAGCTCCGCCGCCAGTTCCCGCACCACCATCGCGCCCGGACGACGCAGGTCACGCCACTCGTCCGGACGCGCCGCGATCACCAACCGACGCAGCACGCACTGCAGCTTGCTCAGCATCCGAATTCCCTGAGACTCCACCCGCACCGCCCGCGTCAGCATCCAGGCGTAAAAGTCCCGGCTGTGCACGTCCCGCAACCCCACGCACAACGTCGACGCCATCTCGCCGATCAACGCCACCCGATCACGTGGCCCCACGCTCACCAGCCTCGGCAGCGCCTCCACGACCTCCAGGGCATTCATGAAACAGTCAAGAACAACGGGGTTTTGAACTGGAATCATTCCCAACGCCCAGTTCTTCAACACCTGCATGTCTATCACCGTCTCAGGATCTTCTTTTGACTGTTTCAAGAGGGCGTACGCCGTCCGGCCCGCCGCGCAGTCCGCGTCCAGATCCCGGTACGGGTAATGCAGCTCCTCGTACAGCAACGTCGTCCGCGCGCCCGACTTCAACGCCACCTTGAACACCGACCCCGTGTTGCGCGTCCGACCCTCCGACGTGCCCTTGTGAGGACGCTGATCGATCAGCCCTACCTCCTTGAGCTGCATCAGATACCGCCACAACGTCGTCCGGGACACCCCCAGCACCGCCGCCAGCAACTCCTTCGACCCGTGGAACACCACCGTGCTCGGCGTCACCGCGTACCCACGCCTCACCACCATGCTGAGCGCGATCTCGTGAAGCGCCCGGAACGTCGCCCGCACGCCCTCCTCCAGCGTGTGCACCACCAGGAGCTCCTCCACAGGGATGGGGGGTGGCGGGACGGGCGCCTCGACCGTACGGGTGATCCGCACGGGCCGCGAGGGCACCTCACCCTCACGCACGAAGTGCGCCACGGACCGGGAAGACACGGGGAGTTCCTGAACGTCAAGGGCAGGCGCCACGAGCTGGGGTTCCTGGACGTCAGGGGCCGCGGGTCGGGAAGGCACGGGGGGTTCCTGAACGGTCGGGGCAGGCGCCGCGAGCTGGGGTTCCTGGACGTCAGGCGCCGCGGGCGGCTCGATCTGCAGGTTGTCGGGGGAGGGCGCGTCCGGGTCCCATTCCTGGCGGACCTTCATGGCGGCCGCCGCAAGGGCGAGGAAGTTTTTGGTGGCGCTCATCGGGCGCCTCCGGTGGGCAGGTGGCAGGACGGCTGGTCTGGAGTGAACAGCATGACTTCCCTTCCGCCGTGCCTCCGTTGTAAGATCCCAGGTAGGTGAGGCCTGGGTCGGGTTCCTTCGGGGGCACGGCCTTTCTCATTTTTGGGGCGCTGCGGCCCGTGAGAGCACCGTACCCTTTCGTGTGTGCTGAACGCAACTCCACCCACTTCTGGGGGTATCCGCACGGGCCGGGCGGGTCCGCGGATGCCCCGCCCGGCAGGCTTCACGGGCAGCTCGACGTGCACGTCACCCAGGGAGGGCGCGTCCGGGTCGCATTCCTGGCGGACCTTCATGGCGGCCGCCGCGAGGGCGAGGAAGTTTTTGGTGGCGCTCATCGGGCGCCTCCGGTGGGCAGGTGGCAGGACGGCTGGTCTGGAGTGAACAGCATGGACTTCCCTTCCGCCGTTGTCCCTTGTAAACTCCCGAGTAGGTGGGCTCGGGTCGTGTTCCTTCGGGGGCACGGCTTGCTCATTTTTGGGGCGCTGCGGCCCGTGGAAGTACCGTACCTTTTCGCGTGTGCTGAACGCAACTCCACCCCTTTCGGGGGGTGGAGTTCTCTTTTGTCGACCTGACGAACCCATGAGTGCCGTCTGGGCGCACGTTCAGGAGCAAAACGCGAGCTGGCGTGCAACGAAAAATTAACGCCGTTTCCGCGAGCCTGACTAGACGACCATCCGATTTTCCACATTCGGCACGGCCCATTCCACGACCACACGAAAAGGACCTCAATGACACGCCTCACCTCCCGCACGATCCGCAGCACCCTCGGTTTCGGCCTGACCGCCCTCCTGCTCGCCGCCTGCACCGGTGGCCCCACGGGACCCACCCCGCCCGACGGTGGCGGCACGACGCCCCCACCCGACACGAACGTCCTCGCCCGCGTGAACTTCCAGGACAAGAACGTCACCGCGCCCGAAGGGTACGCGGCGGACACGGGCGCCGCGTACGACGCGGCACGTGGCTACGGCTGGGTGCGTCAGGACAGCCTGAACGGCACGCACGTCCCGCTGGACATGAGCGCCTGGACGCGCACGCGTGACGTGCAGGGCATCGACGTGGGGACCCGCACCCTGATGCACATGCAGCCGGCGGGCGCGCCGGCGGGTGCGTGGGAGTACAACCTGCCGAGCGGGAAGTACGCGGTGACGGTCAGCGTGGGAGACGCGCTGTACACGGACAGCGTGCATCAGGTGCGGATCGAGGGGACGGCGGCGTTCGGCGCGCCGTTCGAGCCGATCGACGCGCGGAAGTTCAACGTGGTGACGCGCGTGGTGGACGTGACGGACGGACGCCTGACGCTCGACGCGGTCGGTGGGACGAACACGAAGCTGAACTACGTGGTGGTGCGTCCGGCGGATCGTCCGACGATCCGTTCGGTGAGCCCGCAGAATTACGAGTTGAACGTCAACCCGACGGGCGCGGTGAAGGCGGAGCTCAACCTCACGGCGAGCGGCGTGGCCGGGTCGAGTCTGAGTGCGGGCGCGCGGCTGACGGAGCAGGCGACGGGCGCGGTGGTGAGCGCGGACGTCAGGACCAGCGGTGGTGGAGACACGGTGGTGTTGCAGCCGAAGGCGGCGTTGAAGGCGAACACGGCGTACGTGTTCGAGGTGACGAGCGACCTGAAGGATCAGAGCGGGAACAGCTTCCGGCCGTGGCGGAGCACCTTCACGACGGGTTCGGCGACGACGACGGGCGGGCCGGTCGCGTTCGAGCAGGTGGCGTTGCCGACGGCGGGCGGCAAGGAGCAGGGCACGAAGGGCTACAGCGCGGTGGAGATCGGCCCGGACGGGAAGCTGTACGCGGCGAACTTCGACGGGGAGATCCGGCGGTTCGGAATCAACCCGGACGGGACGTTGACGCAGCCGCAGGTCATCACGAGCGTGCGTCAGGC
>NZ_KI912625.1:23004-23323 GCF_000519345.1 Deinococcus pimensis DSM 21231
ACCCGTAGCAGGACGAAAAGACCCCGTGGAGCTTTACTGTAGTCTGGCATTGATGCGCTGGCTGGTCTGCGTAGGATAGGTGGGAGCCTTTGAAGCCAGGCTTTTGGGCTTGGTGGAGGCAACGGTGAAATACCACCCTGACTTGCTGGCGTTTCTAACCTCGTGATGCAACACGAGGAACAGTGCTTGGCGGGCAGTTTGACTGGGGCGGTCGCCTCCCAAAGTGTAACGGAGGCGCCCAAAGGTCACCTCAAGACGGTTGGAAACCGTCTGCAGAGCGCAAAGGTACAAGGTGGCTTGACAGCGACACGGACATGTG
>NZ_KI912625.1:28423-32014 GCF_000519345.1 Deinococcus pimensis DSM 21231
CGGCGTGCGCGCGCTCCACGTGGACGCTCCGCTCCAGGGCCACGGCCTGCCCGTCGGACCCGGTTCCCAGCAGGCCGAGGACGAGGGACGGCGTGGCCGTGTCGACCGCGAGGATCATTCGCGCGGGGTGCTCTTGAGACCGAGGATCGTCATGATGCGAGATTGCCACCCCTCAGGGTACACGGGAATGAACTCCTGCCCGTACACGCCCCAGAGGGTGTCGAAGTCCTCGTAGCGCAGGTAGACGTTCGCGCCGTAGATGGGGTCCGAGATCCAGAAGACGCCGCTCTTGTCGTCGTAGCCACGCACGACGCGGAAGTGCGGGATGCCGCCCACGCGGTCGAGCCACTGCAGCACGATGACGGGCACGCCCTGCGCGACGAGACGGCGCAGGTGCTCCGCGCTGCCGTTCTTGAAGCGCGTGGCGCGCAGGCCGAAGGGACGCAGGTAGGGGTCGATCACGTCGGCCTTCATGTAGCCGCCGTTGGGTCGCAGGACGAGGCGGACCTCGTCCTGCGACTTCTTGAAGCCGTAGTAGTCCAGCACGCTCACGATGGAGGCGGGGCCGCAGTTGTTGTAGGTCTGCGCGACGTAGCCGACCCCGGGCAGGTAGGCACTGGCGGGTCTGGAGGCGGTCTCGCCCGCCGAGGACAGGACGACCAGACCGAGCACGAGTGAGAGCAGACGAAGGGGTGACGTCATTACCCCCTCATTATCTCCCCATGATGGGGGTGATGACGTGAGCCCCACCTCGCCAGAATGAGGCGCATGCGACGACACCACCAAGGCGTGGCGCTCGTCACGACCCTCGGCGCGCTGGCCCTCGTGGCCATGCTGGTCGGAACGGCGCTGCTGCTCGCAAGTTCATCACAACGACGCTCCTGGGACGCCGTCCGGACCACGCAGGCACAGGCCGCGGCGGAGTCCGGGCTGGAGGAGGCCGTGGCGCGCGTCCGTCCCGAAAGCGTCCCCGGATCCGGAACGGTCCCCCGCTCCCTGACGGAATACCGCCACGCGCTCGACTCGTTCGTCCGGGAAGGTGCGGCCGTGTCGACCGGAGGCACGCTCGGCCCGGGCACCTTCTCCCTGCGGGTCCACCGTGAGGACGGCCCGGGACGCACCACGCTCACCGTGACCTCCGAGGGACGTGACGCGTCGGGAACGGCCACACGGAGCCTCGTTCAGACGCTCGTGGTCCGCGCCGCGCCCGCCCTGCCGGGGGACTTCGCCGTCCTCGCGGACGTCGTGGCCTGCACGTTCTGCCACACGCGCGTGGAACGCATGGACGCCCCTGCCGGCGGCGTGGAGGGCGTGAAGGTCGGCGTCCTGCGGGCGCTCGACCTGTCCGAGACCCAGCCGTACGGGGGTGCCGACACGACCGTGGTCGGGACGTTGCACGTCCGGGGCGCGCTTCTGAATCGACGCGGCCATGACGAACCGCTCGACGCGCACGACGGCCTGCGCCTTCCCGCGTCCTCCGGGGAGACCGCGAACAGCGACGGGGCGCCCGTCACGCGGACCTGCGACGGGCGAGGTTGCCGCGCGGGCGCGGCCGTCTACCGTCACGGCGCTCCACGGCGAGGGGCGGTGCCTGCCCTCCTGCCCGCCGCCCTGCCTCCCGTCGTTCCCGACCCGGACGGGGACGGTCGGACGGACGACGCCGAGTGGGCCGACCACGTCGCCCGCGTCTCCCGTGCCGAGGGGCTGGGCGTGCTGCGCGCCACCCGCCTCCTGCTGTCGCGCACCCCGTCGTGGGGTCCCGGGGCCATGCCGCCTGCCCCCGTTCCCGGCGGGACGGACGTCGTCACGGACGCCCGACGTGGTGTGCCCGGTCATCTCGTCGTGAGCGGTGACCTCGACCTGAGCGGAACCGTCCTCGTCGACGGTGACGTCCTCGTCAGCGGTCGGGTTCGGGGGACGGGGCGCATCGTCGCGCGGGGCAACGTCTACGTGACGGGAGACCTGACGTACGACTGCACCCGCACGTCGGGCTTCGCGGACTGCGCCTCCGTCTCCCCGGAGCGGCTGCCCCGCCTCGTGCTCGCCTCCGCCGACGGAAGCGTGGTGGTCGGCGACGCCCTCGGATCCAGCGCTCACGCCGACCGGCAGGCCGGGGAGCGCTCCTCGTCCGTCGTGCCCCGCATCCTCGCGGAGTTCAACCGTCTGGAGTGGGAACGGGCCTCGCGGGATGAGGGACGTCCCCCGACCTTCTACCGTCTGCGCGAGCGTGATCCCCTGTTGCCGGTGCGGCGCGCGGACAGCGGGCGACGGCATGACGTCACGGAGCTGAGGATCGCTGACGTCTGCCCGGACGGCGCGTGCGTCCCGGGGGCGGCCACGGTGGCCGCCGGGACGCGCGTCCTGTCCCTTTCGCCTTCGGGCGGCTGGCTGGCGGACGAGGCCGTGAAGGCCGTCTGGGACGAGAACATGTCCCGACGCCGACCGACTTCGCCCGCGAGCGACGCCCTTCCCCTGCGGATCGACGCGACGCTACACGCGCGCCACGCGATCGTCGGGCATGTCCACGGGTGCTCCACGCGTGAATGCGCCCTCACGTCCCCCGCGGGCGTCGTGGTGCGGGGCGCGCTCGTCGCCCGGCACGTCGGCCTGCTCGTCACGGGAGGGACCGCGCCGGGGCTGCGTGTCCTGCTCGACCCGCGGGAGGACGCCGCGGAGACGGGACCCCTGACGCTCACGCGGTCACCCGTGACCGTGCCAGGCGACGACCCTCCTAGGGAGGCGCCGTGAGCGGCCCGAGGAGGAGTCGGGCCTTCACGCTGCTCGAACTGCTCGTGGTGCTCGCGGTCCTCGTGACGCTGCTGGCGCTCGCGCTGCCCGCCCTGGCGAACTGGCGCGCCCGGTCCGAACTGCGTCTCGCGCAGCACGAGCTCGCGCTGGGCCTCACGCGGACGCGGAGCGAGACGAGGCGCCTCTCCCAGCACCGCGTCGTGCGCTGGACGAACGGTGGGAACCTCGTCGAGGTCACCCGGCTGGACGGGGCCGTGCTGCGCGAGATTCGTCTGCCGGGACGCGTCACGCTGCGGGCCACCTTCGGGGCGGGAGGCGTGCCCGCGACCTCGTTCAGCTACCTCGCGCCCTTCGGGCGCAAGGACATCAACAACTTCGAGTTCGTGCTCCGAGGCCCCGGCGGGGAGGCGCGCGTCCGGGTGGTCGGCGTGACGGGGAAGGTCGTCCGTGTCGCGTTCTGATCCCCGAACCGGCCTGACCCTCGCGGAGGTGCTCGTGGCGCTCGCGCTCGCGGGTCTGCTCGTGACGGTCCTCTCGTACCTCGCGTCGGCGCTGGGGGCCGCGCAGGACGCACGTACGCGAACCCAGGCGCTGGACGTCGCCCGCCGCGTCCTGCAGGACGTCCGGATCGCCTGGCGAGACGAGGGGGCCTTCGATCGGGCCTTCCTGCCCGCCTCACCCGTGCCGTCGGGCCTGACCTGCGCCCTCCAGGTGGGCGGGTTGGTCACCGACTGCGCGTCCGGGGCGGCGGGTTCGTCCGGGACGTCCGCGCCGCCCACTCGGGACGTCACCGTGGACGTTCACCGCGCCGAGGTGCGCGTCCGGCTCGCCCTGCGCGTCGTC
>NZ_KI912625.1:32114-32597 GCF_000519345.1 Deinococcus pimensis DSM 21231
TGGGGTGGAGGTCTTCGAGGAAATCCATGGGACCTGGGTGGCTCAGGCGATCACCTCGGGCCTGATGGGGCGTCGGTCCCCCCACGGACGTGAGGTCGCCGAATGGATGAGCGAATGGATGGGGATCACGTGGCAGGGCGAGGACGACGAGGGCGACGAGGACGTGGCGGCTTCCTCGGAGGAGCCTCTCGCGACGGAGGACGTCCAGGAGGAGCCGCGGACCTGCCCTGCATAGCTTGCTTCTCATTGAATACCGCTGTATCCTGTCTTTATCAGCGGCCGAGAGGGCCGCTTTCTTCGTTTTGGCGTCCGGGGTGGGGTGGGGCTGGTGGCGTTCGGTCCATCCGTATAGCTTGCCCTGGCGTGCATACCGGGGTATAATGTCGTCATCAGCAGCCGGAAGGCTGCTTTTTTCGTGGTGGTCGGACCGCTGAGGTGGGCAGTGAGGAAGGTCACGCGACGCGCCCCGGGTGGACGAAACCT
>NZ_KI912625.1:32697-47650 GCF_000519345.1 Deinococcus pimensis DSM 21231
GACCGGGCTGACGCTCGTGGAGGTGCTCGTCGCCTCGGCGGTGGGGTTGGTGCTGCTCGCGGTCGTGGCGGCCGCCGTCGCTTCCGCGGGCTGGACGTCCGACCGGGTGGCGGTGGAGGCGGCCCTGCTGGAGGACACCCGCGCCGCCGCGGACCTCATCACGGACGAGGTGGCGCGCGCCATCTTCGTCTACCCGCCCGGGACGACGCTGCGCCTCAACGCGGGCGTCTCGGCGTTCACGCGCAACCCGGTCGGGCCGCGCCTGGGCTCGAACACCTGGCTGGTCGGGCGGGACCCCGTGCTGGCCTTCGTGCAGGCGCCAAGGCTGCCGGGGTCGCGAGTCACCTGCGACCCCGCGCGGGACGAGGGCGGCGCGTCGCGGTACGCCTGCGCGGAGTTCGTCGCGTACTACGCCGTGCGGCGGGGCGAGGTGGTCGCCGCGACCCGCACGGCGGGGGGAACGGAACGATCGAGCAGTCCGGGGCGCGACCCGGAGAACGAGGGCGGCTGGCTGCTCTACGAGTACCGCCGGACCCTGCCCCTGCGGACGCTCGCGCGGGCGCCGTGGTCCCCCGCGCCGCTCGGGCCGCCCGCGCTGGGCGGCGCCACGCCCGACCTCGTCGCGGATCACGTCCTGCCGGGCGGCTTCGAGGTGACCTTCGAGACCTGCGCCGGGGTGCGGGACGAGGACGCGGGCAGCTGCGCCGCCACGACGCCCTCGACGGTGGGGGACGGCAACCCCAACGTCACCGCCCTGACGGGCCGCGTCACGCTGCGCGCCGGGACGCGGCGGGCGGGACGGACACGCGCGCTCGCGCCGATCACGGTGACGTTCGCGCCGCCCACCCTGGACGTCCTGACGCCCGCACCCGCCGGAGAGTGACCCCGGCACGACGCCGGGAACGTCCGGGCGTGCTATCCTCGAATCCCGAAGGCCGAGCGTCTTCGGTTCTTTTTTTTGGCGCTCGGTCAGGACGCAGGCTCATCGGCTCACCGCGGTGTTCGGGCCCTCAGCGGCCCATCGAAGTTCGGCGTGGCCGAGCAGGGGGAAACATGAAGTACATCTTCGTCACGGGCGGCGTCGTGTCCAGTCTCGGGAAGGGCGTCGCGACCGCGTCGCTCGGCGCCCTCATGCGGGCGCGCGGGTACCGGGTCACGGCGGTCAAGATCGACCCGTACATCAACATCGACGCGGGCACCATGCGCCCCTACGAGCACGGCGAGGTGTTCGTCACGGCCTCCGGCGCCGAGACCGACCTCGACCTCGGCAACTACGAGCGCTTCCTCGACCTCGACGTGCCGGAGGGCAGCAACATCACCACCGGGCAGGTGTACCTCGACGTCATCCGCAAGGAACGCGCCGGCGACTACCTCTCGCAGACCGTGCAGGTCATCCCGCACATCACCGACGAGATCAAGCGCCGCGTCCGCGAGGCGGGGGAGAAGGCGGGCGCGGAGATCGTCATCGTGGAGGTCGGCGGTACGGTCGGCGACATCGAGAGCCTGCCGTTCCTGGAGGCCATCCGTCAGCTGCGCTTCGACGAGGGCGTCGAGAACACCCTCTACATCCACCTGACGCTCGTGCCGTACCTCGGCACCAGTCACGAGTTCAAGACGAAGCCCACGCAGCACTCCGTCGCGACGCTCCGCTCGGTCGGGATCAGCCCGGACGTCGTGATGGTGCGCAGCAAGGAACGTCTCCCGGAGAGCATCACCCGCAAGATCGCGCTGTTCACGAGCGTCATGCCGGGCCGCGTGTTCACCTCGTAC
Organism: Deinococcus pimensis DSM 21231; assembly: GCF_000519345.1. GTDB lineage: Bacteria > Deinococcota > Deinococci > Deinococcales > Deinococcaceae > Deinococcus_A > Deinococcus_A pimensis. The sequence goes on from NZ_KI912625.1 coordinate 34,468, forward strand.
GACGTGTCGCACGTGTACGAGGTGCCGCTCGCGCTGGAGGAGCAGGGCCTCGGCAAGGCCGTCGAGACGCACTTCGGCCTGGAGGCGATGCATCCGAACCTCGCGGTGTGGCAGAACGCCGTGAAGATCCTGCGCACGCCCCCGAAGGAGGTGACGATCGCCATCGCCGGGAAGTACACCGCGATGCCCGACGCGTACCTCAGCCTGCTCGAATCCCTCACGCACGCGGGCATCGCGAACGACGCGCGCGTGAACATCAAGTGGGTCAACGCGGAGGAACTCGCGGAGGAGGGCGGCGCCACGCCCGAGGACCGCTTCGCGGACGTGGACGGCATCCTCGTGCCGGGCGGCTTCGGCATCCGCGGCATCGAGGGCAAGATCCGCGCGGCCCGCTACGCGCGCGAGCGGCGCGTGCCGTACCTCGGGATCTGCCTCGGCATGCAGATCGCCGTGATCGAGCACGCGCGGTCCATCGGCCTGGAGCGCGCCAACAGCAGCGAGTTCGACGAGTACAGCCCGCACCGCGTCATCGACCTCATGCCGGAGCAGCTGGAGGTGCAGGGCCTCGGCGGCACCATGCGGCTCGGCGACTGGCCGATGGAGGTCCGCGCGGGCACACGGCTCGCGGCGCTCTACGGCATCCCGCAGGGCGGCACCGTCATGGAGCGGCACCGTCACCGCTACGAGGTGAACCCGGCGTACGTCCGCCAGCTCACGGACGCGGGCCTCGTCGTGAGCGGCGTGACGCCCGGCATGGAGGGGCGCGGCGCGGGGCTCGTGGAGGCCGTGGAACTGCCCGACCATCCGTTCTTCGTGGGTCTGCAGAGCCACCCGGAGTTCAAGAGCCGCCCCATGCGGGCCAGCCCGCCCTTCAAGGGCTTCATCGCGGCGGCGCTCGCCCGCCGCGAGGGTCGTCAGGACGTCACGCCGAGCGTGACGAGCGCCGCGTCGAGCTGAGCTTCGAGGGACGTGAGGTCGCCGCCGTTGTCCAGCACCACGCTGGCGCGGCGGCGCTTCTCTTCCGGGGGCATCTGCGCGGCGTCGCGCGCGGCGACCTGTTCGGGCGAGAGGCCGTCGCGCGCCACGACGCGCGCCACGCGTACGCTCAGCGGGGCGTCCACGAGCAGCGTGGCGTCCATGCCGCGCTCCAGGCCGTTCTCGAACAGCAGCGGCACGTCGTGCACGACCCAGACGCTGCGGGCGTTCGCCTCCTGCCGGGCGGCCTCCGCGCGGACGCGGGGGTGGACGATGCCGTTCAGGACGGTCCGCGCCTCGGGGTCGCGGAAGACGAGCGCGGCGAGGGCGGGCCGATCGAGCGCGCCGTCCGTGACGTACGCCTCCCCGAGGCGCTCGCGGACGTCGCGCAGGACCTCGGGCCACGAGGAGACCGTGCGGGCGATGGCGTCCGCGTCGATCACGTCGAGGCCGCGTTCGCGCAGGAGCCGGGCGACGGTGCTCTTGCCCGCCCCGATGGAGCCCGTGAGGCCGAGTCGTCTTGGTGCCGGGGTCATGCGGGCATTCTAGATTCGCGGGTCCGGGACGCGGAAGGGAAGGGGTCAGGTTCGGATCAAGCATGTTGTCTAAACAACTGGTGTGAGTTGCGCGTATGAAGACGTCAACCCCGAGATCAGTTTTCTCACAGGTGATTCACCTCGGTTTTTCATGCTGTTCTTACGAATCCAGCGAGCCCAACCACCGCGCTTTCGTCTTGCAGGACGAAAAACACGGTGTTAGGCTTGATGCCATCGGAGGTTCCCCAAGTGAAACGAGTGCTCCCCCTCGGCCTGCTCGCGGCGCTCAGCCTCGGGAGCATCGGTCGGGCACAGACCGCCACGCCCCCCACCACGCCCGGCGCCCCCACCCAGAGTGAACCCGCCCGGCCCACCCCCAACTGCGCGAGCTACGTGGCGCTCGGAAACTCCTACTACGCGCAGGGGCAGTACGACTCCGCCTACGTCGCCTTCCGCGCCGCCACCGAGTGCGATCCCAAGTCCGGCACCGCCCTCCTCGGCTTCGGACGCACGCAGGTCCGCCTCAAGCTCTACGCGCCCGCCGTCGACACGCTCACGAAGCTCGTCGCGCTCGACCCGCAGAACGTCAGCAACCACATCGCGCTCGCGCAGGCCTACACCCAGCAGTACGTCGGCACCAGCGACCGCGCCGCCGTCGCCGGGAACCTCGACCTCGCCCTGAAAGCCCTCGACCGCGCCGAAGGGGTCGACCCGCAGTCCGCCGCCATCTACAACCAGCGCGGCACCGTCTACCGCCTCAAGGGCGACAACGCCCAGGCGCTCGAGATGCTGCGCCGCGCCGCCATCCTCAACCCCGAGGACGCCGTCGTGCTCTACAACCTCGGCGACCTCTACAACGCCCTCGGCCAGCTCCCGCAGGCCGTCAGCACCCTCCAGCGCGCCGTCGTCGCCGCGCCGCAGGACGCCGTCGCCCGCGCCTACTACGGCAAGCTGCTGCTCCTCAACGGCAACCCCGACGCCGCCCGCGTCGAGCTCGCGCAGGCCGAACGCATCGCCCCGCGCAACGCCTACGTCGTCGGGCAGTTCGGCGTGTTCGGCTACCTCACCAAGGACAACCTCCTCGCCCGCGTCAAACTCGAACAGGCCGTCAAGCTCGAACCGCTGCGCTACCCCGAGTTCTACTACTACCTCGGCCGCGTCGCCCTCGACGCGGGCCGCGCCAAGGACGCCCGCGGCGACCTCACCCGCGCCGCGTCGCTCGCCTCCACCAACCCCGAGTACTTCTACTGGCTCGGCCGCGCCCAGGAAGCCAGCGGCGACAAGGGCGCCGCCCGGCAGGCCTACGGCGAGGCGCTGCGCCTCAGTCCCAACATGAAGCTCGCGCAGGACGGCCTCAACCGCGTCAAGTAAGGGCACCGCCGCAGGGGCCGCTCCGGCAGGGGCGGCCCTCCGCTTCTCTGGGCCGTCAGCGCGGCTCTCCACTCATGGCTGCCTGCGGAACGCTCCATCCGTGTACGGACCGGAACGCTCCGGGGCGGCCCTCCGCTTCTCTGGGCCGTCAGCGCGGCTCTCCACTCATGGCGGGAGCGGTCCCTCGCTCGTGCCTCGGCCGTCCACGCGTCTCTCCACTTGTGTGAGGATGTGCTAACATCTCTTTTTGGGTGCGCCCCCACCAGTGCCCTCGTGCGACGAGCGTCGCGAGGCCGGAAAGGGTGGAGGTCGCCACATCTCAGGAACAACGCTCGGGAGGACACATGTCGTACATCGGAATGAAGCAGCTGCTCGAAGCTGGCGTGCACTTCGGCCACGAAACCAAGCGCTGGAACCCCAAGTTCAAGCGGTTCATCTTCGCGGAGCGCAACGGCATCTTCATCATCGACCTGCAGAAGACCCTCAAGCAGATCGACCGCAGCTTCGATTACATCAAGGCGACCGCCGAGCGTGGCGGCGTCATCCTGTTCGTCGGCACCAAGAAGCAGGCGCAGGAAATCGTGGAGCTCGAGGCGCGCCGCAGCGGCATGCCCTTCGTGACGCAGCGCTGGCTCGGCGGCATGCTGACCAACTTCCGCACGATCCGCACCCGCATCGACCGTCTCGCCGACCTCGACGAGATGTTCGAGTCCGGCCGCATCAACGAGCGTCCCAAGGCCGAGCGCATCGTCCTCGGCGCCGAGCGTGAGCGTCTCCAGCGCTACGTCGGCGGCATCCGCAAGATGAGCCGCCTGCCCGACGCGCTCTTCGTCGTCGACCCCACCAAGGAAGTCATCGCCGTCCAGGAAGCGCAGAAGCTCGGCATCCCCGTCATCGCGCTCGCCGACACCGACAGCGACCCGGACGTCATCGACTACATCATCCCCGGCAACGACGACGCGATCCGCTCCATCCAGCTCATCACGCACCGCATCGGCGACATCCTCGTCGAGGCCCGTGGTGGCGCCGAGGACGTCAGCAGCGTCGCCGAAGGTGCCGAGGGCACGGAAGGCACGGAGGGCAGCGACGACGCGGCCGCCCGTGAAGTCCAGCTCACCACGCAGGACGGCGTCGCCGGCGAGATCAGCCAGGACCAGACGCCCGCCAGCACCGAGTACTGAGCGACTCACGCCCACCCCGGGAGGGCGTCACGCTCTCGCGGGGTGCTTTTCTACGGCAGCAAACCCCAATTCAAGGAGGTATCCAACCATGATGGAGTCGATCAAGAAGCTTCGCGAGATGACCGGCGCGGGCATGATGGACGTCAAGAAGGCCCTCGGCGACGCCGGCGGTGACGAGGACAAGGCCGTCGCGCTGCTGCGCGAGCGCGGCATCGTGAAGGCCGCCAAGAAGGCCGACCGTGAGGCGAAGGAAGGCCTCGTCGTGTTCCGCGCGAGCGACGACCGCAAGAAGGCCGCCCTCGTCGAGGTGAACAGCGAGACGGACTTCGTGGCGCGCAACGCGGACTTCCAGCAGCTCGTCGCGGATCTCGCCGACGCCGTCCTCGCGAGCGGCGCCGCCGACGCGGAGGCCTTCAAGGCCGTCACCATGCCCAGCGGTGAGACCGTCGAGACGGCCGTCGCCGCCGCCGCGGGCCGCATCGGCGAGAACCTCGTCCTCAACCGCGTCGCGTTCGTCGAGACCGACGGCGTCGTCGGCGGCTACGTGCACAGCAACGGCAAGATCGGCGTGCTCGTCGAGCTCGACGGCGGCAACGAGGACCTCGCCAAGGACGTCGCCCTGCACGTCGCGGCCGAGCGTCCCCGCTACCTCACCCGCGAGGAGGTGCCCGCCGACGCGCTCGACCAGGAGCGCGAGATCCTCACGAACAAGGCCCTCAACGAGGGCAAGCCGCAGCAGATCGTGGAGCGCATCGTGAGCGGTCAGCTCGCGAAGTTCTACGAGGACAACGTCCTGCCCGAGCAGAAGTTCGTCAAGGACAACAGCGTCACGGTCGCGCAGCACCTCGGCAACGCCAAGGTCAAGCGCTACGTGCGTTTCGAGGTCGGCGCCTAAGCATGCGGACACGAAAGAGCGGCCAGGGATGGCCGCTCTTTTTCTGCCCCGCCCCCACAGGAGGTCCAGCGAATGTTCAAACGTGTGCTGCTCAAGCTCAGCGGTGAATTCCTCGCCGACGAGACGACCGGGTTCGGCATCTCGCCCGACGCGACGATGCGTCTCGCGCAGGAACTCAAGAAGGCCGTGGACGGCAGCGGCGTCGAGCTCGCCATCGTCATCGGCGGCGGCAACTTCTGGCGCGGCGCGCGCAACGGCGCCGGCATGGACAGCGCCACCGCCGACTACATCGGCATGCTCGGCACCGTCATGAACGCCATGGCGCTCCAGGACGCCCTGGAACGCGCCGGTTGCCCCACGCGCGTGCAGACCGCCATCCAGATGAGCGCCGTCGCGGAGCCCTACATTCGCCGCCGCGCCATGCGTCACCTCGAGAAGGGCCGCGTCGTCGTGCTCGGCGGCGGCAACGGCATCCCGTTCTTCTCGACCGACACGACCGCCACGCTGCGCGCCATGGAGCTCGGCGCGGAGGTGGTGCTGATGGCGAAGAACAAGGTGGACGGCGTCTACGACGACGATCCCCGCAAGAACCCCGACGCGCGCAGGATCGACCAGATCAGTCACATGGACGTCGTCGCGCGTGGCCTGCAGGTGATGGACGCGACCGCCCTCACGCTGTGCGTCGAGAAGGGCCTCAAGATCGTCGTGTTCGACATCTTCGAGCCCGGCAACCTCGAACGTCTGCTGCGCGGCGAGCGCGTCGGCACGCTCATCACCAGTTCACCGGACTGACGCGCCTCCTCATCTGGCGCCCGAAGCTCTAAAATGCCCCTCGGAGGTCCCTCATGACCATGAAGTCGATTCAGAGCGACGCGCGTACGCGCATGCAAAAAGCCATTGAAGCGCTGGAGAACAACCTGTCCGTGCTGCGTACGGGCCGCGCCAACCCCGGCATCCTCAAGAAGATCCTCGTGGAGTACTACGGCAGCACCATGCCGCTCGATCAGGTCGCGACCGTCACCACCCCGGACGCGCGCACCCTCGTCATCACCCCGTGGGACCGCGGGGCGCTCAGCCCGATCGAGCGCGCCATCCGCGACAGCGACCTCGGCCTCAACCCGAACAACAAGGGCGACGCGATCTTCATCACGCTGCCCGCCCTGACGGAGGAGCGCCGCAAGGAGCTCGTGAAGACCGCGCGCGGCTACGCCGAGGACGGCAAGGTCGCGGTGCGCAACGTCCGCAAGGCCGCCCTGGAGGAGATCAAGAAGACCGAGGGCGTCGGCGAGGACGAGATCAAGCGGGGCGAGCAGGACGTGCAGAAACTCACCGACGAGTTCGTGAAGAAGGTCGACGAGGTGCTGCACCGCAAGGAGCAGGACATCCTCGGGTAGTCGTGACGACGACCGAACAGATCGGCCCGTCCGGGCGGCACCTGCCGCCCGGAGGGCTTCACGTCACCCCATGTTGCCCGGAGGCCCAGTGGAGTCGTTGAGGACGCGCGTCCTGACGTCCGTCGTGGGCTTCCTCGTCGTCCTCGTCGTGCTGTGGTTCGGTCGGGTGCTGCTGCTGCCCGCGCTCTTGGTCCTGTCGACGCTGGCCCTGCGGGAGTTCATCGGGATGTGCGAACGGCAGGACCTCGACGTGCGTCGCCGCAGCCTCTACGTGGGCGGCGCGGCCCTGCTGGTCGTCTCGCACCCCTACTTCCAGGGCGGGCCCTGGGTGGGCATCTCGTGGCGTGAGGTGACGCTGGCGGTCCTGCTGGGCTACTTCCTGATCATGGAAGTCATCTCGCCCGGCGAGCGTCCCCTGGAACGCGTCGTGTACAGCGTCTTCGCGATGCTGTACATCCCGTGGCTGCTGGGCTTCTTCCTGATGCTGCGGTTCCTCCCGGACGGCGACAGCGGCTTCGCCTACCTGCTGCTGCCCCTCATCGCGTCCTTCGCGACGGACGTGGGCGGCTTCTTCTTCGGGCACTTCTTCGGGCGGCGCAAGCTCGCGCCGGAGGTGTCGCCCGGCAAGACCGTCGAGGGCGCCGTGGGCGGCCTCATCCTCAGCTTCGTGATCGTGTTCGCGCTGACGCGCCTCGCGTTCGTGAACCGCCCGTGGTCCGCGTACGACGCGCTGCTGTTCTCGTTGCTGGTGTCGAGCGCCTCGCAGCTCGGGGACCTCGCCGAGAGCCTCATCAAGCGCTCCCTGCGCGCGAAGGACAGCGGCAGTTCCCTGCCCGGTCACGGCGGGCTCCTCGACCGTCTCGACGCGCTGCTGTTCGCGGTGCCGGTGACGTACCTGTTCCTGACGGTGGTGCTCGGCGGAGGATAGGGGAGAGGCGTCCACGCGCCGCGCCGGGCGGATGTCTTCTTTGGAATTCGCCCCGCCTTGTAACTTGCCCCCTTGCCTCGGGGCGCGGAGTGCGCGAGATTGACCGCGATGCGTATCTCTGTCCTCGGCTCCACCGGCTCGATCGGCACGCAGACGCTCGACGTCGCGCGCGTGCGCGGCGACCGCGTCACCGCCCTCGCGGCGGGCTCGAACCTCGACCTGCTCGAAGCGCAGGTGCGCGAGTTCCGGCCCGACGTGGTGAGCGTCCACCCCGCGCGGGTCGCCGAGGCGCGCGCACGTCTGACCGGCGTGCGCGTCACCGGGGACGTGGAGGAGATCGCCGTCCAGGACGCGGACGTCGTCGTGGGCGCCATCCCGGGGCTCGCGGGGCTCGCGCCCGCCCGCGCGGCGCTGGAGGCGGGCCGCGCGCTCGCGCTCGCGACGAAGGAGGCGATGGTGGTGGCCTCCACGCTCGTGTGGGACGCCGCCGCGCGTGGCGGCGGGCGGATCGTGCCGATCGACAGCGAGCACACCAGCCTGTACCAGCTCCTGATCGGCGAGGACCTCGCGGACGTGGAGGAGCTCATCGTCACGGCGTCCGGCGGGCCCTTCCGGACGGGCCCGGCGGACCTCTCCGGGGTCACGGCGGCGGAGGCCCTGCGGCACCCCACCTGGGCGATGGGCCGCCGCATCACCATCGATTCGAGCACGCTCTTCAACAAGGGCCTGGAGGTGCTGGAGGCGTCGGCGCTCTACGGACTGCCCCTGTCGCGCGTGAAGGTGCTGGTGCACCCGCAGAGCGTCGTGCACGGCCTCGTGCGGATGCGAGGCGGGAACGTCAAGGCGCACTTCAGCGCGCCCGACATGCGCCTCCCCATCGTCTACGCGCTCGGCGCCGCACCGCACGGCATGACGCGGCCCGGCGACGTGCGTGCCGCGCCGAGGCTGGACTGGCCGGGCTCGGACTTCTCGCTGGCGCGCCCCCTGGAGTTCTTCGAGCCGGACTTCGGCCGCTTCCCCTGCCTGGGCCTCGCCTACCGCGCCGGCGAACGCGGAGGCGTGGCGCCCGCCGCCCTCAACGCCGCCGACGAGATCGCCGTGGAAGCCTTCCTGGAGGGCCGCATCGGGTACCTCGACATCGCCCGCATCAACGAGGCGGTGCTGGAGGAGACCCCGGACGCGCCGCTCGGCTGGGACGACCTGCGTGAGGCCGACACCTGGGCGCGCGCCCGCGCGGCGGAACTCGCCGGGGCGCCGCGCGCGGCGGGGGTGACGTCGTGAACGCGCTGCTTTGGGTCCTGATCGTCCTCGTGTACCTGCTGATCATCGCGGTGATCACGGCGGCGCACGAGTGGGCGCACTACTTCGCGGCGCGCAGGCAGGGCGTGAAGGTCAACTCCTTCTCCATCGGGATGGGCCCCGTGCTGTACCGCCGCCGCTGGCACGACACGGAGTGGCGCCTGAGCGCCCTGCCGATCGGCGGGTACGTGGAGATCGACGGGATGGCGCCCGACATGTCGTCCGGGCGTCCCGTGCGGCCCACGACGGGCTTCGCGGGCCTTCCCGCCCTCGGGAAGATTGCGGTGCTGCTCGCGGGGCCCGCCATCAACCTCGTCCTCGCGATCGCGCTCCTGACGGTGGGCTTCGCGCGTGACGGGGTGCCCGTCATCCGGGACGGGCAGGCCGTGGTCCGCAACGACCGCGCCCGTGTCGAGAGCGTCGTGGCGGGCTCCACAGCCGACCGGCTCGGCGTGCGCGGCGGGGACGTCATAGTGGCCGTGAACGGGCAGGCCCTGCCGCCGCAGACCCGCGTGGACGGGCAGACCCTGCCGGGCTACCGCGCCGTGCAGTCGGCCCTCGCGACGGCCGGACAGAAGCGCTTCACGCTGGAGCGCGAGGGACGCCGCTTCGACGTCACCTTCGACTGGAGCCAGCCCGCCGGGGGGCCGCGCCGCACCTTCGGCATCCGCTACGGCCCGGATCAGGCGATGGAGCAGGTTGCCGTGGGCGGCGCGTTGGTGGTCGTCGTCGCGCACCGCCCTGCTGGCCGTGCCGCAGGTCCTGACGTCCTTCGGGCGGCTCTTCCAGCGCGCCGCGACCCTCGACGTGCAGGGCGCCGCCCGGTCCGACGACGTGGGCGGCCCCATCCGCACCGTGACCTTCCTGCGCGCCGCGCTGGAGTCCGGGCAGATCCTGCAGTTCGCGGCGCTCGTGAACCTGTCGCTCGCGTTCTTCAACCTGCTCCCCATTCCCGGTCTCGACGGTGGACGCGTGCTGCTGGTGGTCGTGCAGGCCCTCGCGCGGCGTCCGCTGTCCTTCGAGCTGGAAAACGGCATCAACTTCGCGGGCTTCGCGTTCGTGATGCTCATCATGATGTTCGTCATCCTCAGCGACGTCGTCCGCCTCTTCTGACCCGCGTTCGCCGACCGGAGGTGCGTTCCCGTGACTTCGTCTAGAATGAGAGCCGTGCAGTCCGGCAACCTCGCGGTCGTCATTCCCGCCTTCAACGAACAGGACACCGTGAGCGGCGTCGTGCGTGTCGCGCTCGAACTCACCCCCGACGTGGTCGTGGTCAGCGACGGCTCCTCCGATCAGACCGCCGCCGTGGCGCGCCTGGCGGGCGCGCGCGTCGTGGAGCTCCACTGCAACGCCGGGAAGGGCGCCGCCATCCACGCGGGCCTGGAGGCCACCGCCGCGCCCTACGTGGTGCTGCTCGACGCGGACCTCGTGGGCCTCACGCTGGAACACCTCACCACCCTCGCGCAGCCCGTCCTGCGCGGCGAACTCGACATGGCCATCGGCATCTTCAGCGAGGGCGGCTTCATGACGGACTTCGGCAACCGCATGACGCCCCACCTCAGCGGTCAGCGCGCCACGCGGCGCGAGTGGCTGCTGTCCGTGCCGCGCCTCGCGCAGGAACGCTGGCCGGAACCCGCCATCACCTACGCCCTCAAGAACGACAACGTCCGCTGGGGCTACGTGGAGCTCGCGAAGCTCTCGCAGGTGATGAAGGAGGAGAAACGCGGCTTCTGGCGCGGCGTGAAGCACCGCACGCGCATGTACCTCGACCTGCTCACCTTCCGCCGCCGCCGCAAGCGGGACCTGCCCGACCCCACGCACGGCCACGAACCCAGCTGAACGGGCTCGACGGCACGCCCGCCTTCCGGCGGGACGCGCCTCGTCCTTATTTCAGCAGGTCCACCGTGCCGCCGTTGGCGCCCACGTAGCGCACCGTCCCGAGGCCCGGCACGAAGTACGCGAAGTTCACGCTGCCGCCGCCCGACGCGGTCGTGACCTCGTTGCGCAGCAGCAGCGCGTTGAACTTCCCGCCGCCCGTCACGAGCGCCTGCTGGCTCACGACCTGCACCGTGAGGGTCGTGCCGCCGGAGGTGCTGCGCCACGTCTGACCGACCGCCAGGGGACCCTTCGGGTAGAGGGTGAGGGGCGGCTCGTACCACGCCACGCGGCCCTGCACGCGCGTGCCGCGCAACTGCACCCCACCGGAGGAGAAGTCGAGGAGGTCCTCCGACACGAGCTTCCCGCCGATGACGTGCTGCAGGGGCGTCACCTTCACGCCGCGCAACGTCAGGGGGGCCGCGAGTTTCTGCACCTCGCCGTTGGAGAGCTTCCACGTGGTGCCGGGCTCCCTGGGGAAGTACGTGGAGGCGAGGGCCGAGCTCAGGGCGAGGGCCACGGCGAGCGCGGGGACGAACTTCACGGCGGGAAGACGCATGAGAGACAGCTTAGCGCGCCGTGAACGCGTGGTCGGTCCGGAATTTCACGATGCTCCCGCCCCGCGCGGACGGGAGAGGTCGCTAGTATGACTTGATGCTCCGTTTCGTGTTCGTCCTGTGCGCCGCGTTCTACCTGCTGCTCGGCGCGGCGCTGTACTTCTTCCCGGTGGCGGGCTTCGGGACGCTCACCGTCTCGCCCACCTGGGTGGCGCGGTTGTGCGGCGCGCTCGTCCTCGCCTGGGGCGTGCAGCTCGCGCTCTCCTCGACCCGACCCGGCGGCCCCACCGTCGCGGGACTCGTCGTGAGCAACCTCCTCGTCGCCGCGACCCTCGCGCCCGCCGTGCTCAGCGGCCAGGCGCTCTCGCTGCCCGTCGCGCCCGTCGCGGTTCTCGCGATCTCGCTCGCCCTCGTCGTGCTGGCCGTCCTCGCGATCGTCTCGCCACGCGAGCCCCGGAGGTTCTGACGTGGAACGCCTTCAGAAACTGCTCGCCCGCACGGGCGTCGCCTCGCGCCGCAACGCCGAGGAGCTCATCCGCGCTGGGCGCGTCACCGTCAACGGCGAGGTCGCCGCGCTCGGCCGCACCGTCACCGACGCCGACGAGGTCCGCGTGGACGGCAAGGTCGTCGAGCGCGACCCCGTCCCGACCGTCACGTACGCCCTGTACAAGCCGCGCGGGGTCGTCACGACCGCCTCCGACGAGCTCGGACGCGTCGGCGTGCTCGAACGCATGCCGCGCGTGCCCGGCCTGCACTCCGTCGGGCGGCTCGACCTCGACTCGGAGGGCCTGCTGCTGCTCACCACCGACGGCGAGCTCACCCTGCGCCTCACGCACCCCCGCTACGGTCACGAGAAGGAGTACCGCGTCTGGACGGACGAGCACGTCACGGACGACGAGATCGCCCTGCTCGCCTCCGGCGTGGTGCTGCGCGAGGGCCGCGCCGTACCCGTCGGCGTGAGCCGCTCGCGTGACGGGCTGCGGATCGTGCTGGGCGAGGGCCGCAACCGGCAGGTGCGCCGCATGCTCGAAGCGATCGGGCATCACGTGAACCGTCTCGTGCGCGTCCGCTTCGGCGGCTTCTTCCTCGGCGACCTCGAACCGGGCGAGTACGTGGAACTCGGCCCCACGGACCTCGCCGAGCTCACCGACCGCGCCGCCGTGCCGCCCGAGGAGTGGCGGCGCCGCGAGGAGGAGACCCTCGCCCGCTGGGGCTGAACGGCCCCTCGAAGGTGGCCTGCGCTGCCGTCCCGGGACCCCATGAAGGGCGCTTCGCGAAACATGCAGGCGCGGGGCGGCCCGATTCGGGTAGGGTGAGGGCACAACGGTCGGGCTTCGTCCCGGGGAGTTCAGCCTCCATACGCTGGCATGGCGGAGTCTGTCGGTCAGGCTCCGCCATGCTCGTTTCGCGTCACCGTTGCGTCCAGGAGGTCACCCCATGCGCCCCCCACCCCCCGCCCACGCTCCGAACGGCCCCTTCCGCCGCATCCTCGTCATGATGAACTTCTCCCCGTCCGCGCGGGCCGCGCTCGCCGCCGCGCGGCGGGCCTTCCCGCACGCCCGGCTCGACGTGCTGCACGTCGTGCCGGTCGAGGCGAACGCCGCGTCGCCCCTCGCGCCCGCCGGGCGCGGCCTCACGAGCGCCGTGCTCGTGGAACGTGACCGCCACTGGACGCACGAGGCCGCCGCGCGTCTCGCGGAGCTCGGCGGCGGCGAGATCGTCCGGGGCGACGCGGGCGACGTCGCGCTCGAACGGCTGCGCGAAGGGCGCTACGACCTCGTCGTGGTCGGCGCGAGCGCCCTCGGCGGCGTGGAGCGTCTGCTGCTCGGCTCCGTCGCGACGCGTCTACTGCGGCGCAGCCCCGTGCCCGTCCTCACCGTCCTCGCGGACCCGGAAGGCTGACGTGCCGAGGCTCCCGGTGCTGGCGGGTCTGCTGCTGGGCCTGCTGGGCCTCGCCGGGACGCTCGCGGCGGGCCGAGCGGTGGAGTCCGGCCGTGTGACGGCGACGCTCGTCACGGCGGCCCCCGCGCCCTCCGGGGTCAGGACCGACACGGCCGCGCGGGTCGCGCGGTTCGTGACGAATCCGGTCGTGGCGGCCGTGCTCGTCGCGGGCGGGTTCCTGCTGGTCCTCGCGGACGTCCTCACGGTCGGCTTCGGCGTGCCGGGCCTGCT
>NZ_KI912625.1:47750-61292 GCF_000519345.1 Deinococcus pimensis DSM 21231
AGGGCCGGCCGCCGCTGTCCCTGCCGCGTGGAGGGCGCTGGCGCTGGATCGAGGGGGACCGCCTCGACCCGCAGGGCAGCGCCAACACCTGGGGCGCCCCGGAGAGCGAGCCGCTCTCCCTGACGGGCGCGCGGGGCGTGGCCGTCACACATCTGCATCCAAGCGGCGTGGCGCTCGTGCGGGGCGAACGTGTGGACGTCGTCACGCGCGGCGATTACGTGAGTGCGGGCGACGAGATCGTGGTCGTCGCCGACGAGGGGTACCGCAGGGTCGTGCGCCGGGTGGACCCCGACGAGGCGGCGGGCGCGGACCCCGGAAAGGTTTGACATGGAACTGACCCTGATCACCCTGGCGGTCGTGCTGGCGCTCCTCATCGTGGCGCTGTGGCTGCTGTTCTACTTCGTCCCGGTGGGCCTGTGGATCACCGCGATCTTCTCCGGCGTGCGCGTCGGGATCGGCACTCTGATCGGGATGCGGCTGCGCAAGGTCAATCCCGGCGACATCATCCGGCCGCTCATCAGCGCCACGAAGGCGGGCCTCGACCTCGACATCGGGCAGATGGAGGCGCATTCCCTCGCGGGCGGCAACGTCTCACGCGTGGTCACGGCGCTCATCTCGGCGGACCGCGCCAACATCGCGCTGCCGTGGAAGCGCGCGACCGCCATCGACCTCGCGGGCCGCGACGTGCTCGAGGCGGTGCAGGTCAGCGTGAACCCGAAGGTGATCCAAACGCCGCGCGTGGCGGCCGTCGCGAAGGACGGCATCCAGGTGGTGGCGGTGGCGCGCGTGACGGTCCGCGCGAACATCGAGCGGCTCGTGGGCGGCGCGGGCGAGGAGACGATCATCGCGCGGGTCGGCGAGGGCACCGTGTCGAGCATCGGCTCGGCGGCGAACCACAAGATGGTCCTGGAGAACCCCGACGCGATCTCGCGCTACGTGCTGGAACGCGGCCTCGACGCGGGCACCGCCTTCGAGATCCTCTCGATCGACATCGCGGACGTGGACGTGGGCCGCAACATCGGCGCGGAGCTCCAGACGGACCAGGCGGAGGCGGACAAGAAGATCGCGCAGGCGAAGGCGGAGGAGCGCCGCGCGATGGCCGTCGCGGCGGAGCAGGAGATGCGCGCCCGTGTCGTGGAGGCCGAGGCGCAGGTGCCGCTCGCGCTCGCGGAGGCCTTCCGCTCCGGGCGGCTCGGCGTGATGGACTACTACCGCATGCAGAACGTGCAGGCGGACACGCGCATGCGCTCGTCCATCGCGCAGGACGACGATCACGCGGGCGGGCCGGTCCGGTGAGGGGGACCGCGTGACTCGCCCCGACGGCGGCTTCGGGAGCCCGCCCGTGGGGGAGGAGCGGACCTTCGCGGCGGACACCCGCGAGGACCTGCTGGAACGGCCCGCGACCGCACCGAGGGCCGCGCGGGCCCAGCAGCCGGAGGGGCCCGCCATGCCGTCCGCGTCGCCCTCGTCGGGCGCGCGACTGCGCCGTGACCTCGCGTCGCCGGGCGCGCTGCGCCGCGCGTTTCTCCTCACGGAACTGCTCGGGCCGCCCGTGGCGCTGCGTGAGGACTCCGGGGGGCCGAGTGAGCTATAATCCCCGACCGGGAGGGAACGCGGTCGCGCGCCGTCGTGAGGCGGCGTGAGGAAAGTCCGGGCACCGCAGGGCAGGATGCCAGCTAACGGCTGGGCGGCGAGCAGACGGCGGAACGCGGTTCCGCGCGTGCGAAGCCGACGGACAGTGCCACAGAGACGAGTCAGCCGACGCCTTCGGGCGGGCGAATGGTGAAACGGTGCGGTAAGAGCGCACCAGTCTCCCGGGAGACCGGGAGAGCTGGTCAACCCCATCCGGTGCAAGGCCCGACAGTGGGGGAGGGGCGGCCCGCCCCGACGATCCCCAGGATGGCTGCTCGAGGCGTCCGGCGACGGACGTCCCAGAGAGATGACCGTGACGGAAGCTCCGGCTTCCGGACAGAACCCGGCTTATGACCCTCCCCGCGCCCCCACCGAAAGGTGGGGGCGTACGTTTCAATTGAGGTGTTCGCTGCCGCGCGGGCGGGCGCGGCGCGCGCCGAGCGCGTCCGCGAGGACGAAGCCCCATCCGGCGATCTGGAGGACGCCGCCGATCGGCGTGATCGCGCCGAGGGGTTTCACGCCGCTGAGCGCGAGGGCGTAGAGGCTGCCGGAGAACAGGGCGGTGCCCGCGAGGAGCCACGTCGGGGCGCGCTTCTGCTGGGGTTGCGCGCCGAGGGCGAGCAGGGCGAGCGCGTGGTACATCTGGTAGCGTACGCCGGTCTCGAAGGTGTTCAGCGCGCCCGGGGAGAGGGTGTCCTTGAGGGCGTGGGCGCCGAAGGCGCCGAGCGCCACGCCGAGCCCGCCGAGCGCCGCGCCGTACAGGGTGGCTCTGTTCATGCGCTCCAGTCTAGGCGGCGCCTCCGGGGAGTTTGTCCCTCTTTCCACAAGACGTCGGGCCTTCGGGCCGCCCGTGAAGGGCGGCCCGAGCGTCTGAATCGCACGCTCATGAACTCATCATCCCGACCCCTCGGGGTGATCGAGTGGGAAATGTGGGAGACGAGTGGGAGGGAAAGGGGGAGAAAGTGGGAGCCGGTGGTAAACGGTGGGGCGAAGTGTTACACTTCACGAAACCGTAATGTGCGGCCCAGTGGGCAAAAAGCACCTCCCACCACCGGTGAGCCGGGTGGGAGACGGTGGGGAAAGAGGAAGGATTGCCCTACGGTGAGTACCCCTATTCCATCGACGACAAGGGACGAGTGGTGATTCCACCCTCCTTCCGGGAATTCGTCGAGGACGGGATGATCCTCACCAGGGGCATGGAGGGCTGCCTCTACATCTTTCCGCTCTCCTCGTGGCGCCGCGTCGAGGAACAGCTCGAGGGCCTGCCCCTCACGGACCGCGACAGCCGCGCCTTCGTGCGCTTCTTCTACTCCGGCGCGAACAAGGCGCGCCTCGACAACCAGAGCCGCGTGAGCGTCCCGCAGACCCTGCGGACCTTCGCGGCGCTGGAGAGCGAGGTCATCGTCGCGGGCGCGCCGAACCGACTCGAACTCTGGAACCCCCAGCGCTGGGACGAGGCGATCCTCGCCGTACAGGACGATCCGCCCCGCCCGGAACTGCTCGCGAACTTCACTCCCTGAGAGCTCACAGGTATACCCGTGGAACCCAGCAAGAACCTCACCCACACGCCCGTCCTCGCCGCCGAGGTCCTCGACGCGCTCGCGCCCGCCCCGGGCCGCGTGTTCGTCGACGGCACCCTCGGCGGCGCCGGTCACACCCGCCTGCTGCTCGCGGCGGGCGCCCGCGTCTACGGCATCGACCAGGATCCCTACGCCCTCGACCGCGCCCGCGCCGACCTGCCCGAGGGCCTCACGGTGGTGCGGGGCAACTTCCGCGACATGGACACCCTCCTCGCGCGCGAGGGCGTCACCCACGTGGACGGCGTGCTGCTCGACATCGGCGTGTCCAGCTTCCAGCTCGACGACGCCGCGCGCGGCTTCTCCTACCACACGGAGGCGCCCCTCGACATGCGCATGAGCCAGTCCGGCGAGAGCGCCGCCGACGTCGTCAACGAGATGGACGAGGCGGACCTCGCCGCCGTCATCTACGAGTACGGCGAGGAGCGCCACTCGCGGCGCATCGCCCGCGCCATCGTCCGGGCGCGTGAACAGAAGCCCATCGCCACCACGGTGGAACTCGCCGACATCGTCAAGCGGGCCTACCCGGGCTACTCGCGCGGCATCCACCCGGCGCGGCGCACCTTCCAGGCGCTGCGCGTCCACGTCAACGACGAGCTCGGCGCGCTGCGCGACGGTCTCGCGGCGGGCACGCGACTGCTGCGGCCCGGCGGGCGCTTCGCGGTGATCACCTTCCACAGTCTCGAGGACCGCATCGTGAAGCGCTACTTCCGCGGCGAGAACGGCCTGCGGCCCCTCACGAAGCGGCCCGTGGAGGCGAGCGAGGAGGAACAGAACCGCAACCCGCGCGCCCGGAGCGCCAAGCTGCGCGGCGCGGAACGCGTGGACGTCCACGCGGACGGGGGCGCGCAGGGGGAGGACTCGTGACCGCTCTGCCCGCCTCCCACGACGTGTGGCGCGCGCGCGCGCTGCGCTACACCCTGATCTACCTGCTGCTCGCGCTCGTGCTGGTCGGGCTGCGCTTCGGCGCGCGCGACATCCGCCCCGAACTGCTGGACCTGCGCGAGGAGCGCACGATCCTCACGCGCGACAAGCAGGCGCTCGAACTCGACGTGCAGGCCGCCACGTCCACCGCGCGGGTCCGGGAGTGGGCCCTCGCGAACGGCATGACGCCCTTCAGCCGCGCCTCGAAGGCCACGGCAGCCTTCGAGGTGCTCCCCGCCCCGCCCGCCCCGCCCGCTGCCCGTTCCCTGGAGGTCACGACCGTATGGAAGTGAAGTTGCGCAACCGCTCCCGCCTCATGCTCGTCCTCGCGCTGCTGGGGTTCCTCTTTCTGGTGTACGCCTACGCGCAGCTGGAGTGGGGCCTCCCGAAGGGGTACGGCGGCGCGTCCTCCACGCCGCGCGGCAGCATCCTCGCGAGCGACGGCACGGTCCTCGCGAAGACCGTCGGGGCCAAACGCGTCTACCCGCAGGGCACCCTGGCAGGGCAGCTGCTCGGCATGATGGGCACCGACCGCGGCCTGGAGGGCCTGGAGGGCGCCTTCGACGACCGCCTCGCGAGTGGCGAGGACGTGACCCTCACGATCGACCCGCGCTTCCAGGCGGTGGCGGAGTCGGTGCTGGCCCGCGCGGTGAAGGAGCGGCAGGGGCAGTACGGCTCGGTCGTCGCGATCGACGTGCGCTCCGGCAACGTGCTCGCCGCCGCGAGCTACCCGCCGTTCGACCCGAACAACTGGCGCAACTTCAGCGCCGGGGACCGCCGCAACCGCGCGTTCCTCGACGTGTACGAGCCGGGCAGCACCATCAAGGCGCTCATCGTGGCCGCCGCGATGAACGAGGGCCTCACCACGCCGGGCATGGGCTACAGCACGCCGATGTGGCGCAAGATCGGCCGCAACGTCATCCACGACGCGGTGCAGCATCCCAAGGTGCTCTCCACGCGTCAGGTGCTGCGCTACTCCAGCAACGTCGGCATGAGTCACATCGTGGAGCACTTCGAGCCGCAGGACATGCACGGCTACCTGTCGAGGTACGGGTTCGGGCAGGACACGGGGCTTCAGGGGCTGTACACCGAGTCGGGTCAGCTGCAGCCCGTGTCGCGCTGGAGCGACATCGTGCGCGCCACGAACGCGTTCGGGCAGGGGATGTCCAGCACGACGCTTCAGCTCGCGACGGCCTACAACGTCCTCGCGAACGACGGGAAGTACCTCTCGCCGAGCTTCGTGGTGGGCGCGCAGGAAGGTTCGGAGCGCGCGGTGCTGCGTCCGGAGACGGCGCGCACGACGCGTGAACTGCTCAAGAGTGTCGTGGAGGAGGGGATTCCGACGCAGGCCGGGATCAAGGGCTACAGCCTCGCGGGCAAGACGGGCACGGCGCAGGTCGTGGAGAACGGACGCTACAGCGCGACCCTGTTCGACAGCGTGTTCGCCGGATTCTTCCCGGCGGAGGAGCCGCGCGTGACGCTCGCGGTGATGGTGCACGGCGCGCGCGAGCACTACCATGGCTCCCAGCTGGCGGCGCCGATCTACCGGGATATCGCGGCGGAAATGTTCTCCCAGTGGGCCTACCCGCCCGAGCACGCCAAGGGTGAGTAAATTCTGAGAACGCTGTCATGCAATCCGGGGCCACACCGCGCGTGTGGCCCCGGATTTGCTAGAACGCTTACTTTTCAAGCCCTCCTGAAGGTCCAGAAGGCCCCGGTGCGGAGCCGGACCGTGTGAAATAGCGCAAAAACGAGCGCTTGCTCGCAACTTTTGATGAGAACATAAATGAGAGTATTAGAGCATCTCTCACATAGGGGTGCGCGTTCCAGTGCGGCTTTAGAAGGGCAAGTGTGAGTGGATTCATGTTTATATGCCCTTTATTGATGAGAGCATCTGACATGACTTCTTAGAAAGTGCTCAGGAGCAGTGAATAGCTTTGGTCATACGCCGAACGGCAGATATTGACCGTCGTTCTTTCGCACTGCATCCAGATGCGCCGCGCCCGCCCCAGAGCGGGCGCGACAGGAGTCCCATGTCCTCAACCGTCCTCCCGCGAATCGTCCTCCTGACGATCGCCACCGCCACCTCGGTCGCCGCCGCCACCCCCGCCCTCCCGGGGAACGCCATCGCCGAGCAGGCCGTGCAGAACGCCCTGAGCGAACCGACCCTCGTCGCCGCCAAACCCGAACCCAAGGCCGCCCCCACGCCCGCCGCCGCCGCCAAGCCCAGCGCGCCCGCGAAGGTCGCCACCAAACCCGCCACCCCCGCCGCCAAGGCTCCGAGCGCCGCGCAGGAACGCCAGCAGGGCATCAAGCAGGCCCAGCAGAGCGCCGCGCGCACCGCCGGCCGCGTCGGCGTCAGCGCCATCGTCCGGTCCACCGCCTACAACAGCATCCCCAACCAGACCGACGCGACGCCCTTCATCACCGCCACCGGCACCCGCACCCGCTTCGGCGTCATCGCGCTCTCCCGCGACCTGCTCCGCAAATTCCCCTACGGCACCAAGGTCCGCATCGAGGACCTCAGCGGCCGCTTCAACAGCCTCCTCGCCAACCAGATCTTCGTCGTCGAGGACACCATGCACCCCCGCAAGTCCAACACCGTCGACGTCTGGATGTCCACCCGCGGCCAGGCCCTCCAGTGGGGCGTCCGCAACATCCGCATCACCGCCGTCAACTGAACTTCGAAGACCAAGCGGCCGGAACGTTCAGGGTTCGGCCGCTCGCTCTTGCCTGGGCGTCGGGACGTGAGCGTCCGCGTTTGGCGTCGTACGGACCCACCGTCGTACGCTCGGGAGCGGTCCCTCGCTTATGCCTGGGGCTTTGACGCGTCTCTGTTATGCTTGTGCCCGTGTCCGGTGACCTCACCAACCTGCCCCGGCGATCCCTGCCCCTGACCCTCGCCGCCGCGCAGCTCCGTCACCGACGCAGCCAGAACCTCATCACCGTTCTCGGCGTCGCCGTGGGCGTCATGGTCCTCATCACCGCGCTGTCACTCACCAACGGCTTCGTCCGCGCGCTCGTCGACGCCACGCTGCGCGCCGTGCCGCAGCTCTCGCTCAACGCCTGGCAGCCCGGCCAGCGCGACCCCGCCCTGGAACGCGCCCTCGCCGCCGACCCCGCCGTCGCCGCGTTCGCGCCCTTCAGCGGCGACAAGGGCCTGCTCGTGCGGCCCGCCTCGCGGGGACGCTCCGCCGGGACGGACTTCGTCGAGATCGTCGGCGTCACCCCCAGGCACGCGGACGTGCTCAACCTCCGCCCCGAGGAGAAGGAACTCCTGCGCACCCTGAAACCCGGCGAGATCGTCCTCGGCAGCTTTCTCGCGCAGTCCGTCGGGGCCTTCTCCGGCGACACCCTGCGCTACCTCGACAGCCGGCAGCAGCGCTCCGGCTTCAAGGTGAAGGGGCTCTTCCGCACCGGCAACTACCTCATCGATTCCCGTTACGCCTTCGTCCGCACCGAGACGCTCCGGACCGCCGGGGCCGCCGGGAATCTGCTGGGGTACCAGGTGCGCCTCACCGACCCCGACCTCGCGCCCGAGGTGGGCCGCCGCCTCGCCGCGGGGCGCAACTACAGTCCCGTCCCGTGGCAGGACCTCAACCGCGAACTCCTCGATCAGCTCGCGCTGCAGAAGCGCGTCATCGGCTTCGTCGTGTTCCTCATCGTGATCGTCGCGTCGTTCGGCATCGCGAACGTCCTCACGCTCACCGTCTTCGAGAAGACCCCCGACATCGCCATCCTGCGCGCCATCGGCGCCCGACGGCGTGACGTGCTGTCCGCCTTCGTCATCGCCGGGGTGCTGCTCGGCGTCGCCGGACTGCTGCTCGGCAACCTCCTCGGGCTCGCCCTGTCCCTGTACTTCAAGGTGCGGCCCTTCCAGCTGCCCGGCGACCTCTACTTCATCAGCGCGCTGCCCGTGGAACTGCGCGCCACGGACTTCCTGTGGGTGAACGTCGTCTCGCTCGTCACGACGATCCTCGCGTCCCTGCTGCCCGCGCGGCGCGCCGCGAACGTCGAACCCGCCCGGATCATCCGCTGAGGGCGCTCAACCCTCGTCGAGGGCGAGCACGCTGCGCACGAACACGTCCACGATGAACGGATCGAACTGCCGTCCCGCCTCGCGCCGCAGGAGCGCCACCGCGTCCCACGGCGTCCACGCGCCCTTGTAGCTGCGCTCGGACGTGAGCGCCTCGAACACGTCCGCGACCGCCACGACCCGCGCGAGCAGCGGGATGCGCTCCCCGCCCAGCCCGACCGGGTACCCGCCGCCGTCCCAGCGCTCGTGATGGTGCAGCACGACCTCACGCACCTCCTGCGGCAGGAACGGCAGCTCACCGAGGATCTCCACGCCCCACTCCGGGTGACGCCGCACCTCGCCCAGCTCCCCGGCGGTGAGGGGCTCCGTCTTCAGCAGGATCGAGTGCGGCAGCTTCAGCTTGCCCACGTCGTGCAGGTACGCGCCCCACCTGAGGTAGCGCAGCTGGGTCGGCGACAGGTTCATCGCCTCGCCGAGCCGCACGGCGTACCCCACGACGCGCTCCACGTGCCCCGCCTCCCACGTGCCGCCCGAGCGGCCCAGGCAGCGTACCGCCGCGTCCAGCCACGTGCGGAGCTCCAGCAACTGCAGCTCCCAGTCGAACAGCAGCCGGGAGGTGTGACCGGCGGGCTCCACCGAGCCCGCGACGAAGGCGTCCACGCGGCGCCACGTCACCCGCACGCGCCGCTCCCCCGTCAGGGTGAAGGCCGTGGCGCGCTCGCACTGTCCCTGCGCCGCCGACCACGAATCCGGGCAGCACGCGGCGCCCAGCACCAGAAAGCGCGACACGGACTGACCCACCGCGTCCGCCGCCGCGACGCCGAGGAGCGACTCCCAGTTCCCGCCGACCTCCTCGACGCGCAGGCTGCCGTCGAGCAGGAACAGCGCCGAGGGCTGCAGCGCGCTCAGAAGCGAAGACCCCGCCCGCGCGACCTGCGGCGGGCGAGGCGAGTTCACCTGGGGCGAGACGGCCCGGGCACCGTGCCCCCCGTGATGGGGGGGCGGGCCCTCGGCGGAACGGAAGTCGTCGGCCACGAATCACTCCAGACCGAAGTCGATCGGGGCGCTCGGGACGGCGCTCAGCCCGTCCATCAGGCGCGCGAGGCGCGGGTTGGCGTCGGCGCGGCGCTCCTCACGCTGCGCGGGCTTCTCGGCGCGGTGGCGCGGGTGGAACTCCTCGACGCGCGGCGCGGGCGTGTCGACTCGCACGGGCGCGGTCATTCAGTTCCCCCAGTCGTTCGCGCCCACGCCGAAGGTCACGACCGTGCCGGTGGAGGGCGAGAGGGTGGTGGTGCTCTTGGAAGGCGCCGCCGACGCGGACGCGCCGGTCACCATTGCCGTTATGATGCTGAGCACGAGGGCCACGTGAAGCAGGTTCTTCTTCATGGCCCGAGTCTAGATTGTGATGTGTGAGGAGACCGTGAAGCCGCTGTGGAACAGGTTCTAGAGTTTTTCGTACAGGGTGACTACCAGGCGGTGGTCACGGCACTCGCGGGCCGAGGCGATCTCGGAACCCGTGAGGCCGCCCTGCTCGGCATCTCGCTCCTGCGTCTCGGGCAGTACGTCGACGCGGAGCCCGTCCTTCGCCGCGCCCACCTGCTCGGCGACCTCGAGGCGCGCGTCGAGTACGGCAACCTCCTGCGCGCCACCGGCCGCTACGACGAGGCCGTCTCGCTGCTCTCCGAACTCGAGAGCATCCCCGACGACGAGCTGCGCTTTCGCGCGCTGCGCTGGCGCGGCGTGGCCGAATTCCAGCGCGGTCACGCCCGCGAGGGCCTGGAGCTCTGCGAGCGCGCCTGGCACGGGTACATCAAGCTCTCCGACGACGTCCGCATCGCCAAGCTCTCGCAGAACCTCGCGCTGATGCACAAGAGCTTCGGCAACTTCGCCCGCGCCGAGCAGCTCCTCGACGAGGCCGTCCGCGCGCTCGAAACCGTCGGCGATCAGGACGCCCTCGTCACCTCGCTCCACACGCAGCTCGAACTGCAGATGAGCCGGGGCCGCCTCGACGCCGCGCGCGCCACGCTCACACGCGCCAAGCCGCTGCTTCAGCACGTCCCCGCCTACCGCAGCCTCTACTTCCTCACCAGCGAGGCGGCGCTCGCCGAGAACGAGGGCGCGTACGAACGCCACATCACCCTCGTCCGCGAGATCCTGACGCGCGCCTCCACCATCGGCGACCGCGAGGTGCTGCTGTGGGCCACCGTGAAGCTCGCCGAGCACCACGCCCGCCTCGGCGACTACGCGCAGGCCATGCGGCTCGTCTACCAGTTCCCCCTCCAGCCCGGCGAGACGCTCCCCGTGGAGCTGCGCGTCGTGCGCGGCGTCATCCACCGCAGGCGCGGCACGTACAGACAGGCCATCACGGAACTCTCCGGCGCCGTGGACGTCCTCAAGGAACGCGGCGACGCCCTCGGCCTGACGCGGGCGCAGCTGCAGCTCGCCTACGCCTACCACCTCGACCACCAGACGCAGGAGACCGCGGTCGTGCTGCGCGAGACCCTGGAGAGCCTCCTGCGCCTCCACACGCAGAGCGCCCTGCGCCCCGAACTCGAGGAGCTCTCCGAGCTGCTGCAGTACGCGTCGCTCGAACCGGACCTCGCGCCGTACCTCGAACCCATCATGGAGAACCTCGCCGGGATGGCGAGCGAGGGCGGCGCCTCCTCCGACCAGATCCGCCTGCAGATCTACACCTTCGGCCGCGTCGCCGTGTACCGCGACGGCGAGGAGGCCCACTTCACCCTGCGCGGCAGCGTCCCGCTGCTCGTCTACCTCATGCTGCGCCCCGGACGCACCCGCGTGGAGATGCAGCTCGACCTGTACCCCGACAAGGACGCCACGAGCAGCGCGAACTACATCCGGCAGGCCATCAAGGAGCTCCGCGACCGCCTCGGTCAGGAAGTGGTCGTGTTCGACGGGCCGCACCACCAGCCCCGCTACCGCCTCGGGCCGCGCGTCCGCGTCGACCTCGACCTCGTCCGCTTCCTCGACGCGGTCGAGCACGGCGAGGTCGCCCGCGCGCTCGCCGTGTACCGCGGCGAGTTCCTGCCCGGCATGGACGACAGCGAATGGGTGCTCACCAAACGCGACGAGGCGCAGCTCGCGCTCGCGTTCGAACTGCGCAACCAGATCGCCCGCTACCGCGAGGAGGGCGAGTGGCGACGCGTGATCCTCCTCAGCAACCAGTACCTCCGCATCGACCCGTACGAACGCGAGGTGCACCAGCACCGCGTGGAGGCCGCCCGCGCCGTCGCCAGCGCCGCCGAGCTCGCGCGGTACGTGGCGCAGATGAACGCGCTCGACAATTGAATGGAGAGACGCGCCAACGCACCAGGCAAAAGCGAGGGGCCGTCCCCGAGCGGACGACGCCCAAAACACGGACGGCCCCTCCTGCCCGCCCCCGGCATGAGCGAGGGGCCGTCGGCGTGTCTCTCCATCTTTTTGGCGTCGTACGGACCGGGACGGCCCGGTCCTTTCGCCTTGGGCGCCCACGTGTCTCTCCATCTCAGTTAGGGTCAACTCTACGCAAATCCTGTACAGTGACCCTCGTGCTGCGCCTCCTGTTCATCGGTGACGTGTACGGCAAACCGGGCCGTCGCGTCGTCGCCGACCACCTGCCCTCCATCCGGGACCGCTACGACTTCGTGATCGCGAACGGCGAGAACGCGGCGGGCGGCTTCGGCCTGAACCGCGAGAGCGCCACCGCGCTGTTCCGCGCGGGCGTGGACTGCATCACGCTCGGCAACCACGCGTTCGGCAACAAGGAGGTCTACGGCCTCCTCGACGACCCTCGCGTGCTGCGCCCCCTGAACTACCCTCTGGGCACGCCCGGCGCGGGCTGGTGGACCTTCGACGTGCGCGGCGAGCGCCTCACGGTCGTCAACGCGCTCGGGCGCACCTTCATGGACCCCGTGGACGACCCGTTCCGCGCGCTGTCGGACCTGCTGGAGCGGGACGATCTCGGCAGCGTCTTCCTCGACTTCCACGCGGAGGCGACGAGCGAGAAGGCCGCGATGGGCTACCACCTCGCCACACGCGTCGCGGCGGTGGTGGGGACGCACACGCACGTCGCCACGGCGGACACGCGCCTGCTGCGGGGCGTCACGGCCTTCCAGACGGACGCCGGCATGACGGGCCCGCTCGAGAGCGTGATCGGCGCGGCGATCGAGGGGCCCGTCGCGCGCTTCCTCACGCGCCTGCCGCACCGCTACACCGTCGCGGAGGGCGCGGCGCAGCTCAATGCCGTGGAGATCGACGTCTCGGACAACCGCGCCACGCGCGTGGAACGCTACTCGTTCACGGAAGGAGGCGCGTCTTGAGCACCCTGAGGGAGGACGTCAGCACCCTGGGCCGCGCGCTCGGGGTGGTGCTGCGGGAGCAGGAGGGCGAGGGCTTCTTCGAGCTGGTGGAGTCCGTGCGGGCACTCGTCCGCGAGGCCCGCGCCGGGCAGGACGACGCGAGGCTGCGTGACCTGCTCGTGCACGCGGACACCGCGACCGCCGAGGGCCTCGTGCGGGCCTTCTCGTGGTACTTCCAGCTCGTGAACCTCGCGGAGGAGTACGAGCGCGTGCGGAGCCTGCGGGGCCGCGCGGGCCCGCGTCCGCAGAGCGTCGAGGACGCCCTCCTGAAGCTGCGCGACCTGGGCTGGGACGCCCCGCGCGTCCTCGACCTGCTCGCGCGGGTGGAGCTCAACCTGACCTTCACCGCGCACCCCACCGAGATGCGGCGCCGCACGATCCGCGCGCACCTCGTGGAGATCGCGCGGGACCTGCCGGACCTCTCCGGGGAGGCGCTGGAGCGCGTCAGCGCGCACGTCGAGGCGATGTGGGGCACGCTGGAGCTCCGCCGCCTGCGCCCCACCGTCCTCGACGAGGTGAAGGGCGGGCTGGGCTACGTGAGCGCCATCTCGCGGGCGCTTCCCCGGCTGGAGCGGGACCTGCGCGGCGCGCTGCGCGGCGTGTTCGGCGTGGACGCCCGCGCGGGCGTGCCGGTGCGCTTCTCCTCGTGGATGGGCGGCGACCGTGACGGCAACCCCTTCGTGACGCCCGACGCCACGCGCGACACGCTCGCGCTGCACGCGGAACGCGCCCGCGAGCTGCTCGTCGCGACGCTCGCGCAGGCCTACGCGGACCTCAGCCAGCACGACGGCCCCGAGGAGCCCTGGCGCGAGGAGGTGCGCGCCCTGCACGACGCCGTGCGGGACGGGGAGGCCGTGGACCTCGTGGGGCGCCTCGACGCGCTCGACACCCGCCTGCGCGCGGGGGGGCAGACGCGCAGCGCGGACCACCTGCTGCTGCCCGCCGTGACGCTCGCGCGGACCTACGGGCGGCACCTCGTGAGCCTCGACGTTCGCGAGCACAGCGCCCTCACGGG
>NZ_KI912625.1:61392-61887 GCF_000519345.1 Deinococcus pimensis DSM 21231
CAGGCGGTGCTCCTCGCGGAGCTCCACTCGCGTCGTCCGCTGTGGCCCGCCGGGGAGCCCCTCACGGAGAGCCTGGAGCGCGCCGTCGGCCCCATCCGCGAGGTGGCGCGCGGGGTCGCCAGGGTCGGGCCGGGCGCCTTCGGCCGCTACGTCATCAGCATGTCCGAGAGCGTCTCGGACGTCCTCGAACCGCTGATCCTCGCGCGGGAGGTGGGCTTCCGGGTGCTGCCCGTGCCGCTCTTCGAGACGCTCGACGACCTCCGTCACGGCCCCGAGGTGGTACGGGCCCTGCTGGCCCTGCCCGAGTACCGCCGTGTGCTCGGCGCGGACGTGCAGGAGATCATGCTGGGCTACAGCGACAGCAACAAGGACGCGGGCTTCCTCGCGGCGAACTGGGCGCTGCACGAGGCGCAGCGCGCCATCGCGCGGGTGTGCCGTGAGGCGGGCGTGCCGTGGCGCTTCTTCCACGGGCGCGGCACGTCCATCGGCCGAGGC
>NZ_KI912625.1:61987-75424 GCF_000519345.1 Deinococcus pimensis DSM 21231
TCGCGCACCGCAACCTGGAGCAGGCGCTGCACGGGTTGCTGCTCGCCGCCGCCCGCGACGACGAGGCGCTCCCCGCCCGCTGGACCGAGGCGCTCACGCGCGGCGCGGAGGCGAGCGTGCGTGCCTACCGTGACCTCGTGGAGCACCCGGACTTCCTCGCGTTCTTCGAGGCGGTCACGCCCATCCACGAGATCGCGCGGCTCAACATCGCGTCGCGGCCCGTGCGCCGTCCCGGCCCGCCCACCCTGCAGAACCTCCGCGCGATCCCCTGGGTGATGTCGTGGACGCAGAACCGCGCGAACGTCCCGGGCTGGTTCGGCCTCGGGGAGGGCCTCGCCGCGATGGGGGAGGACGTGGCGCGCGAGATGTACCGTGATTGGCCCTTCTTCCGCGCGGTGCTCGACAACGCGCAGATGAGCCTCGCGAAGTGCGACCTGCTGATCTTCGAGGAGTACCGCCGTCTCGCGCCCCCGGAGCACGCGGGCAGCCGAACGCTCGGCGACCGCATCGTGGCGGCGTGGCACGCGACCGTCGCGCGCGTCGAGGACGCCGTGGGCGGGCCTCTCCTGTCACTGGAGCCGCGCCTGAAGACCAGCATCGAACTGCGCAACCCCTACATCGACCCGATCCACCGTCTGCAGGTGGAACTGCTGTGCCGCGCCCGCGCGGCGGGCGACATGGACGAGGACATGGAACGCGCGCTGCTGCTCAGCATTCAGGGCATCGCGGCGGGCATGCGCAACACCGGCTGAGGCGCGCCGGAACACCAACGCCCGACCGGGGGCGTGTTAGCCTTCTCTGGGCCGTCCGCCGTGACGGCCCAGTCCCCCACTTTTCGAGGAGTCCACAATGCAGTACGTCACCCATAAACCGAGAGTCGGCATTTTCATCGACACGCAGAACCTCTACCACTCCGCCCGCGACCTGCACGAGCGCACCGTGAACTTCGAGACGCTCCTGAAGTTCGGCGCGCAGGACCGCGAGCTCGTCCGCGCCGTCGCGTACGTCGTGGAGAAGGAGGGCGACTCCACCGCGCGCCCCTTCATCTTCAAGCTGTCCGCGCTGGGCTACAAGGTGCGCCGCATGAACCTGCAGCTGCACCACGTCAACGACCAGGGCAAGGCCATCTGGGAAGGCAACTGGGACATGGGCATCGTCGCGGACATGGTGCGCCTCTCTGATCACCTCGACGTGATCGTGCTGGGCAGCGGTGACGGGGACTTCTCGGACATCGTGGAGGTCCTGCAGGAGCGCGGCAAGCGCGTGGAGGCCATCGCGTTCCGCGAGCACACCGCGCAGAAGCTGGTGGACGCCGTGGACCGCTTCACGCACCTGACCGACATCGAGGGCGCGCTGATGCCCGCCCGTCCCCGCGCCGAGGGCGGAAAGTAGGGGCGGCGTGGCGGACGACCTCGCGTACCTGAACTTCGACCTCCCGGAGGAACTCATCGCGCAGACGGGCGCGGAGCCGCGCGACGCGTCGCGCCTGCTCGTCGTGGAGCCCACGCCGGACGGGCCGGTCCTGCACGACCGCGTCTTCCGCGACCTCACGCAGTTCCTGCGTCCGGGCGACCTGATGGTCTTCAACGAGTCCAGGGTGATCCCGGCGCGCGTGATGGCCCGCAAGCCCAGCGGCGGGCGCGTGGAGGTGCTACTGCTGCGCGAGGAGCGCCCGCTGGTGTGGAGCGCGATGCTGCGCGGCGCCAAACGTGCCGGTCACGAGCTTCTGCTCGGGGACCTGCGCGCCGAGATCGTGGAGGTCCTGCCGGGCGGGGAGCGCCTGCTGCGCTTCGAGGAGGACGTGAAGCCTCACCTGGAGCGCATCGGGAGCCTGCCGTTGCCGCCGTACATCCACGGGGACGTCGGGGACCGCTACCAGACCGTGTACGCCCGCGAGGCGGGGAGCGTCGCGGCGCCCACGGCGGGCCTGCACTTCACGCCGGAGCTCCTCGCGCGCCTCGAAGCCATGGGCGTGGAGCGCGCGGCGGTCACGCTGCACGTCGGCGCGGGCACCTTCAAGCCCGTCACGGGACCGGTGGAGGAGCACGTGATGCACGCCGAGCGCTTCGAGATCTCGGACGCCACGGCGGACGCCGTGAACTGCGCGAAGCGGGGGGGCCGCCGGATCGTCGCGGTCGGCACGACCACCGTCCGCGCGCTCGAGAGCGCCTGGCACGGCGGCGAGCTCCGCGCCGGGCCGGGCGAGACGAGCATCTTCATCCGTCCCGGCGATCCAGTGCACGTCCCGGACCTCCTCATCACGAACTTCCACCTGCCGAACTCGACCCTGCTGCTGCTCGTCGCGGCCTTCAGCGGCCGCGACGTGATCCGCGAGGTGTACGCGCACGCGCTGCGCGAACGCTACAGGTTCTACAGCCTGGGGGACGCGATGCTGCTCCCAAAGATGTAGAGACGCGCTGACGCCCCAGGCATGAGCCCCGAACCGCTTCGGGGCGTACGCAGCCAAACGCGGGCCGCCACTCCCACACCTGTAGAGACGCGTGCACGCCCCAGGCAAGCGAGGGGCCGTCCCCGCGCTATTCCCGCTGGAACCTCGCGCCGCGGTAGTTGACGTACACGCCGATGCCGTAGGCGACCTTGCGTCCGGCGGGTACGACGGCGTGGCCCTTCCAGAGGAGGCCGGTGCTGGTGCCGCCGTCGAGGAGGATGGCGTCGCGGGCGCCGGCGCGCTGCATGACGCGGGCGAGTTCGGAGAGGCTGAGCTTGCGGCTGGTGCTGAGGAAGAACAGGCGCTGGCTGCTGGTGATGCCGATGGCGCTTCTCGCGGCGCGGCCCCACAGGGCGGCGTCGGTGTAGCCCTCGGCGCGGGGCGTCACGACGAGGCGCCCCGCGCGGACGACGTGAGGTCCGGTGGCGATGACGGTCTCGTAGCCGCGCCAGCCGGACGCGCGGACGCTGCCCGTGGGGCCGACGACGACGCGGTTGTCGGGTGTGATGGCGACGGCGGTGTTGATGCGTCCACGCGCGATGTAGCGTCCACGGACGACGAGGTCCCCGGCGGGGATGAAGGTGCGGGGGTGGAAGAAGCCGCCGTTGATGACGGCGACGGCGCCGGTGCGGCTCATGGCGTGCAGTTCGCCGCCGGTGCCGAGGCCCGCGCGGGGCAGGATGGGCGTGACGAGGACGCGGCGGTCACGCAGGTCGACGTTGACGATCGCGACGGGCACGCCGAGGACGCGGCCCCGCACGAGGCGGACGCTGGAACCGGCGGGCCGGGCGGGTCCGGTGACTCCGCGCGCCCTGGTGATGTGGACGGGCCGCTTCACGGTGGGGCGCGCGGCGCTCTTCTTCACGGGCGCGTGCCTCACGGCCCCGCGCGCGGCGGGCTGCACGGGGGCCTTCACGGCGACCTTGCGGGCCGGGGCCTTCGCCACGGCGGGTTTCGCGGGCGCGACGCGCAGCTTCTGGCCGACGAGGATGCGGTTGCCGCGCAGCCCGTTGAGCTGGCGCAGCCGTTCGACGCTGAGGTGGTGCCGGGTGGCGATGCGGTAGAGCGTCTCGCCCTTCTTCACCGTGACCACGTTCGTGGGAGCGGCGGGGGCAGCCTGCGTGACGGACGCGAGGACGAGGAGGAGGAGGGGAAGCGTCATTCGTCGGCCCATAGACCATGGGAGCACGTTTGGGGTTCTCACGTGGTGAATTTGGCGCGCGCAACGAACGATGAAGACCCAGGGGCGGGGTGCGTGAACGTGCAGTGAGCGGGTGATCCCGCCATCTTGCGTACTGCTGCCTGTCCGGGCCACCTTGCCCTATACTCCGCGCATGACCACCGCGACAGGGAACCCCCTGCTCGGTATCGGGTTCCGGATCCCCTTCGACGAGGTCCGTCCCGAGCACGCCGAGCCCGCCATCGATCATCTCATCGCGCTGTCGCGCGAGCGCCTGGACCGCCTCGTGAAGTCCGAGGATCCCTCGTCCTTCCTGACGGACCTCGACGAGCTCTCCCGCGAGCTGGAGACCGTCACGACCGTCGTCGGGCACCTGGAGTCCGTCGTGACGAACGACCAGTGGCGCGCGGCGTACAACGCCGTCCGTCCGAAGGTCAGCGCGTTCAGCACGGAACTGCAGCTCAGCGAGGAGCTGTGGGCGGCGCTGAAGCGGTTCGAGGCGACGGAGGAGGCGCGGGCCCTGACGGGCGAGCGCGCGCGTTTCCTGAAGCTCACGATGGACCGTTTCCGCCGTCAGGGCGCGGAGCTCGCGCCGGAGCCGAAGGCGCGCCTCAAGGAGATCGACCTGCGGCTCGCGGAGCTCACGACGAAGTACAGCCAGAACGTCCTCGACGGGACGGCGGCGTACGAGCTGTACGTGGACGAGTCGCGCCTCGCGGGCGTGCCGGAGCGCGCGCGGCTGGCGGCGCGCGCGGAGGCCGAGAAGCGTGGGAAGGAGGGCTACCGCATCACGCTGCACCTGCCGAGCTACCAGCCGATCCTGACGTACGCGGACGACCGTTCGCTGCGCCGGGAGCTGTGGGAGGCGTACAACCGCACCGGCACGGGCGAGGGCCGCGACAACCGCGAGCTGGTGGGGGAGATCCTCGCGCTGCGCCGGGAGAAGGCGAATCTGCTGGGCTTCGCGAACTTCGCGGACCTCGTGCTGGCCGAGCGCATGGCGGCCAGCGGGGAGCGCGCGAAGGCCTTCGAGGCGAACCTCGAGGAGCGCGTCCGTCCCTTCTTCGAGGCGGAGAACGCGGAGCTGGAGGCGTTCTACCGGGAGGCGGCGGGCGCGGACGCGCCGGAACTGGCACCGTGGGACGTGACGTACTGGGCGGAGAAGCAGCGCCTCGCGAAGTACGCCCTCGACGAGGAGGAGCTGCGTCCCTACTTCCCGCTGGACCGCGTCATGAGCGGCCTGTTCGAGGTGACGCGCCGCGTGTTCGGCATCACGGTGAGGGAGGCGGACGCGCCGGGCTGGCATCCGGAGGTGAAGTTCTACGACCTGTTCGACAAGTCGGGCGAGCACGTCGCGAGCTTCTACACGGACTGGTTCCCGCGTGACAGCAAGCGTGGGGGCGCGTGGATGAACGCGTTCATCACGGGCCGTCCGACGCCCGCGGGCTTCCGTCCGCACCTGGGCCTGATGTGCGGCAACATGACCCCGCCCGTCGGGGAGGGCCCGGCGCTCCTCGCGCACCGTGAGGTGGAGACGGTCTTCCACGAGTTCGGGCACCTGCTGCACCACGCGCTCTCCCGCGTGGAGACGCGCTCGCTGGCGGGCACGAACGTCGCGTGGGACTTCGTGGAGCTGCCCAGCCAGATCATGGAGAACTGGTGCTGGGAGCGCGGCGCGCTGGATCTGTTCGCGCGTCACTTCGAGACGGGCGAGGCGATCCCGCAGGACCTGTTCGAGAAGATGGTGGCGGCGAAGAACTACCGCGCGGCGAACGCGGCGATGCGGCAGATCAGCTTCGGCACGGTGGACCTCGCGCTGCACGTGGACTTCGACGGTCAGGGCGACCCGGTGGCGTACGCGCGCGACGTGATGACGCGCTTCGCGCCCGCGCCGCTTCCCGAGGACTACGCGTTCATCGCGGCGTTCAGCCATATCTTCGCGAGCCCGGTGGGCTACGCGGCGGGCTACTACAGCTACAAGTGGGCGGAGGTGCTCGACGCGGACGCCTTCTCGCGCTTCGCCCAGGAGGGCATCTTCAACGAGGTGACGGGCAACGAGTACGTGGAGAAGCTGCTGTCGCGCGGCAACAGCGAGGACCCGGCGCAGCTCTACCGGGACTTCATGGGCCGCGACCCCGATCCGGAGGCGCTGCTGCGCCGCTCGGGCATGGGCCGGGCTTAAGGAGCGCGGGGGTTGGGGAGGCCGGTCGTCCGGCCTCCCTTCTTCATGTCGTCAATTGTGACGTTCGTCGACGGACGCGAGGTTTCGCACGTTTATGGGCATCCCCTGAGGATTTGAGGCGATCTCATTTAGTGGGGCCTCATGGTGCACTAAGATACGGGTACAGATGGCAGCCCCGATCGTCCGACCGAACGTGTTCGTCGCCTCCGAGGCGCCGGAACGCGCCGCCGCGCTGGCGCGGGAACTGCCCGAGGCGCGCGTCGTGCTCGTCCGCGACGCGGAGGCCCTGCTGCGCGAGACGCGCACCATGACGCCCGACGTGCTGCTGCTGTGCGGCGACCTGCCGAGCAGCGTCCCCCTCGCGGACCTGCTGGTGATGCTGCGCGCCCGTCCGGAACTCGCGTACACGCACTGGCTCGCGCTGGGCTCGACCGGCCTCGGCGCGCTCGTCAGCGCGGGCGCCGACGCGATCGTCGCGGAGAGCACGCCCCCGGCGGCCGTCGCGATGATGGTGCGCACGCACCTCGCGCGGGTGCGGCAGCTGCGTGACCTGGAGGAGCGGGCGCACATGCAGCAGCAGCGGCTGGAGGACTGGGCGCACGAGGAACGCGTCCGCGACCAGCTCGTGCACATGCTCGTCCACGACCTCAAGAACCCCATCAGCGCCGTGCTGGGCCTGATGGACGTGGTGCTGGAGGACGCGGGCCGCGTCCCGGACGACCTGCTCGAACTGCTGCGGCTCGCGCGGGACGAGTCGCAGCACCTGCTGCACCTCGCGGTGAACATGCTCGACGTCCGCAAGATGCAGGCTGGCAAGATGCACCTGAGCCGCGCCACGCTCTTCGCGGCGTCCATGCGCGACGTGGTGGAGCTCGCGCAGGGCGACGTCGGCATCGGCCTCTCCGACCGTGACCTCACGGTGGAGCTCCCCGAGGGGCTCTCCCCGGTCCACGCGGACCCCGAGCTGCTGCGCCGCGTCTTCGCGAACCTCATCTCGAACGCGGTGAAGCACACCCGTCAGGGCGGCCGCATCCGCGTGGTGGCCAGCCAGGAGGGCGGCCTGCTCCGCTGGTCCGTGCAGGACGACGGGGAGGGCATCCCGGAGGAGGACCTCCCGAACCTGTTCAGCGCCTTCGAGCAGTCGCGTCTGACCCTGCACGGCCGCTTCGACACGGGCATGGGCCTCGCGTTCTGCAAGCTCGCGGTGGACGCTCACGGGGGCCGCATCTGGGTGGAGTCGACACGCGGTCACGGCTCGGTGTTCTCGTTCGAACTGCCGCTCGTGAGGGAAGAGGACGACGAGGACGAGTTCGTGGAGATGGTCCAATAAGTTGTAGAGACACGCCAACGCCCCAGGCCTGAGCGAGGGGCCGTCCCCGAGCGTACGCAGCCGAAGGCTGGACGGCCACCCCCAGGTATGGAGAGACACGTCACCGCCCCAGGCATGAGCACCGGACCGCTCCGCCTATGAGTGAAGAGACGCGTTGACGCTCCAGGCAAAAGCGAGGGACCGCTCCCGCCATGAGTGTAGAGAAGCGTCCACGCACGAGGCATGAGCACCGAACCGCTTAGGTGCGTACGCAGGCAGAGCGTACGCCGCCCAAATCTGGACGGCCACCCCCAAGCATGGAGAGGCGCGTCACCGCCATGGGCGGACGCCTGGGGCGTGGTCGTCCTGCCGGGGTTCGGCAGCGGGCGGCACCCTCTTTTCTTGTACTCGGTCCAACTCCGTGTGCATCTTCTCACGTGCGTCTTCGTTGCGTGGTAGAACAAATGCGTACACCAACTCTTCGTCGTCGTGTTCGCAGTGTCACCTGTTCGCGCGCTTCCGTCCGTCGTCTCGTGAATTTTCGCACGAGCGGCACCGGCGCCACCCGCAAGGAGGAAGGACCATCGACTACCTGCACGCACTCATCATGCTGCTCATCGCGGGCGGCATCGGCGTCCTCGCCGTCGTCGTGAGCATGATCCTGGGCCCCAAGAAGCCCAGCCGCACCAAGCTCATGGCCTACGAGAGCGGCAACGACCCGCTCCCCGGCGGCAAGGAACGCTTCCCGGTGCACTTCTACCTCGTCGCGATGCTCTTCATCGTCTTCGACATCGAGACCGCGTTCTTCTACCCGATCGCCGTGGCCTTCGGGAAGCTCGGCGTGTTCGCCTTCTGGGAGACCGTCACCTTCGTGGCGCTCCTCCTCGTCGGCTACGTCTACATCGTCCGGAAGGGAGTGCTCGAATGGGACTGAAGGACCTCTTCGAAAAGGACGTGCAGGAACTGGAGAACGAGGGCATCCTCTTCAGTTCCCTCGAAAAGCTCGTCGCGTGGGGCCGCAGCAACAGCCTGTGGCCCGCCACCTTCGGCCTCGCCTGCTGCGCCATCGAGATGATGGCCTCCACCGACGGCCGCAACGACCTCGCGCGCTTCGGCAGCGAGGTCTTCCGCGCCAGCCCCCGCCAGGCCGACGTTATGATCGTCGCCGGACGCCTCAGCAAGAAGATGGCGCCCGTCATGCGCCGCGTCTACGACCAGATGCCCGACCCCAAGTGGGTCATCAGCATGGGCGCGTGCGCCTCCAGCGGCGGCATGTTCAACAACTACGCCATCGTGCAGAACGTCGACAGCGTCGTGCCCGTCGACGTGTTCGTGCCCGGCTGCCCCCCGCGCCCCGAGGCCCTCATCTTCGGCGTGATGCAGCTCCAGAAGAAGATCCGCGGCGAGGCCTTCGACGACCTCGGCACCCAGCTCCCCATGGTGGAAGCATGGACCCGCTGAGAGGCCGGAATCTCGACGTGCAGGACGACCGCCAGCCCAACCCGGTCACGCCCGCCGTCGCGCCCGCCGCCCGGCTGGACGCGCTCCTGACAGAACTCGGCCTCGCGCGCGAGTCCACCGAGGAGGGCCTGCTCCCCGTCGCGCCCATCGAGCCCGCGCGGCTCCTGCAGACCGCCGCGCTCCTCCGGGCGCGCGGCTTCATGCTGCTCGACGTGGTCGGCATCGACTACCTCGACTACGTGCTGAGAAAGCCCGCCCGCTTCGGCGTCACCTACAACCTCTACCAGCCCGACACGAACGAGCGCGTCTTCCTGCGCGCCTACGTCGAGGACGGCCAGCACCTCCCCAGCCTCTACCCGGTCTGGAAGAGCGCGAACTACCTGGAGCGCGAGGTGTTCGACCTCGTCGGCGTGCGCTTCGACGACCACCCCGACCTGCGCAAGGTCCTCACGCCCGACGACCTCGACGGGCACCCGCTGCGCAAGGACTTCCCGCTCGGCGAGAGCCCCACCCTCTTCCGCGACGGGCGCTTCCTCGACCCCGCCGCGTTCCGCGCGGGCCTCACCGGCCAGCAGGGCGGCCTCACCGGCTGGCGAGGCGGGGAACGCAAGGGCCTCGCGCCGCGCGCCGAGGCGCCCGTCCGCGAACCCAAGGGAGGCGAGTCGTGACCGTCCAGGAAACCGACACCAGAAGCGGCAGCCTGCTGCACACCGAGACGCTGAGCCTCAACGTCGGCCCGCAGCACCCCAGCACGCACGGCGTGCTGCGCCTCGTCGTGGACATGGACGGCGAGTACGTCACGCGCGTCGTGAACCACATGGGCTACCTCCACACCGGCTTCGAGAAGACGATGGAGAACCGCACCTACCAGCAGAACGTCACGTACGCGCCCCGCACGGACTACCTGCACTCCTTCGGGCACGAGCTCGCCTACGTCCTCTCCGTCGAGAAGCTCATGGGCGCCGACGTGCCCGAACGCGCCAGCGTCGTGCGCGTCATCCTGCACGAGCTCGGCCGACTCGCGAGCCACACCGTCTTCTTCGGCACGGGCCTGCTCGACCTCGGGGCGCTCACCCCGTTCTTCTACGCCTTCCGCGAACGCGAGGCGATCCTCGACCTCTTCGAGGAGGTCAGCGGCTACCGCATGAACCAGGGCTACCTGCGCGTCGGCGGCCTCTCGCGGGACATCCCCGAGGGCTGGGCGCAGCACGTGAGCGACTTCGTGAACGGCCTCGACCGGCACATCGACGAGTACGAGTCCCTCTTCGCCACGAACCCCATCTTCATCGACCGAGCGAAGAACGTCGGCGTGATCCCGAAGGACCTCGCGCTCGACCTCGGCCTGACCGGGCCGAACCTGCGCGCGAGCGGCGTGCGGCTCGACCACCGCAAGGCCAACCCCTACTGCGGCTTCGAGCAGTACGACTTCGAGGTGCCCTGGGCCACCGAGGGCGACTCCTACGCGCGCTTCATGGTGCGCGCCCAGGAGATGCGCGAGAGCGCCAAGATCGTCCGGCAGGCCCTGGGGCTCCTCAGGCCCGGCCCCGTGAAGGACCCCAACCGCAAGATCAGCCTGCCCCCGCGCGAGGAACTCGAAACGAGCATGGAGGCCGTCATCCACCACTTCAAGCTCGTCACGGAGGGCTTCCACCCGCCCGTCGGCGAGGCCTACGTGCCCGTGGAGAGCGCCCGCGGCGAGGTCGGCTACCACCTCGTCTCGGACGGCGGCAGCATGCCGTACCGCC
Source organism: Deinococcus pimensis DSM 21231 (assembly GCF_000519345.1). GTDB lineage: Bacteria > Deinococcota > Deinococci > Deinococcales > Deinococcaceae > Deinococcus_A > Deinococcus_A pimensis. The sequence continues at coordinate 72,314 of NZ_KI912625.1, forward strand.
TCAAGATCCGCGCGCCGAGCTTCGTGAACCTCCAGGCGATGGAGTACGCGGGCGTCGGCGGGCAGTTCGCGGACCTCATCACCGTGCTCGCCAGCATCGACCCCGTGCTCGGGGACGTGGACCGCTAAGGAGACCGCCTTGACCTACTTCAGCGACAAGCCCGACTTCCTGCGCGCCGTCTTCGCGCGCTACCCCGACACGGAGCGGGGACGCCGGAGCGCCCTGATGCCCCTGCTGCGCGAGGTGCAGGACCGCTTCGGCTACGTCTCCGAGCCTCACATGGAGGAGATCGCCTCGCTCGTGGGGACCACCGCGACGGAGGTGCGGTCCGTCATGAGCTTCTACAGCACCTACCACACGGTGCCCACGGGCCGCTTCCACCTGCAGGTGTGCAGCACCCTCATGTGCGCCCAGGCCGGCTCCGACGAGCTGTGGGACGCCATCACGACGGAACTCGACGTGCAGCCCGGCGAGGTGAGCAGTGACGGCCTCTTCAGCGTGCAGAAGGTCGAATGCCTCGGCTCGTGCGGCACCGCGCCCGTCGTTCAGCTCAACGACGACGGCTACTACGAGCGCGTGGGCCCCTCGAAGTGCGCGCGCCTGCTCGCCGCGATGCGCGCGGGACAGGCCCCCGCCTTCGACTCGCCCCTGCCCACCTTCGTGCAGGGCGGACGGCAGGTCCTCGCGAGCGGCGAGGCCGTGGGTGCCACCACCGACGACCTCGCGCCCCTCACGGGAGGTGCTCCGTGACGGGCTCCACGCTCAGGGACGGCCCCTCGCTTGTCTCGGCGCGTCCGACGCGTCTCTGGAGGTTGATGTGACCAGCCCCGCTCCTGCGGCCCCCAAGTCCATCACGAGCGGCAAGGACCCCCGCTTCGCGCCCACCCTCTACGCCCGCGTCGGGAAGCCCGACTCGTGGACGCTGCGCACCTACCGCGAGGACGGCGGCTACGACGCGCTGCGCCGCGCGCTCGCCATCGGCGCGGACGCCGTCATCGACGAGGTGAAGAAGAGCGGCCTGCGCGGACGCGGCGGCGCGGGCTTCGCGACGGGCCTCAAGTGGTCCTTCATGCCCCTGAACGACGGACGGCAGCACTTCGTCGTCTGCAACGCCGACGAGTCCGAGCCGGGCAGCTTCAAGGACCGCTACCTCCTCAGCGAGGACCCGCACCAGCTCGTCGAGGGCATGGCGATCGCGGCCTTCGCGATGCGCGCCAGCGTCGGCTACGTCTACATCCGCGGCGAGTACGTCCTCGCCGCCGAACGCGTCGAGGCCGCCATCCGGGAGGCGGAGGAGGCCGGGCTGCTCGGGGACGACATCCTCGGGAGCGGCTTCTCCCTGCGCCTGTACGTGCACCGCGGCGCCGGAGCGTACATCTGCGGCGAGGAGACCGCCCTCATGAACTCCCTGGAGGGCCTGCGCGCCAACCCGCGCCTCAAGCCGCCCTTCCCGGCCGCCGCCGGCCTCTACGGCCTGCCCACCACCATCAACAACGTGGAGACGTTCTGCTCCGCCGCGCAGATCCTGCGCTACGGCTGGGAATGGCACGCCGGGATGGGCACCGAGAAGAGCAAGGGGAACAAGCTCTTCCAGCTCTCCGGCCCCGTGCGGCGGCCCGGCGTGTACGAGCTGCCGCTCGGCACCACCTTCCGCGAGCTCATCTTCGACTGGGGCGGCGGCCCGACGGAGGAGATCAAGGCGATCATCCCCGGCGGGAGCTCCTGCCCGATGATGCCCTACACGGACGAGATCCTCGACACGCCCATGGACTACGAGAGCGTCGCCGCGCGCGGCAGCATGCTCGGCACGGGCGGCGTCACGCTCGTGCCGAGCGCGGACTGCATCGTGAACGCCACGTGGAACCTCGTGCGCTTCTACGCGCACGAGAGCTGCGGGAAGTGCACGCCCTGCCGCGAGGGCATCAGCGGCTGGATGACCCGCATGTACGAGAAGCTCGTGCGCGGCCAGGGAAAGCCCGGCGACGTGGACCTCATCCTCGACATGAGCGACAACATCGGCGGGAAGAGCTTTTGCGCGCTCGCCGACGCCTGCCTCGGGCCGGTCCTGAGTTCCATCAAGCTGTTCCGCGACGAGTACGACGCGCTCGCCACCACCGGCCAGCCCCTGTACCCCGCCAGAAAGAGGTGGCACGACCAGTGAAAGTCATCATCGACGGCCTTGAAGTCGAGGTGCCGAGCGGCACGAGCGCCCTCGACGCGGTCTTCGCGGCGGGCCGCGACGTCCCGTACTTCTGCGCGAACACCTACCTCTCCCCGGTCGGCGCCTGCCGCATGTGCCTCGTGGAGGCCGGCTCGCCCCGCAAGGGCCCCGACGGGAACCTCATCATGGAGGGCGACGAGCCCAAGATCTTCTGGTTCCCGAAGCCCATGGCGTCGTGCACCCTCATGGCGACCGAGGGCATGGTCATCCGCACGCAGTCCGAAGCGGTGAAGAAGGGGCAGGCGGGCATGATGGAGTTCACGCTCCTCAACCACCCGCTCGACTGCCCCACCTGCGACAAGGGCGGCGCGTGCGAACTGCAGGACCGCGCCTACGAGTACGGGTACGGCGCGAGCCGCTTCGAGTTCGACCGACGCCACGCGGACAAGCACTACCCCCTGTCGGACTTCGTGATCCTCGACCAGGAGCGCTGCATCCACTGCAAGCGCTGCGTGCGCTACTTCGAGGAGGTGCCCGGCCAGGAGGTCCTCGACTTCATCGAGCGCGGCGGGCACACCTTCATCGACACCGCCGAGGGCGGCCTCCCGACGGGCTTCTCGGGCAACATCACCGACATCTGCCCGGTGGGTGCGCTCCTCGACAACGTCGCGCGCTTCCGGGGCCGCAACTGGGAGTACGACCACACGCCCACCACCTGCACCCTCTGCCCGGTCGGCTGCTCCATCACCGTGGACGGACGCAACGGCCGCATCGAGCGGATCGTGGCGGGCGAGAACCGCGAGGTGAACGAGGCGTGGATCTGCGACGCCGGGCGCTTCGGGCATCCCGTCGCGACGGACGACCGCCTCCGCGCGCCCCTCGTGCGCCGGGAGGGCGCCCTCGTGCCCGCCACCTGGGACGAGGCGATCGACGCGATCCGCGCGGGCCTC
>NZ_KI912625.1:75524-87885 GCF_000519345.1 Deinococcus pimensis DSM 21231
GGCTGCGCGCGCCCGCGCGCGGCCTGCGCTCCGCGCAGAAGCTCCTCGCGGACCGCTTCGGGCACGACTTCACGAACATCCCCGCCACCGGCGTCATCCTGCCCCTCGGGGAGCGCCACGAGGCCCCCACGAGCGTCCCGCACACGCCGCGCCTGTGGCGGCCCGGCATGCGCCGCGAGCCGCTCGTCATGCTCCCCATGGCCGACCTCGGCCTCAGGGGCGACATGGTCGGAGGTGACGACTGATGCCCTACTGGCTCGCCGACCTCCTCTGGGTCGTCGTGAAGGGCGTCGCGCTCGCCTTCGCGCTGCTCACCACCTTCGCGTACATGACCCTCGTCGAGCGCCGCCTGCTCGCCCGCATGCAGATCCGCCACGGCCCCAACCGCGTCGGACCGCTCGGGCTGCTGCAGCCCGCCGCCGACGCCATCAAGAGCATCTTCAAGGAGGACTTCCGCGTCACCGCCGCCGACAAGGTCGTCTACACCCTCGCGCCCATCGTCGCGATCGCCTGCGCGCTCACCGCGTTCGGCGCGATCCCGGCGGGGCCAGCGAACAGCTTCTTCGGGCTCAACCCCTGGGTGTACGACCTCGACATCGGCCTGCTCGCCGTGCTCGCCCTCACCAGCATGGGCGTGTACGGCATCTTCCTCGGCGGCTGGGCGTCCGGCTCGAAGTACCCGCTGCTCGGCGGCCTGCGCTCCAGCGCGCAGATGATCAGCTACGAACTCGGGATGGGCCTCAGCGTCCTGGGGCTCCTCATGCTCGTCGGCAGCACGAGGTTGCGCGACATCGTCGACTGGCAGGGCGCGAACGGCTGGCTGATCCTCTTCCAGCTCACGGGCTTCGCGCTCTTCATCATCAGCTCCTTCGCGGAGGTGAACCGCACCCCCTTCGACCTCCCCGAGGCCGAGCAGGAACTCGTCGCGGGCTACCTCACGGAGTTCAACGCGATCAAGTGGGCGCTCTTCCAGATGGCGGAGTACGTCAACATGATCACCGCGTCCGCCATCATGAGCACCCTCTTCTTCGGAGGCTGGCGCGGCCCGCAGTTCCTCGACGCCATCATCCCCGGCATCAGCGCGTGGCCGTTCGTGTGGCTGATCCTCAAGATCGCCGCGTTCCTCTTCCTGTTCATCTGGGTGCGCGCCACCCTCCCGCGTCTGCGCTACGACCAGCTCATGCGCTTCGGCTGGAAGCTGCTGCTGCCCGCCGCGCTCCTCAACACCGTCGTCACCGCCGGGTACGTCGCGTACGCCCGCGAGGGTCTGCGCTGGCCCCTGTTCGTCATCGGCGCGCTCGGCCTCGCCGCCCTCGTCGTCGGCAGCGACCGCATCCGCGTCCTCGTCAACTCTCCCCGCACGACCGGCGTGACGGAGCTCGCGCCGCCCCCGTCCGGGCGTCCCCTCGGAGGTGATTGACCAGTGGGAGTCCTCGAGATCGCCAAGGGCATGGGCGTCACGCTCGGCAAGCTCTTCCAGAAGCCCGTCACGGTGTCCTACCCGGAGTCGCGCGCGCAGATCAAGCCCCGCTTCCGCGGACGGCACTTCCTCACGCGCCACCCCGGCACCGGCCTGGAGAAGTGCATCGGGTGCAGCCTGTGCGCCGCCGCCTGCCCCGCGTACGCCATCTACGTCGAGGCCGCCGAGAACGATCCCGCCGCGCCCGTCTCGCCCGGCGAGCGCTACGCGAAGGTCTACGAGATCAACATGCTGCGCTGCATCTTCTGCGGCATGTGCGAGGAAGCCTGCCCCACGGGCGCCGTCGTGCTCGGCAACGAGTTCGAGATGGCCGACTTCCGCTACGCGGACTTCGTGTACGGCAAGGAGGACATGCTCGTCGGGCAGCCCGGCACCAAGCCTCAGCGCCGCGAGGCCGCGCGGCTCGGGAAGCCCGTCCGCAGCGGCTTCGAGGTGACGCCCCGCGCCGAACTCGAAGGGGTGAAGTACCAATGAGTGGCTCCCCACTCGCGAGCGGTCGCCCGCTTGACTCGGTGCGTTCGGCGCGCCTCCGGAGGCTCCAGTGAGTGCGTTCTTCTTCGTGGTCCTCGCGGTCCTGATCATCACGGGCGCCCTCGTGACGGTCATCGCGAGCAACGCCGTGCACGCCGCGCTCGGGCTCGTCGCGACGCTCGTCGCGCTCGCGATGACGTACGTCACGCTCGACGCGCACTTCCTCGGGGCGGTCCAGGTGATCGTGTACGCCGGCGCGATCATGGTGCTGTTCCTCTTCGTGATCATGCTGCTCGACGCGACGAGGCCCGTCACGGCGCACAACCCCGTCGGGTTCGTGAACGAGCTCGCCGCGCTCGGCGGGGCGGCCCTCGCGGGCGCGCTCGGCCTCATCGCGCTCGGCTGGCGCGATCCCCGCCCCCTCGCGGAGGGTGCGGCGGCGCTGCGAAACGGCACGCCCGGCGCGGTGGGGGAGACCCTGCTGACGCGCTTCGTGCTGCCCTTCGAGGCGGTGAGCGTCCTGCTGCTCGTCGCGGTCGTCGGGAGCATCGTGCTCGTGAAGCGGCCCGTCAGTCAGCCCAGCGCCGTGCCCGAGGCGCAGCCGATCGAGTCGGGCGAGCGGGCGGGCGCCTGATGGTCGGCACGGAATGGTACATCGCCCTGTCGGGCGTGCTCTTCGCGATCGGCATGATCGGCGTGATGACGCGCCGCACGGCCGTGCTGATCTTCCTGTCCGTGGAGCTCATGCTCAACGCCGCGAACCTCGCGCTCGTCGCGTTCGCGCGCGCCTGGGGCGACCTGACCGCGCAGACGGCGGTGTTCATCGTGATGACCCTCGCCGCCGCCGAGGTCGCGATCGGGCTCGCCATCATCGTCACCATCTTCCGCAAGCGGGCGTCCACGAACGTCGACGACCTCGCCGAACTGAAAGGATGAGCGTGCTCCCACTCTGGCTCTACCCGCTCTTCCCGCTCCTCGGCTTCGCCGTGCTCATCCTCGGCGGGCGCTTCCTGCGTGGGACCACGGCGGGCTGGATCGCGTCGGGCGCGGTCCTCGCGTCCTTCGTGGTGGCCGCGCTGAACTACCTCAACCTCGGCGCGCCCCGCCACGACGTGCTGTGGTCGTGGCTGCCGGGCGTCGCCGCCGAGGGCCGCAACCTCTCGGTGGGCTTCTACCTCGATCAGCTCTCGGCGGTGATGACGCTCGTCGTGACGGGCGTGGGCTTCCTCATCCACGTGTTCTCCATCGAGTACATGCGCACCGACCCGCGCTTCGCGCGGTTCTTCGCGTTCCTGAACTTCTTCGTGAGCCTCATGCTGATCCTCGTGCTGGCCGACTCCTACCCGCTGATGTTCGTCGGCTGGGAAGGCGTGGGTCTCGCGTCGTACCTCCTGATCGGCTTCTGGTTCGCCGGGCATCACGATCACGGCGCGGTGGACGGCGTGAACAACAGCAACGCCGCCCGCAAGGCCTTCATCATGAACCGCGTCGGTGACCTCGGGTTCATGCTGGGCATGTTCCTGATGTTCCAGGCGTTCGGCACGCTCGTCATCCCGCAGCTCTTCGAGGGCGGCGCGGAACTCCAGGCGGGCCGCGCGACCTTCGAGCTGATCTGCCTCTTCCTGCTCGTCGGCGCGGTCGGCAAGAGCGCCCAGCTGCCCCTCACGACGTGGCTGCCGGACGCGATGGCGGGCCCCACGCCCGTCTCCGCGCTCATCCACGCCGCGACGATGGTCACCGCGGGCGTGTACCTCGTCGCGCGCTCCCACCCGCTGTTCGAGCAGGCCCCGGCGGCCAGCACCTGGGTCGCCGTGATCGGCGCGCTCACGGCGCTCTACGGCGCGATCAGCGCCCTCAACCAGTACGACATCAAGAAGATCCTCGCGTTCTCCACCGTGTCGCAGCTCGGCTACATGTTCCTCGCGGTGGGGCTCGGCGCGTACACGGCGGGCATCTTCCACCTCGTCACGCACGCGTTCTTCAAGGCGCTGCTGTTCCTCGCGGCGGGCAGCGTCATCCACGCCCTCTCGGAGGAGCAGGACGTGCGCCGCATGGGCGGCCTCGCGAGGAAGCTGCCCCTCACGCACGCCGTGAGCCTGATCGGCGTGCTCGCCATCAGCGGCATCCCGATCTTCGCGGGCTTCTTCTCGAAGGACGCGATCCTCGCGGGCGCGTACGAGGCGCAGCCGATCCTGTGGGGCGTCGGGCTGCTCGTGGCGCTCCTCACGGCCTTCTACATGGGCCGCTGGTACTTCCTGGTGTTCCGCGGCCAGTACCGCGGCAGCGCCCACCCGCACGAGGGCGGGCCGCTCTTCGCCGTGCCGCTCGTGACGCTCGCGGTCCTCAGCGTCGTCGGCGGCTTCATCGGCCTGCCGCACTTCCTGGGCTTCACGAACCGGCTCGAAGGCTACCTCGGGCGGGTCCTGCCCGTCGAGGAGACCACCCTCACGGTGGGCGCCGAGTGGGCCCTCACGCTCGCGGCGGTGGCGGTGGGCGTCATCGGGCTGGGCGTGGCGTACCTGCGTCACCGCGCGGGCACCCTCGCGGACGGTCCCCTGCGGAACGCCAGCCTCAGGGCCCTGTACCTCGACGACCTCTACGACGGCGCGGTCGGGCGGCCCAGCCGGGCGCTCGGCGCCGCGTTCGACGCGATGGACCGCGGCGTGGACGGCGCGGTCGTGGGCACGGCGGAGGTCCTCGCGGAACCCTCGGGCCGCGCGGCCTCCTTCTGGGAGAGCGGCTACGTCCGCACGTACGCGGTGAGCATGCTCCTCGGGACGGCCGCCGTGATGCTCTACTGGGCCTTCCGCGCCCTCGGAGGCCACTCGTGAACGCCCTCCAGCACGTCTTCATCTTCCTGCCGCTCGTCGCGTCCCTCGTCGTGGGACTCCTGCCGCGCAGCCAGCGCGCGTGGCCCGCCCTGCTCGCGGGCGCCGCCACGCTCGGCATCGGCCTCCTCATCTGGGCGGGCGGCGGTGCCGACCTCGTCTCGGTCCCGTGGGTCCGCACGCTCGGCATCACGTACAGCGTCGAGCTCGGCGGCGTGAGCCTGCTGCTCGCGCTCGTCACGGCCTTCATGACGCTCGTCGTGCTCGTCTACACCCTGCGCGCCGTGGAGAACCCCGGCACGATGCTCGCGTACGTCCTCGCGATGGAGACGGGCCTCCTGGGCATCTTCGCGTCGCGTGACCTCGTGCTGTTCTACGTCTTCTTCGAGGACGCCCTCATCCCGGCCCTCCTGATGCTCGCCACGTACGGCGGCGCGCGCCGCATGCCCGCCCTCGTGAAGTTCGGCGCGTACACCCTGTTCGGCTCCCTGCTGATGCTGATCAGCATCATCGGCGTGAAGCTCATCGGCGGGTCGCCCACCTTCGCCCTCGCGGACCTCCTGCAGCACCGCGTGACCGGCGCGGCGGGCACGTGGCTCTTCCTGGGCTTCCTCGCCGCGATGGCCGTGAAGCTCCCGCTGTTCCCGCTGCACGCCTGGCTCCCGGACTTCCACGAGCAGAACCACCCCAGCGGCGTCGCGGACGCCATGGGCACCCTCTACAAGGTCGGCGGGTACGGCCTCTTCGCCTTCGCCATCCCGCTCTTCCCGCAGGCCGCCGAGGCGCTGCGGCCCCTGCTGATGACCCTCGCGGCCTTCACGGCGCTGTACGGCGCGTGGGTGGCGTTCGCGCAGACCGACTGGAAGCGGCTGCTCGCTTACGCGGGCCTCAGCCACATGGGCCTCGTCGGGCTCGGCATCTTCAGCCTCCAGCCGATCGCCGTGACGGGCGGCCTGTACCTCCTCGCGTTCCAGAACGTCTACACGGGCGCGCTGTTCCTCGCGGTGGGCATGCTCTGGCAGCGCGTCGGCAGCACCGACGTCCGCCACGGCGGCGTCATGACGCAGGCGCCGGCGCTCGCGGGCCTCACGATGAGCCTGTGGTTCGCGTCCATCGCGGTGCCGGGCCTCGCGGGCTTCGTCGGGGAGTTCAGCGTGCTGCTCGGCGCGTACCAGGTGGCGCCCTGGATCGCGTTCCTGGGGGGGCTCTCCACCATCGCGGCCGCCGCGTACGCCCTCACCGCGTACCAGCGGACCTTCTGGCAGGTGCGCCCCGAGGGGTCCACGCGCGTCCTCGACCTGCGCGGCGCCGAGTGGGCCGTGCTGGCCGTGCCGCTCGCGGCGGCCATCCTGTTCGGCGTGTACAGCCAGCCCGCCCTGAACCTCATCCAGCCCTTCGTCCGCTCCCTCGGAGGTGGCGCGTGACTCCGGAACTCCGCCCGCCCGACATCGCGCTCGCGCCGATGCTGCCGATCCTCATCGTCCTCGCCGGGGCGCTCGTCGCGACCGTCGCGTTCAGGACGCAGCGCCGCGTCGTCGCCGTCATCGCGATCGTCGCGCTCCTCCTGTCGGGCTTCAGCATGCTCACCCTGTGGGGCGCGAACGCCACCGCGTTCGGCGGGAGCCTGCGCGCCGACAACCCCGCCCTCGGCTTCGGCCTCGTCGTGATCGTCGGGGCCGTCGTGACGCTCCTCGCGTCCATGGATCAGCTGCCGCGCGTCCGCATGAACTTCCCGGAGTTCGACGCGATGCTGCTCTACGCCGTCACGGGCATGCTGCTCATCGCCTTCGCGGGCGACCTGATCGTGCTGCTGATCGGGCTGGAGATCATGAGCCTCGCCGGGTACGTCATGGCGACCCTGTACGGCTCGCGCCGCAGCGAGGAGTCCGGCATGAAGTACTTCCTGCTTGGCTCCGTGGGCAGCGCCATCCTGATCTACGGGATCGCCCTGACCTTCGGCGCGACCGGGAGCCTCAGCCTCGCCGGGATCCGCGAGGCCGTGAGCGCGCAGAACTTCGCGAACACGCCCCTCCTCATCGCCGGGGCCCTCATGATGCTCGCGGGCTTCGGCTTCAAGGTGGCGCTCGTGCCCTTCCACCAGTGGACGCCCGACGTGTACCACGGCGCGCCCACCGTCGTGACGCTCTTCCTGTCCACCGTCGTGAAGGTCGCGGCCTTCGCGGGCCTGCTGCGCGTCTTCGGCGGCGCGTTCCCCGTGGAGCGCGCCTGGGAGGGCGTCGCGGAGGTCCTCGTGGCGCTCACCCTCATCGTGGGCAACACGGCCGCGCTCGTGCAGCGCAACTTCAAGCGTCTGCTGGCGTACTCGGCGGTGGCGCACACGGGCTTCCTGGGCCTCGCTCTGCTCGCGGAGCCCGCGCGGGGCGGCGCGGCCCTCGTGTTCTACCTCCTCGCGTACACCCTCATGACCGCCGGGGCGCTCGCGGTGCTCGCGCTGATCCAGCCCGACGAGGGCGGCGTGGAGAACGCGGACCTGCGCGGCCTGTACTACCGCCAGCCGGGCCTCGCGCTCGCGCTCGCCGCGTGCCTGGCGTCCCTCGCGGGCCTGCCGCCCTTCGCGGGCTTCTTCGGGAAGTACCTCGTGTTCCAGGCGGCCTTCCAGGCGGGTCACGTGGGCATCACGGTCCTCGCGGCGATGACGAGCGTCGTGGCGCTCGTGTACTACCTGCGGCCCGCCGCGCTGATGTTCATGCCCGCCGAGGGCAGCGCGGCGGCCGTGCGGCCCGCCGTGCGCGTCGGGACCTTCACGGGCGTCGCGCTCGGCGTGTGCGTCGTCGGGATCGTGCTGCTCGGCGTGCTGCCGGGTCTCGTGTACAACGTCTTCGACGCGCCCGCCCAGTGGGTCCTCGCGAGCCTCGCGGCGAAGTAGGCGATGGGAAGGGGAGCCGCGACGCGCGTCGCGGCTCCCTTTTTCTGTCGTGACGAATGAAGTTGTCTATACAGTACGTTTCGACAGAAGTTCCTATTCTGTCAACATATGGGCATGACGACGTTCAAGGTGGATGTGAAGGAACACGGGCGGATCAACCTGCCCCGTTCGCTCCGGCAACGGCTGAGGCTTGAGGAAGGAGACCAGCTCCTCTTCCGCATCGACGACGAGGGCCGCGCGGAAGTGACGACGACCAGTCGGGCCGTGCGGAGCATCGTCGGACTGTACGCTCACGCTGGAGGGGAGCGCAGTCTCGCGGACGAACTCATCGCCGAGCGGCACGAGGACGCCGCGCGGGAGTGAGGGCCGTTCTCGACGCGAGCGCCCTTCTGGCGCTTCTGAAGTCGGAGCCCGGCCACGAGGAAGTCGAGACGGCCCTCCTGGGAGGCGCGGTCATGCACGCGGTGAACTGGGCCGAGACCCTGTCGAAACTCGCGGAGGCCGGAGTCGCTCCCGCCGACGTGGAGCGGGACCTGACCGAGCGCGGCGTCCTCCACGAGGCGCTCGTCATCGACATCGGTCAACCGGTCGACGCTGTCGTGGTCGCGGAACTCCGACCCGTTACCCGGTCGGTCGGTCTCAGCCTCGGAGATCGCTTCTGCCTCGCGCTCGGACGGAGGCTCGGCCTGCCCGTCCTGACGGCCGATCGCGCCTGGAGCGCCCTCGTCGTCGGTGTGGACGTTCAGGTCGTCAGATAAAGACCGGGTCGTGCCTGCGACCCTCGCGGCGCGATAGGTGGGAGCGACGGGAGAAGGGGAGCGTGAGCGTGCGTGAACGCTCCCCTTCGTCGATTACCTTGGCAGGCGAAGCAGAGGCGCCCGGTTGATGACGAGCCGACCCCCGGCACGTTCCGACGTGCAGACGGTCACCTCGTCCTTGAGCCTGGGGGCGCTGTTCACGACCGTGCCGCACCACTCGCCCTCGGCGAGTTTCTTGACGTTCCGGAGGATCACCGTGAAGGCGCGGTCCCTGCAGAGCGCCCACGGCCTCGGCGCAGGGACCTCGCCCCCACTCGGGAACAGCTGGCCGCACTTTACCGTGCGGGAAGTGTAGTACTCCCGGGTGGGCGGGGGCGCGTCCGCGAACGCGGGCTGGCCCGGGAGGAGCCAGATCAGCGCGAGGAGGACAAGCAGGACCAGACGGTCTTTGAGAACATGCATAGGCATCGAATTCAAATAACGATGCTTCTATGGTAAATCTCTATGTGAATGAGCCTAGGTAATGGTGCGCGTAAAGTCGTGTGAAAAAGGAAACGAGGAGCGTGATTTGACGCTCCTCGTTCGTATCAAAGATGGACGCTGGGATTATCTGAGCTCAACGACGATGCCGTCCCGACCCAGGTTTCGGGTGCAGGCCTGACGGCCTTTGTATTGAGAGGGGACGTTCACCCCTCCCTGGAATTCTCCACACCATTCCCGTTGCCTTATCCTAATATTTCGAAGACTTAATTGTCTTCTGCCACCAAAATCGTTGCAAATAACGATCTCTTGGCCCTCAACAATGTCACCCTTGCACTCGAAGGGGCCAGGAATATTAATTTTGGTCTGTGCAAGAGAATGTGTAGCTATAAAGCAAGAAAGAGTTGCAAGAAAAGGCAAAACTACCCTTGACATAAATTTCCTCAAAAAGATCCATCCCTATTATGGATACTCCTTGCCGCTTTGCGTAACTTTCCTCACACCGATTCTTCGTGAGTGCGACTCCGCTCTCTCATCCTCAACCCACGTTCGCTTTCCTCCCTCCTCTGCGTCGGTCCAGGGCATCCTGAGCTCATGCGCTCCCCCCTCTACGAAGGCATCGCGGCGAGTCACGCCGCGTTCGTCGGGATCGGCGGCCTGTGTTTCGTCATGTTCGTGCTGCCGTTCCTCGCCGGGGACGTGGGGGCGTTCTTCGAACGGACGCTCGGCGTGCCCCGAGAGGGAACGAGCGATCCCCTGAAGATCGCCGCCATGGCCGTCGTCGTCGTCGTGGCCCTCGCCGCGCTCCTGATGACCCTGGAGATCCTGTGGTTCGTGTACGCCCGCTTCTTCTTCACCCGCCGCGAGATGGAGGCGTACCTCGGGACGGAGTGGAAGCGGCAGGCCACCGGCGCGGACGCCCGGCACGACCTCACGGAGTCCATCGTGCTGTGGATGATCGACCGGCTCGGGCCGGACAGCCTCGTCCTGCGCGTCGCCACCGCGTACTACCGCGCGCTTCTCGCCGTGACCTTCTTCGGCAAGCGGGACTGACTCAGCGCAGGTCGTCCGGCAGGGCCCGCGCGCGCGGCTCCTCCACATCTCGCGGTCCTCGTACGCGAGGCCGCCCAGCCTGGTGTCCTCCGGTGACCGCGTCGTCGTCGTGGCAGGGGAGACGCGGTGAAAGCGGACGAAGAACCGAAGCCACGTCAAAACGAACGAAGGCCGCAGCAGATGCCACGGCCCTCGAATCAGGTTACGACGCTACGGAGCTTCGTAACCGTTGCATTTCAACACGCCGTTGACGTGTTCACAGCCGGGCGGCAGTGTCGGGGCCGCAGTCGGCTTCGGTTTCGGCTTTGGTTTCGGCTTTGGTGTTGGCCTTGGCTTGGGCCTCACCGTTGCTGTCGTGATTTCACTCCCGTCGGCATTCTGATTGGGTGCAGGTTGCGCCCCGAATGCAGAGCTTGACGTAAACACGACCAACATCGAAACAGTCAAGAACATTCGCATACTAATGAGCTCCCAAACTACGGGTTTGCCTTTTTATGATCATTCCGAACGAGAAGTGCTGACGGTAATTGGTCACACCAGGATTCCGGGAGCCCGGCGAGACCTGGACGTCTGACGACCTGTCCGACGCCATGGGCATTCGTCCTGCTCGGTCCACGCTCCCGTCCCTCCGCCATCCGGACAGGCGACCCGGGCGGCGCTCTATACTTCCTGAATGCTGCTGGCCCTCTCGGACGTCCACAAGGAATACGGTCATCACGTCGTGCTGGACGGCGTGAACCTCACGGTGCGCGCCGGGGACCGCCTCGCGCTGGTGGGGCGCAACGGGGCGGGCAAGACGACCCTGCTGCGCCTCCTCACCGGGGAGGACCACCCGGACGGCGGGGAGGTGCGCCGCGCGGACGGCGTACGTATCCGCGCGCTGCGGCAGGACCCCGTCTTCCCGGAGGGCGCCACCGTGGGCGGCGTCCTCGACGCGGCCTTCCACGAGCTCGACGCGCTGGAGGCCGAACTGTCCGAGGCGGCGGAGCGCATGACCGAGGGCGACGACGCCATCGAGCGGCACGCGGAGCTGCTGGAGCACTTCGCGCGGCGCGGCGGGTACGAACGCCGCGCCCGCAAGGACGCGAGCGCCCTCGCCTTCGGCTTCCGTGGCCGCGAGCACGAGGCCGTCTCGGGTCTCTCCGGCGGCGAGCGCACGAGGCTGGGACTCGCGGCGCTCCTCGTGGAGAACCCGGACGTGCTGCTCCTCGACGAGCCCACCAACCACCTCGACATCGTCATGATCGAGTGGCTCGAAGGCTTCCTGGGCCGCTACGGCGGCGCGGTGATGCTGATCTCGCACGACCGCGCCTTCCTCGACGCCGCCTGCACGAGCACCGCGTACCTGCGGGACGGCGGCCTCAAGGTGTACCCGGGGAACTTCACCCGCTTCCGCGAGCAGCTCGAGGCGGACCTCGAACTGCAGGCCGCCCGGCACGCCGTGGAGCAGGCGCAGATCGACGAGCTCTCCAAGTCGGCGGCGCGCATGAAGATCTGGGGGCTCGGCATGGCGAAGCTCGCCCGGCGTGCCCGCGCGATGGAGTCGCGCCTGGAGCGCATGAAGAAGGCCGCCACGGGCGCCCCGCCGCCGGAGGAGCGCGTCGCGCGGGTGCTGTTCCACGCGCCCGAGAGCGGTGACGTGGTGCTGGACGCGCGGCACCTCTCCAAGCGGCTCGGCGGGCGCGACCTCTTCCGGGACGTGAACGTCACGCTGCGGCGCGGCGACCGCGTCGCCCTCATCGGACGCAACGGGGCGGGGAAGACGACCTTCCTGCGCTGCCTGCTCGGGCTGACCCCCTCCGACGACCCGAAGGCCGAGGTCCGCACGGGCGCCCGCGTCCGCGTCGGGTACTACGACCAGAACCTGCGCGGCGTCGAGCCGACCTCCACCCTGTACGAGGAGGCGCGCGCCTACACCCAGAAGGACACGGAGGCGCACGACCTGCTCGGCGCGTACCTCTTCCCGTACGAGGCGCACGACAAGCGCATCTCCAGCCTCTCCGGCGGGGAGCGCGCCCGCATGGCCCTCCTGAAGCTCGCGCAGGAGGACAACAACCTCCTCGTCCTCGACGAGCCCAGCAACCACCTCGACATGGAGATGCTCGAAAGCCTCGAAGCGGCCCTCGACGACTACGACGGCACCCTGCTGATGGTCTCGCACGACCGCCGTCTCGTGGAGAACCTCGCGGACCGCATCTGGCTCATCGAGGACGGACGCTTCTTCGAGTACCCGGGCGGGTACGCGTACTACAAACAGAAGCACGTGCCCGCCTCGGCCGTTCCGGTCAAGGACGTCAGGGCGGCCGCGCCCGCCGTGCCCGCGAAGAAGACGCCGGGCCTGTGGCACCTCAAGCGCCGCGCGGAGGAGCTCGAAGCGCAGGTCGCGAACGCCGAGGCGGCCCTC
>NZ_KI912625.1:87985-89598 GCF_000519345.1 Deinococcus pimensis DSM 21231
CCCTCGCGGCGGCGCAAACCGCGCTGGACGGCGCGGGCGAGGGCGCCGACTGGGCCGCGCTGGGCCGAGCCGTCCACGACGCCGAGGAGCGACTGCTGGACCTCATGACCCGCTGGGAGGACGCCGCCGCGCAGGTCGAGTCAGCCCAGCAGAAATAGAGGAGAGCAACCACGGTCGAGGACCGGGCTGCTCTCGGGAGTACACCTATGCGTTAAGCGACTGACGCTCGACGAAGGCATTGAAGTCGTTCAGGGGCAGACTTCTGGAGAAGCGAAATCCCTGGACGGCGTTGGCACCCGCGTCCTGTGCCATTTCGAACTGCCACAGGTGCTCGACGCCCTCGACCACTGTTTTCATGCCCATGTCCTGTGCGCGTCGGATGGCGCCGAGAAGGGCTTTGGCCGGTCCGTTGAGCCAGGAGCGGTCAAACTTGAGCTTGTTTGGGCGCACCAGTTCGACCTGCGTCCAGTCGGAGAAACCCGTTCCGAAATCGTCCAGGGCGAACTCCACGCCGTGAGCTTTAAGCTCGCGAATTCCTGCGAGGGACTCGGTCGTAACGGGGTGAGTCTCCAGGATCTCGACGGTGACGCGACTGCCACTGATCGCCCGGAGGATGGCCCCTGTGAACTCGGGACACGCCAGGTGCGGTGGCGTGATATTGAAACTTATCGGCACCGATGCTTCCATCGCGCCAGCCTCCCGAGCAGCCCACACTTCCAGATTCGTGAGGGTGCTTGTAGCCATGCATGCGTCAAGAAGAGGTCCAGTACCGAAGTCTGACCTGAGCAGTGCTTCACCGCTCACGACCGTTAAGTCGTGGCAAGTGAGGATCGGCTGAATTTCAAGCCTTGTGTTGCGAGGCAAGCAGATAGAAGACACAACATGCTGCGTCGAGAAAGTTGCAAAGAAAACCATATATTATTGCTGATTGTTGGGTGTACACCACGCGTCCGTTCGGGCACGTGATGCCTCCAGCGTAGGCACTTCACGACGCGCGTCGGGCATCAACGCACGTACGGTCGATGCGGACGCCGTCCGATCAGTCCGCGACGGCCACCATTCTGCCCGCCGTGCTGTACTTCACGCTCGCGGCCTTCGCGCGGGACCGCCGCCTCCCGCACGACCGCCTCCTCGGCACGGCCGTCGTGCGGGCCCGTGACCTCAGTCCGCGACGGCCTGAGCCTGCGTGACGTCCCCCACGGGGAGGCCCAGCATGTGCCGCGCGGCGCGCGCCCAGCCCGCGTCGTCGAGCGCCTCGTAGAGCTGCGCCCACAGCCAGCGGCGGTACGCCTCCGACGCGAGGTGCCGCATGCGTTCGCTGCGCCACAGGTCCCGCTCGCCGACCTGCAGGGAGGACGCCACGCCGAGCTCCGCGAGGACCAGCGGGTCCGCGTCGATGCGCAGGCCCTCACGGTGGAAGCCGTAGTTGCCTTCCAGGGCGTCGATGGTCTTGGGACCCCACGAGAAGCTCACCTCGGCCTCCTCGAGCCACGCGCGCAGGTCCGACTCGGGCGGCAGGGTGAACAGCACCACCTCGCCGCGCGCACGCGTCCCGGCGTTCACGAAGGTCACGCCGGGCACGTTCGTGCGCAGGTACTCCGCGACGGACCCGT
>NZ_KI912625.1:89698-95754 GCF_000519345.1 Deinococcus pimensis DSM 21231
GGCGGGCGAAGCCCAGCACGAGGCGCGGCACGAGCAGCAGCGCGGCGTACGCGCCGCCCACGAGCAGCGTGACCGCCAGCACCACCCCGAGGGGCGCGACGACCTCCTCCTGCACCCAGGGGACGGGCACGCGGACCTGCACGGGATTCTCCAGCTGAAGCAGGATCACGAACGCGGCCAGCGCGAACAGCACGACCACCTGAAGGAACAGCACGACACGCACGGGGACAGTCTAGAGCAGCGGAGGGGCGCGATGTTCAGGTTCGAAGCGCGTCCTCCCCGTCGTCGATTCCGGCGGGAAAGTGCGACACGAGCAGCCCGAGGCCCAGCGCTCCGGCGCGGCGCGTGAGCTCCGGCGGCAGGTAGGCGCGCGGCACGGCCACGTCGGGTCCCGCCACGGCGCCGAAGTGCAGGTAGACGTCCTGCAGACCGCGCGCGCGAATGAGGGCGCGCAGTTCGTGCGCGTACGCGTCGAGGAACTCCAGCGCCTCCTCGACCTGCGTGTCGAGGTTCCCGGGGTCGGCGGGACTCACGAGGACGCTGAAGCCGGAGTCCTCGTGGACACGCCCGGCGGGCGCGGGCTCTCCGCGCTGCCAGAGGTGCTCGGGTTCGAAGGACAGTTCGGTGAGGACGAGGTCCACGTCGAGGGTGGCGCCGGAGACGACGAGGAGGCAGGACATGAGGGCCATGATGGGGGACGCGCCGCGGGAGGCGGGTGCGAATCGCACGGGGTGCGTTTCGTTGGATCATCCGACACCGAAATGAGGCGTATCACGAACGCCGTGAACTCCCTGCCGTCCTAAGCTGACGCTCTAGAGTGTCAGCTGTCATTAAATTTCCGCCAGATTGAAAGACAGGCGATATGGAAACGATCCATATCGCCTGCTCTTACTATGCGAGTCGGTGGATGTCGCCGGCCCGGCTACTGGTCAGGGTTCGAATTCCCTTCTCCCGGCGGCTGAGCGTCCGCCTGTCGCGTCGGTTGTTCGTCTTCAGGCCTTGCGAGGGCCCGACCGACGAGTATCGAAACGATGGCGAAGCACAGGAGGTTGAAGATCCCAAAGGCCAGGAGAGCCTTGCCCGCGAGCTGGGAGAAGGTATGAAATTCAAATTGAAACATATGTTTGATCTAGATGAGCGCTTCAGTCTACGGCACCCTCCGCACCCGATGCGGAAATCATGCACGTGACAAGGAGAGGTAGATCCGATGCGGCGACGATCACAAGGAGAGGTCGGTGCCATATGCGCGGCATTCGTCCCTCGGGCTCCCCGTCGGGGGCGGGCGGTCTTCCTGGCATCAGGAAAGAAGCGCCTGGCTCAGGTCCTGACGCTTCCGGTCAACGCGAACGCCGTGCAGAGACGGCGAAGGCCCCCGCGAGGAGCGCGAATACCTTCGCGCTCAACAGCGTTGTCAGATAAGCCCCGCTTTTGTGCGAGTCATCGAGAGGCATAAGATAAATTATTATGAGCCTGACGATCAAATAATCAAACACGGCTTTCTTCATAATTCTATCAGGGTAAGTTTGAATCATCATACCCAGACATGGAATACGCATCGTCAAAAAGCAAAAAGAAGGAGGGTCGGGACCCCACGGTCCCGACCCTCCTTCTTCCAGGCTCAGCTCGCCTTGCTGGGTGCCGCCTTGCCCGCACGACGCTTCGACATCTGGTTCTCGTAGAACACCACCATCGGCGCGACGATGTAGATGCTCGAATACGTCCCGATCAGGATGCCGACGATCAGCGCGAGGCTGAAGTCCCGCAGCACCGCCCCGCCGATCACCAGCAGGGACACGAGCGGCAGCATCGTCGAGACGCTCGTCATGAGGGTGCGCGACAGCGTCTGGTTGATCGCGGCGTTCACGATCTCCCGGTACGGCCGCCCGCGCATGGAGCGCAGGTTCTCACGGATGCGGTCCGACACGATGATCGAGTCGTTCAGGCTGTACCCGATCAGCGTCAGGATCGCCGCGACCGTGTTGATGTTGAACTCCAGCCCCAGCAACGCGTACAGGCCCATCACGATGGCGACGTCGTGCAGCACCGCCACCACCGAACCGAACCCGAACGCGAAGTCGAAGCGGAACCACACGTACACCAGGATCAGCGCGAGCGACAGCAGCACCGCCCGGATCGTCTGATCGCGCAGCTCCGCCCCGACGCTCGGCCCGACCGTGTCCACCGCCTGCACCTCGCCGCCCGGCAGCTTCTGGAAGGCCGCGCGGAAGCGCTCGATCTCGGGCTGCGTGAGCTCCGGGACCTTCACGGTGTAGCTCGTGCCCGGCACCGCCGGATTCACGGTGCTCTGGATCGTCGCGCCGCCCGCCGGGGCCTTCGCGAGGCCCACGCCCGCCACGGCCGCGCGCACCTGCTCCACGCTCGTGCCCGAGTTCGTCCGCAGCGTGAAGTTCGTACCCGACGTGAAGTCCACGCCGAAGTTGAAGCCCTTCGCCAGCATCACGCCGCCGCCCGCCAGCGCGAGCAGCACCGACAGCGTCGTGATGATCGGCGCGGGCTTCATGAAGTTGAAGTTCGGCGTCGCGAACCACTGCGGCGCGCTCAGCTCGCGGCGGCGCGCGAAGGCCTCCATCAGCCACTTCGCGAACACCAGGTTCGAGAACGTCGACGCGACCACGCCGATCGCCAGGATCACCGCGAACCCCTTCACCGGGCCCGTCGCGTAGTTGTACAGCGCGAGCGCCACGAGCAGGTGCGACATGTTCACGTCGAAGATCGTCCAGAACGAGTGACCGTAGCCCGCGTTGATGGCGCCCTTGATGCCGCGCCCGCGACGCAGCTCCTCCTTCACGCGCTCGAAGGAGATGACGTTGCCGTCCACCGCCGCGCCGATCGTGAGCACGAGGCCCGCGATGCCCGGCAGGGTCAGCGTGGCGCCCAGCCCCCCGAGAATCCCGAGGATGATCACGGCGGAGAACAGCAGGCCCAGCGCGCCCACCAGACCGAACCAGAAGCCGTAGTACACGAACAGCAGCACGAAGGTCAGCGCGACGCCGATGACCGCCGCGATCGCGCCCGAACGGATCGCGTCCGCGCCGAGCGTCGGGCCGATCTCACGCTGCTCCGCGAACTTGATCGGCACGGGCAGACTGCCCGACTTCAGCACCAGCCCGAGGTTCGTCGCCTCCGCCGCCGTGAAGTTCCCGCTGATCTGCACGTTCGTGCTCAGCGGCTCCTGGATCGTCGCGACGCTCTTGATCTCGTCGTCCAGAACGATCGCCATGAGCTTGCCGACGTTGCTGCGCGTGAACGACAGCAGCTTGTCCGCGCCCGCCGACGTCGTCTGGAAGGTCACCACCCAGCGGCCCGACGTGGGATCCGTGCCGGGCGTGGCGCTCTGGACGATCTCACCCGTCGCCTGCACCGGACCGAGGTCCGTCAGGCGGTACTGACCGGTCTGCGGATCGGGCTGCGCGCCGTCCTTGACGATGCGGAACTCCAGCACCGCCGTCTGACCGATCACGGAGCGGGCGTTCGCCTGCTGCGCCTCCGTCAGGCCGGGCAGTTCCACCACGACGCGGCTGTCGCCCTGGATCTGGATGTTCGGCTCGGCCACGCCGAGGGCGTTCACGCGGTTCTCCACGACGGTGCGGACCTTCTCCAGGTCGTCGCGGGTGAAGTTCGCCTTGTCGGGCTCCAGCGCCACGCGCAGGCCGCCCTGCAGGTCCAGCCCGAGGTTCACAGCCTTGAAGCCGCCGTTCTGCGGCTGCCACAGCGTCCAGAGGTTGTCACGGTGCTCCCACGGACGCCAGACGTACGCGATGGACGTCAGCAGCACGAGCAGCAGCATCAGGGCCGTCCAGGGGAAGCGGCGCGGCGGCGCGACGTTGCGCCGCCCGCCACCCTGACGGGCGCGGTTACGGTTACGGTTACGAGGATCGGTCACGGGAAACTCCGGAAATGAACACGAGAGACGGAAGAGGAGAGGGCGGACGCAGCGCCTCAGCCACCGTCGAGCAGACGGCTCCCGCCCAGCGCGAACACCCGCGGTCGGAACTCCGCCCTCGCCCGCAGCCCCGCGCCGCCGGCACGGAGCGCCGAGAAGGACACGCGGTCCAGCGGCCCCGGCGCCTCCCCGACCTCCACGGGCACGAGCGGCGGAAGCGGCGGCGCCGCCCGCAACTCCGGCAGGGGCGCCGGGGCGAGCCCCACCACCCCACCCCGCAGGGCCAGCGCGAACTCACGCGGCCCCGAACCCAGCAGCACCGCCACCACCGACAGGAACGTCACGAGACGCTGCCAGGAGCGGAACCTTCGGGTGGGCTTCATGCGAACCATACTCTAGTGCAAGGTGGTGACGAGAGCGTGATCCCGCGCGCCAAAGGACGGCACACGACACCGCGGAACGCCCCCACCCGTGAAGGGAGGGGGCGTTCCGCGGTGGGCGTCGACGCGTCTCTGCAACTTGTTTGGTGGCGTACGGACCGGGGGCGGCCCGGTCCTCATGCCTTGGGCGACGACGCGTCTCCGCAACTTGTTTACGCCGGGGTCACGTCCACCATCTCGCTCGCCTCCAGCACGTCACCCTCCTGGATGTCGTTGAAGTCGAGGTTCACGCCGCACTCGTAGCCCGTCTGCACCTCGCGGACGTCGTCCTTGAAGCGCTTGAGACCGGTGATGGTGCCCTCGAAGACCACCTGACGGCCACGCAGCACCTTGAGCTTCGCGTTGCGCTTCAGGCTGCCGTCCTGCACGTACGAACCCGCGATGAGGCCCGCCTTCGGGTGACGGATGACCATGCGGACCTCCGCGCGGCCGAGGTAGCGCTCCTCGAACACGGGCTCCTGGTTGCCCTTGATGAGGCGGTCCACCTCGTCGATCATCTCGTAGATGATGCGGAAGCTCTTGAGGTCGATGCCCTTCTGGGTCGCCGCCTTCTGCACGCTGCCCGACGCGGTCACGTTGAAGCACATGATCTGCGCCTCGGCGGTGCTGGCGAGCAGCACGTCGCCCTCGGTGGGCGCGCCGATCCCGGCGAGCATCACGTTGAGCTTCACGTCCTCCGTCTGCTTCTTCGCGAGGATGCCCTGGATGGCCTCCAGCGAGCCCTGCGTGTCGGCGCGCAGGATGAGGTTCACCTCGCGCACCTGCTCCAGGCTGCCCATCATCTCCTCGAGCGTCTGACGGGGGCGCTTGCGGGCCTCCTCCGCGTCGCGGCGGGTCGTCACGCGGCCCGCGACGATCTCGCGCGCCTGATGCTCGTTCTTCGCGCTGACGACCGTGTCGCCCGCCGTGGGCGCCTCGCTGAAGCCCAGGATCTGCACGGGCGTGCTGGGTCCCGCGTCCTTGATGCGGTCCCCGAGCGAGTTCGTCAGGGCCTTCACCTTGCCGTAGTTCTCGCCGACGACGAGGAACTCACCGACACGGAGCGTGCCCTGCTGCACGATCACGTTCGCGAGGACACCCTGCTGCTTGTCCACGCGGCTCTCGACGACGACGCCGCTGAACTCGCCCTTCGGGTCGGCCCGCAGGTCCGCGAGCTCCGCCACGAGCGAGATCATCTCCAGCAGGTCCTCGACGCCCTCACCGGAACGCGCGGAGACGGGCACGACGATCGTGTCGCCGCCGAAGTCCTCCGGCACGAGGTTGAGCTGGATCAGGTCCTGCTTCACGCGGTCCACGTTCGCCGTCGCGAGGTCGATCTTGTTGATCGCCACGATGATCGGCACGTTCGCCGCCTGCGCGTGCGCCACGGCCTCGCGGGTCTGCGGCATGATCGAGTCGTCCGCGGCCACCACGATGATCGCGATGTCCGCGACGTTCGCGCCGCGCGCGCGGATGCTCGTGAAGGCCTCGTGACCGGGCGTGTCGATGAACACGATCTTGCCCTTGCTGGTCTTCGCCTCGAAGGCGCCGACGTGCTGTGTGATGCCGCCCGCCTCCTTCGCCGCGACCTTCGTCTTGCGGATGTAGTCCAGCAGGCTCGTCTTGCCGTGGTCGACGTGACCCATGATCGTCACGACCGGCGCGCGGTGCGGCACGCCCGACTCCACCGCCGCCTCGGGCGCGCGCACCTCGCGCGCCTCCGTCGCGGTGGC
>NZ_KI912625.1:95854-97672 GCF_000519345.1 Deinococcus pimensis DSM 21231
CGCCGCGCTTCAGGCGCGCCATCGCCTCCTGCGGGGTGAGCCGCGCGAGCGGCGGCGCCTCGCCGTCCCCGTCGAGCTCCAGCCGGGACGTGCGCCTCAGGGCCTCCCCGCTGAACTCCAGCCGTTCGCGGCCCTGGTAGTTGTCGCGCTTCAGGTGCGCCGCGAGGTCCTGCTCGCCGCGCGGCAGGGCCTTCTCGCCGTGCTTCACGCCGCGCGCGGGCCCGAAGCGGAACTGCAGCGACTCGCCGCTGCGACCCACGAGGCGCGTGTCGGTGAGCTCGCCGCGCAGCCACCACAGGGGCGGGCGGTGCCCCTCGCCGTACGGTTCGAACGCCTCGATCTCCTTCGTCAGGGACAGCACCGCCGCGCCCGTCGGGAGGGCCGCGTCGAGCCGGTGGACGGGCACGGGCGTCGGGAAGGTCCGCGCGTACTCGTGCAGACGATCCCGGAACTTCGGGATGTTCTCGCCCTCGATCGCGAAGCCCGCCGCGCCGGGGTGCCCGCCGAAGCGCTTGAGGAGGTTCGCGGCGTGCCGCAGGCCGCCCACGGCGCTGATGCCGGGCGTGCTGCGCACCGAGCCCTTGCCCTGCGCGATGATGTACACCGGCTTGTAGTAGGTCTCCAGCAGCTTCGCCGCGACGATCCCCATGATGCCCGCGTGCCAGCCTTCCTTCGTCACGACGATCGCGGGGTCCGTGGGGTCCACGATCGCGAGGGCCTCCTTGAACATCTGGTCCTGGATGACGCGCCGCTCGTTGTTGCGGGTGTCGAGGTACAGCGCGAGCTCCTGCGCGCGGCGCGGGCTCCCCGTGGTGAGCAGTTCGAGCGCGAGGTCCGCCTCGCCGAGCCGTCCGGCGGCGTTGATGCGCGGCGCGAGGATGAACGCCACGTCACGCGCGCTGGGCCGCGTGACGCTCTTCGTGCCCATCAGGGCGCGGATGCCGGGGTGGACGCTCTCGGGGAACTGCTCCAGGCCGCGCTGCACGAGCGCGCGGTTCTCCCCGACGAGCGGCGCGACGTCCGCGATGATCCCGATCGTGGCGATGTCGGCGTACTCCACGGGTTCCCCGAGGCCGAGTTCCTCGTGGACGGCCCACAGCAGGTGGTACGCGACGCCCGCGCCCGTGAGGTTGTGCAGGTCGTGATCGTAGCCCGGCGTGAGGGCGGGGTGCACCACGAGGCAGTCCGGGAAGTCCGGGCCGGGGCTGTGGTGGTCCGTGACGATGACGTCCACGCCGCGCGCGAGGATGTCCCGCACCTCCGCGAGGTTCGTGACGCCGCAGTCCACCGTGACGAGCAGGTCGCAGGCGGCGGCGTGCTCCTCGACCCTGTCGGGGTGGACGCCGTAGCCCTCGTTGAGGCGGTGCGGGATGAAGCCGTGCACGTCCGCGCCCTGCGCGCGCAGGCCCAGGACCAGCACGGACGTGGCGGTCACGCCGTCCGCGTCGTAGTCGCCGTGGATGCGGATTCGCTTGCGGGCGCGGATGGCGGCCACGATACGCCCCGCCGCCTCGCGCAGGGCGGGATTCGGGGAGAGCCGGCGTTCGGGCGTGAGGTGTTCCGGGTGGAAGCCACGCGCGTGGATGACCTGCGCGAGGGGCGGCGACACGCGGAACTCCTGCATGACGCGCAGCAGCTCCTCACGGCTCGCGGGTCGGGAGAGCACCCAGCGGGCAGGTGGGGGCGTCACAGCGCGCCTCCGCCCGCGAGGGGCGCGCCCGGGACGTCGGCGAGGACGTCCACGTCCTCGTCCTGCCCGGTGAGGCCGGGCGTGACGGGCGCCTTGAGCTTCGCCTGCAGCGTGGCGCCCAGCTGCGC
>NZ_KI912625.1:97772-111630 GCF_000519345.1 Deinococcus pimensis DSM 21231
GGCGGGTTCCGTCTCGGCGGGCGCGGACGCCTCGCCGGAGCCCTCACCCACGAGCGCCTTGATGGCCTCCACCGTCTCCTCGTCCAGCGTGGACGAGGAGGACTTGTACTGCACGCCCAGACCGTCGAGCATCTCCAGAAGCTGGGCCGTTTCGAGCCCGAGCTCCTTGGCCAGGGCGTAAATTCTTACCTTAGACATTCGTACCTCCGATGGCACGCCGCGAACGCGGATCGTTCGAAATGTGGGTCGCCTCCCCGGCGGGCAGCGCGAGCGTGAGCCGCTCGCTCACCTCAGGCGCCGACGCGCCGAGCGCGCGGCGAAGTCGTTTCTCCGCCCAGCACGCGGGCGAATCCGAGCAGACGTACGCTCCCCGGCCCGAACGCGGGCCCTGCACGAGCGCCCAGCCCTGCGGCGTTCGCGTGACACGCGTCAGCTCCGCCTGGGGCCGCTTGCGGCGGCAGGCGATGCAGGTGCGTTCGGGAACATGGTGCTTCGTCATGCGCTCTCGATTCTGGGAAGGCGTGGACGCGCGCGTCCTCCACTGCTGTTCTAGCGGATCAGGACGCGCCCAATCCTGACCGTTCAATCATTCAGCTCGGTGTCACCCTCGGGCGTGGCGCTCGCGACGGTCTTGCTGTCCTTGAACAGCGCGTCGAACGCGGCGCGCGCGCCCGTGGTCGTCTCGCGCGGCTCGTCCTCGTCCTGCATCGCCTGAGCGAGGGCCGCGTCGAGGTCCTGGATCGCCTGCGTCTCCTTCAGGTCGATCTTGAAGCCCGTCAGCTTCGCCGCCAGACGCACGTTCTGACCGCCCTTGCCGATCGCGAGGCTCAGCTGATCACCCGTCACGGTCACCGTGGCCTCCTTGCGGTCCGCGTTCACCTCGATCAGGCCGACCTTCGCCGGGGAAAGCGCGTTGCGGATGAACTCCCGCGGCGTCGGATCCCACAGGATCACGTCCACGCGCTCGCGGCCCAGCTCGCCCGTCACGGCCTGGATGCGGTTGCCGCGGTGACCGATGCACGCGCCGATCGGGTCGACGTTGCTGTTGCGGCTCCACACCGCCACCTTGCTGCGCTGACCCGCCTCGCGCGCGATCGCCTTGACCTCCACGATGCCCTCCGCGACCTCCGGGATCTCCTGCCGCAGCAGGTACTCCAGCAGCCGCTCGTCCGCGCGGCTCGCGAGGATCGTCGGGCCCTTCGGGGTCTTGCGGACCTCCTTGAGGTAGATCTTCACGCGGTTGCCGTTCAGGAGGCGCTCGCCCGGGATCTGCTCGCGCGGCGGCATGATCGCCTCGCCCGCGCCGAGCTCCACGAAGATGTTGCCCTTGTTGTCCATGCGCACCACCGTCGCGGTGAGCACCTGGCCTTCCTTGTCCTTGTACTCGTTGAAGACGACGTTGCGTTCCGTCTCGCGCATCTTCTGCGTCAGGGTCTGCTTCGCCGCCTGCAGCGCGATGCGCGTGAACTTCTCGCGCTCCACCGGGAACTCCATCTCCATGCCGAGCTCCACGCCCGGATCGAGTTCGAGGGCG
The DNA here is from genome assembly GCF_000519345.1 of Deinococcus pimensis DSM 21231. Lineage (GTDB taxonomy): Bacteria > Deinococcota > Deinococci > Deinococcales > Deinococcaceae > Deinococcus_A > Deinococcus_A pimensis. The sequence goes on from NZ_KI912625.1 coordinate 99,307, forward strand.
TCCGCGAGCGAGATCTGGACGTTCTCGTCCTCGACCTTCTCCACGACCTCCTTGATGACCAGCACCTCCAGCTCGCCCGACTTCGGGTCGAGGTGGACCTCCACGCGCTTGTCCGGCTCCACGTTGCGGGTGTAGGCCTGCGCGAGCGACTGCTCGAACGCCTCGATGAGCTGCATCTCGTTGATGTTGCGGGCCTGCGCGACCTCACGCAGGGCGTCCACGAAATTGAATTCTGCCGACATGGGACCTGATTCCTCCTTGAGTTGTAGCGGCGCCGCCCGAAAGCGGCCTTGAATTGTCCGGGTCCCGGCGGGACCACGTTCGAGGGGCGTCGGACGCCCGACTCGTCGAGAGGGGGGACTTCAGCTCGCTCGACTCAACGGTAACCCGGCGTACAGCGCGCGGAGAGTGAGCGGCGAGACGTTGGGAAGTGGCCGTCGAGCTCTTGGCTGCGTACGGACCGGAGCGGTCCTCATGCCTCGTGCGTCGACGTGTCTCTCCACTCAGCGGTGCGACGACGGAAACTCCGCAAGGTTCGCCTGAAAATCCCCGACGCGCAGCGTCACCGGGCCTTCGGGCACGTCGAAGGTGACCTCGTCGCCGTCCACCCGCGCGATGGGCGCCGTGAAGCTGTGCCCGCCGCCGCGCACCTTCGCCTTGAGGCCCAGCATGCGCTCGAAGTGGCGGGCCCGCAGCAGGGGACGCTTCGCGCCGGGCGACTCCAGCTCCAGTCGGTACTCGCCCGCGATGGGATCGAGCCGATCGAGGTCCACGCCGAGCGCCTCGCTCGCACGGGAAAGGTCGTCGACGGTGACGGGCTGCTCGTCGAGACGGTCGATGCGGACCAGCAGCGTGGGCCGCTTGCCGGGGTTCTGAAGATGGACTTCGAGCACCTCGAACCCGAGCGGTTCGAGGGCGTCCATCGCGATCTGTTCCAGGTTGTTCTTCATGTGTTGTCTCCGCAGGTCACGCCGCCAACGCGACGTCGACACGGCTCGGCCTCCAGCCTCCAGGGCTCCCCTCACGAAAGAAGGGTGGGCACCTGCCCACCCCTCGCGAAGAGGAATTGCTCATTCAGTATACCCCAAAGACGCCCGCCGCGTCCCGGACGGGCTTCGAGACGCGGCGGGGAGGGCAGTGGCGGGGACGGCCCGGTGCTCCTGCCTGGATCGTCGACGTGTCTCTACGACTTCACGGCGTGCGCCTCGATCACGATCGCCCCGTCGTTCAGGCGCGCGATCTCCGCGTGCCCTTCCTCGATGCGGCGCATCACCGTCATGGAGTTGTCCTCCGGCGCGCGCGCCATGGCGTCCGCGAGGCGAATCTGCGGCGAGGCGATGGGCCGCGCCCACACGATCGCGTCGGCCTTCCCGCCCGCACCCGCGTGCACGAGGCCGCGGAGCGCGCCCATCACGATGACGTCGCCGCCCGCCACGACCTCCGCGCCCGGATTCACGTCCCCGAGAATCACGACGCTGCCCTTGTACTCCCCGTGGAAGCCCGCGCGCAGGCTGTGCGGCACGATCACCGTCCGGGCGTCCGCGCCGACCTGCACCACCTGACGGCTGCCGCGCACCCGCAGCACCTCGCCGCCCGCCGCGCGCACCACGTTCATCGCCGCCTCCAGCGCCGCCGCCTCCACCTCGCCCTCGAATTCGACCGTGACGGTCTGCCGCAGCAGCTCCCGTTTGGCGAGGAGCGCCTCCTCGACGCTGAGCGCCGAATCCTCAGGCTCGACCAGCAGGTTGAGCCCGCCCAGAGTGCCGCGCAGTTTCATCAAGCTCACTCTAGCAGGACACCCCGCTCACCACGAATGAGAGCGCGAAGCGGTCCGGGCGTCCGGGCCAGGGTCGGTGGCGCGTCCCTGGACGTGGTGATGAGTCTCCGCCGCCCCACCGTCGCACGCTCGGGAGCGGTCCCTCGCTCCTGCCTGGACCGTTCACGCGTCTCTCCACGTGTGAGCGGAGCGGTCCGGGCGTCCGGGCCAGGGTCGGTGGCGCGTCCCTGGACGTGGTGATACGATACCCGCATGATCAACCGGGAGGACCTTCTTGGTGCAGCTTGAATCCGGCGCGGTCGTCGAGGGACGCGTAACGCGCGTGACCGACTTCGGCGCCTTCGTCCAGTTTGAAAACGGCGAGACCGGCCTCGTGCACATCTCGCAGATCGCGCACAGCTTCGTCCGCTCTGTCCGCGATCACCTCGACGAGGGACAGACCGTCGAGGTCAAGGTTCTGGGGCGTGACGACAAGGGCCGCCTCGACCTCTCCATCAAGGAGCTCCTCGACGAGCCCGAGGAGCTGCCCCGCCCGCGCGCCATCGGGCGTCAGTCTCCCCAGTTCGAGGCGAAGCTCCGCTCGTTCATGCGTGACGCGAAGGAACGCACGGGCGGCGGCGACAAGAAGGGCGGCGCCAAGAAGGGCGGACGCAAGTAGGCCGACAGCGATCGACTGTCAGCGCTCAGGAGGGCACCCGCACGCGGGTGCCCTCCTTCTCGAAGCCGGAACGGAAGGGAGGGCGCCCGCGCGTGGACGCCCTCCCTCACCGACGGCGGATCACCGACCGCCGACCGCTACTCCTGCGACGTGATGAACGGCAGGTTCCGGTCGAACTGCGCGCGGTCGAGACCGTAGCCGTACACGAACGCGTCCGGGATGGTGAAGCCCAGGTAGTCCACGGGCACCTCCACCTTGCGGCGCGACGGCTTGGACAGCAGCGCCGCCACCTTCAGCGACGCGGGACCGCGTCCCTGCAGGTAGTGCAGCAGGTACTGCATGGTGATCCCGGTGTCCACGATGTCCTCCACGAGGATCACGTGACGGTTCGAGAGGGGCAGGCTGAGGTCCTTCACGAGGCGCACCTCGCCGCTGGACTGCTTCGCGCTGCCGTAGCTGCTGACGGCCATGAAGTCCACCGTGAGGGGCATCCGCAGCGCCCGCACGAGATCCGAGTGGAACAGGAACGCCCCGTTGAGGACGCAGATGAGGTGAGGCTCCTTGCCTTCGTAGTCGCGGGCGATCTGCGCGCCGAGCTCCTCGATGCGAGCCTGGATCTCCTGCGTGGAGATCTGAACGGGACCGTTGGAGGGGGTGAAGGTCATTGGAAGATGTTACATCAGCTATCCTTTCCCCATGAAGTTCGACTCCGTGCCGGGCGTGCTCGGCGGCATCGTCCGGGAACGCTGGAACGACTACGAGGGCCGGGAGTACGCGCCGGGCCCGCCCCGTCAGCGCGAGCTGCGCTTCAAGCGCGCGGTGCGTGGCGGCGCGCTCGCCCTCATCGCGGAGGTGAAGCGCGCCAGTCCCAGCCGCGGCGCGATCGCCCCGCTCGACCCGGTGGAGGCCGCGCGGGCGTACGAGCGGGGCGGCGCGGCGGCCGTGTCCGTCCTGACGGAGCCGCGGCATTTCGGCGGCTCGCCCGAGGCCCTGCGGGACGTGAGCCGCGCGGTGGACATTCCCGCGCTGCGCAAGGACTTCGTCGTGCATCCCGCGATGCTCGCGGAGGCCGCCGAGTGGGGCGCGTCCTGCGCCCTGCTGATGGTGTCCGTGCTGGGCGAACGCACCCACGAGTTCCTGGAGGTGGCGCACCACCACGGCCTCGACGCGCTCGTGGAGGTCCACGACGAGCGCGAGCTCGACCTCGCGATGGCGGCGGGCGCGGAGATCCTCGGGGTGAACAACCGCGACCTGACCACCCTGAACATCGACCTCGCGAACGCGCCGCGCCTCATCCGCCGCGCCCTCGACCGGGGCTTCCAGGGCGCGCTCGTCGCGGAGAGCGGTTACGAACGGCCCGAGCAGCTGCGCGACCTGCAGGGCCTCGCGGACGCCGTGCTCGTCGGGAGCGCCCTCGCGTCCTCCGGGGACCTGGAGCGCGCCGCGCGGGACCTGATGAACGTCACCGTGTGATGTGCGCGCGCCGCCTCACGCTTCCCGCGCGTAGACTTCCCGTGTGAGCGCGTACCGGGACACGCGGCCCCCGTGGCGGGTGGCGCTGGGCAACGTCATCTTCGAGAGCGACACGCGGGCGGGCCGCGCCTTCGACCTGCTGCTGATCGTGCTGATCCTGCTGAGCGTGCTCTCGGTGATGCTCGAAAGCGTCGAGTGGATCCGCGCGTCCTACGGGGGGCGGCTACGTGACATCGAGGGCGCCTTCACGCTGCTCTTCACGGTGGAGTACTTCCTGCGGCTCGTGTCGGCGCGGCGCTGGTGGCGCTACGCGCTGAGCCCGCTCGGATTCGTCGACCTCGTCGCGATCCTGCCCGCGTACCTCGTGCTGTTCCTGCCGGGCGCGCAGTACCTCCTCGTGATCCGCGCGCTGCGCCTGCTGCGGATCTTCCGGATTCTCAAGCTCACGCGCTACCTCAGCGAGGCGAACCTGCTCACGAGCGCGCTGCGCGCGAGCAGCGCGAAGATCGTGGTGTTCCTCGCGACGGTCCTGACGCTCGTCACGATCATCGGCGCGGCGATGTACGTCATCGAGGGGCCGAGGAACGGCTACACCAGCATCCCCACGAGCATCTACTGGGCGATCGTGACCCTGACGACCGTCGGGTACGGCGACATCGCGCCGAAGACGGGGCTCGGCAAGGCCCTGGCGTCGCTCGCGATGATCCTGGGGTACGGCATCATCGCCGTGCCGACCGGGATCGTCACGGCGGGCATCGCGCGGGAGCAGGCGCGGCGCGACGCGGGGCGCGTCTGCCCGAACTGCGGTCTGAGCGGGCACGACGGGGACGCGCTGCACTGCCGCAGGTGCGGGGCGCGGCTGCCGGACCCGGTGGGGGGCGCGGCGCAGGGCGTGGGGGAGTAGGAACGGAAGAGGCCGGAGCCTGAGTGCTCCGGCCTCACGCCCTCCCGACCTCTACGCCGACGCCGTGTTCCGCTCCCGGCGCGTGCGGACGTTCCGCAGCACGCGCCGCGCGAGCGCCACGACCACCCCGACGATCGCCGCGCCGAGCGCCCAGGTGAGGAAGTCGCTCGTGCCGGGCAGCTTCACGCTCTCGTCCAGGGAGGGCCCGATGCGGCGCGCGAGCAGGATCGGCAGGACGAACACCGCCACGGACAGGATCAGCGCGACGAGCGTGCCGGTGTGCTTCACGAGGAGGAGCGCCACGAGGCCCGCCGCGACGAGCGGGAACACCACGGACCACTCCGGCGTGGTGGGCAGCGCGAGCGTGGACAGCGCGGGCACCACGGGGTGCCCGTCCTTGCCGAGCAGCAGGGGCAGCGCGCCCACCAGGACGCCCGTGTAGCCGAACCAGTTGCCGCTCTCGTCGAGCAGCAGGGTCAGCAGCACCCACGCCCCGAGCTTCAGCGGCCAGTCGAGCGGGGAGAGGAGCGCCAGCACGAGCGCCGCGAGCAGGCCGAGGCCCACCAGCCACGCCGCGAGCGAATGACGGCCCTCGGGACTCAACCGGCCACCTTCTGCTTGCGCGTCCCCTTCTTCGCGGGCGCCGCGAGCACCGCCGCGCCCTCCAGGCGGGCGCGCAGGTCCGGGATCTTCGCGAGGTACGCGCCCGTGTGGCTCGTCGGGTGACGCGCCACGTCCTCGGGCGTGCCGATCGTGACGATCTCGCCGCCGCGGATGCCGCCCTCGGGACCGAGGTCGATGACCCAGTCGGCGCTCTTGATCACGTCGAGGTTGTGCTCGATGATCACGAGGGTATTGCCGGCCTCCACGAGCCGTTCGAGCACGCCCATCAGCTTGCGCACGTCCTCGAAGTGCAGGCCCGTGGTGGGCTCGTCGAGGATGTAGATCGTCTTGCCCGTCGCGCGCTTGCTGAGCTCCGACGCGAGCTTGATGCGCTGCGCCTCGCCGCCGGACAGGGTGGTGCTGGGCTGCCCGATCTTCATGTAGCCCAGGCCGACGTCCACGAGCAGCTGCATCTTCTTCTCGATGGTGGGGATGTTCTCGAAGAAGGCGCGGGCGTCCTCGACGGTCATGTCGAGCACCTCCGCGATGCTCTTGCCGTTGTACTTCACCTCCAGCGTCTCGCGGTTGTAGCGCGCGCCCTTGCAGACCTCGCAGGGGACGTACAGGTCCGGGAGGAAGTTCATCTCGATCTTCACGACGCCGTCGCCCTTGCAGGCCTCGCAGCGGCCGCCCTTCACGTTGAAGGAGAAGCGGCCCGCCTGATAGCCGCGTCGGCGCGCCTCCGTGGTGCGGGTGAAGAGATCGCGGATGTCGGTGAAGACGCCCGTGTACGTGGCGGGGTTGCTGCGCGGCGTGCGCCCGATGGGGCTCTGGTCGATCTCGATGACCTTGTCGAGGTGCTCGACGCCGTCGAGACCGTCGAACTTGCCGGGGCTGGTCTTGGCGCGGTTGAGGTCGCGCGCGAGCGTCGCGTGCAGGATGTCGTGGATGAGGGTGGACTTGCCGGACCCCGACGGGCCCGTCACGACCGTCATGGTGGCGAGCGGGATCTCCACGCTGACGTCGCGGAGGTTGTGCTCCCGCGCGCCGCGGATGCGCAGCTTGCGGCCGTTGCCGCGCCGACGCGTCTCCGGGAGGGCGATCTTGAGGTCGCCGCGCAGGTAGCGCCCCGTGAGGCTCTCCTCGCTGCGGGCGAGCTCCTCGGGTGTGCCGGTCGCGATGACGTCGCCGCCGTGCACGCCCGCGCCGGGCCCCATGTCCACGATGTAGTCGGACTCCATCATGGTCTCCTCGTCGTGCTCCACCACGAGGAGGGTGTTGCCGAGATCGCGCAGGTGCTTCAGCGTCTGGATGAGGCGCCCGTTGTCCTTGGGGTGCAGCCCGATGGAGGGTTCGTCGAGGACGTACAGGACGCCCGTGAGGCCGCTGCCGACCTGCGTGGCGAGGCGGATGCGCTGCGCCTCGCCGCCCGACAGGGTGTTCGCGGCGCGGTCGAGCGAGAGGTAGTCGAGGCCGACGTCCACGAGGAACTTCAGGCGCGTGCGGATCGCGCGCAGGATCGGCGCGGCGACGGTGCTGCCGAAGCCGCCGAGCTCCAGGTCGAGGGTGCGGGCGGGCGCGACCTTCTGCGTGCCGCCCGTGCCGGTCTCCAGGAACTTCGCGATGGCGCCCTCCGTGACGGACCCGTCCGCGAGGCGCTCGAAGAACGCGTCGGCCTCCAGGACGCTCATGTTGCTCGACTGGGCGATGTTGAGCCCGCCGACGCGCACCGCGAGGATCTCGGGCTTGTAGCGGGTGCTGCCGCAGGTCGGGCAGGGCGCCTGCTCCATCATCTCCTCGAGCTTCTCGCGCATGTAGTCCGACTCGGTCTCGGCGTAGCGGCGCTCCAGGTTCGCGATGACGCCCTCGTACTCCGTCATGAAGCGCATCGTCTCCTTGCCGCCGCGGCGGTAGACGACCTCGAAGGGCTTGTCGAGGCCGCGCAGGACGGCGTGACGGACCTCCTCGGGCAGTTCGCGCCAGGGGGTCTTGAGGTCGAAGCCGAGGTGCTCGGAGAGGGCGCGCAGCTTGTCCCAGTAGTACACGCCGCCGCCCGTGCCCTTCTTGCTCCACGGGACGATCGCGCCCTCCGCGATGGAGAGGGCCTCGTCGATGATGCTGTCCGCGCTGAACTCCAGCTTGCTGCCGAGGCCCGCGCAGTCCGGGCAGGCCCCGTACGGCGAGTTGAACGAGAACGAGCGGGGTTCGAGTTCCTCCAGGACGCTGCCGTGCTCGGGGCAGGCGAACTTCTCGGAGTAGAGCTCCTCGTGGTTCGTGTCGGTGAGCAGCACGCGCAGCAGGCCCTCGCCGCGCCGCAGGCCGAGCTCCACGCTCTCCGCGATGCGGCCCCGGTCGGTCTCGCGCAGCACGAGGCGGTCCACGACGACGTCGATGTCGTGCTTCTCGAACTTCTCCAGCTTGAGCTTCTCGGCCTCGTCGATGTCGTAGATGGTGCCGTCCACGCGGGCGCGCGCGAAGCCTTCGCGCTTGAGGTCCCCGAGGAGCTTGCGGTACTCGCCCTTGCGTCCGCGCACGACGGGCGCGAGCAGGATGGCCTTCGCGTCCACGAACTGCGTGAGGAGCTTGTCCGTGATCTCGCTGGGCGACTGCCGCTCGATCTTGCGTCCGCAGATCGGGCAGTACGGCGAGCCGACCCGCGCGTACAGCAGGCGCAGGTAGTCGTGAATCTCCGTTACGGTGCCGACCGTGGAGCGCGGGTTGTGGCTGGTCGTCTTCTGGTCGATGGAGATGGCGGGCGACAGCCCCTCGATGGCGTCCACGTCGGGCTTCTCCATCAGGCCGAGGAACTGCCGGGCGTAGGCGCTGAGGCTCTCGACGTAGCGGCGCTGCCCCTCGGCGTAGATGGTGTCGAAGGCGAGGGTGGACTTGCCCGAGCCGGACACGCCCGTGATGACCACGAACTTGTTCCGGGGCAGTTCCACGGTGACGTTCTTGAGGTTATGTTCCCGCGCCCCGCGCACGATGATGTTGTTCAAGCTCGCTTCTCCCTTAACTGAAATCACTTACGCCGGTGGCAGAACCAACCAGTGTTCTTCTGGGTCAACAGTGCATTCTAGCACCAGCGAACAGACCGCCACGACTCCGGACACAGTCCGCCCGGGGCCGCCCGGTGACCGGGCAACGTGAGCATGCGCCCAATGTGGTGTTAAGTTTCACACCCGACTTCTGGGAGGCCACCTACAGTGGGCGAGTACCCACCCTTCACCCGACCCGACGGCGCGCCGTCCCGGAGAGCTCATGAGCGACCACACCCCAGTCCGCTCCAGACCCCCTCACCCCGTCCGTTCCATCGGTTCCGCCGACGCCACCGGGACCGCCCGTCCCACCACGGACGGCCCACCCGGACTCGTCGGACGGGAGGAGGACCTCGCCGAGCTCGATCGTCTGCTCGCGCCGGACGGGCAGGGCCTCGTGACGCTCCTCGGCCCCGGCGGAGTGGGCAAGACCACCGTCGCGCGCGCCGCCGCCGAACGGGCGCGGGAGCGCGGCGACCACGTCGAGTTCGTGGAGCTCTCCGGCGTCTCGGACGCGGCGCTCCTCCCGTACCTGCTCGGCACGGTCGAACGGGCCGCCCGCGAGGTGCCCCGCGCGCTCGTCGTGCTCGACAACCTCGAACACCTCCTGCCGGGCGCGGTCCCCTTCCTGCGCGACCTCCTCGCCAACGACCGTGTCACCGTCCTCGTCACGAGCCGCCTCTCCACGCGCCTTCCCGCCGAGTACCTCCACGAACTCGCGCCGCTCGCGCTGCCGCGCGGCGCCCGCGCCGCGGACGTCCTCGCCTCTCCCGCGGTGCGGCTCCTGCTCGACCGGACCGAACGCCGCGCCCCCGGACGGGTCGCCGCGCTCACCGCCACGCCGGCCGCCCTGCGCCGCACCGCCGAGCTGTGCGCGCGGCTCGACGGGCTCCCGCTCGCGCTCGAACTCGCCGCCGCCTGCCTGCGCACGCTCGACGTCGCCGCGCTCTCCCGTCGCCTCGACGAGCAGCGCGGCCTGCCCGGCACGGGCCTCGTGGACCTCCCGGAACGGCAGCGCAGCCTGCACGCCACCGCCCGCTGGTCCTACGATCTGCTCACCGACGAGGAACGCGTCTGGTTCCGCCACCTCGGGGTGTTCCGCGGCCACTTCACCCTTGACGACGCTCACGACCTCGGAGAGCGGCTGCGCCTCCCCACGGGCGCCGAGGGCGCGCTCGAGGCGCTCGTGGACGCCAGCCTCGTCGCGTTCGACCCGACCCGCGAGGGCTCGGAGTACCTGCTGCTCGACACCCTGCGCGACTTCGCCGAGCGTGAGCTCGCCACGCTCGACGAGCAGCGCTACGCCCACGAGGCGCTCGACGAGCTCCTCACCAGCGGCGCCGATCATCACGCCGCGCGCTTCACTCGCGCGCAGAAACCCGCCATGGCCTTCTTCCGCCGCCGCGAGGACGACATCCGCGACCTGCTGCGGCGCGGCATCCTCAACGGCGCGGACGCGCGGCGCGGCGCGGAACTCCTCGCGCGGATCGCGCTGTTCTGGGTGTACGTGCGGCGCGGCGCGGACCACCTGCGCTGGTTCGAGGCGTACGAGCCCGTCATGCACGACCTCGCGCCCACGCTCCGCGCGAAGCTCGCGTTCGAGTGGGGCCGGATGGCGCAGATGGGCCTGGAACTCGACACCGCCGAGGAGCGCCTGCAGGAGGCGCTCGACGTCGTCCCCGAGGACGCCGTGAGGTTGCGCATGAACATCCACGTCTGCCGCGGCGTCGTCGCCGTCTTCCGCGAGGACCACGACCTCGCGGAGCGTCACCACGAGGAGTCCCTGCGGCTCGCCGGACTCCTCGACGAGCCGCCCACGGTGGTGCGGCAGCGCGCGAACCTCTGCGTCACCCGCATGGCCGCCGGACGGTTCGACCGCGCCCGCGACGAGCTCTACGCTCTCGTGGACGACTTCCGCGGCATCGGCGACGTCGCCAACCTCGGCACGGTCAGCGAGCACGCCTCACGCGTCGCGATGCGCCTCGGCGAGCTCGACGAGGCGGCGCGCTTCCTCGGCGTGGCGCGCGAGGTGACCGCGCAGATCACACCGGACGCCGTGAACGAGGCCCTCGAACTCCTGACCGCCGAGTTCCGGCTGCGGCGCGGCGAGACGGGGGCGGTCGGCGCGGCGCTGAGCGAGTTCCTGTGGGGGGAGAACGAGCGTGTGAGCGTCGGCTGGGCCAGCGCGCTCCTCTCCGTCGTCGCCGCCCGCGAGGGCCGCTTCCACGACGCCGCGCGCCTGCGAGGGCACGCGGAGGCCGTCACGAGGGGACGCAACCGCAACGAGTTCCGTCACGCCGACGATCTGCTCGACGAGGCGTGGCGACCCGTGGTGGACGCGCTCGGCGAGGAGGAGGCGCTCGCCGGGCGTGAGCGCGGCGCGGCGCTCGCGTGGCGGGACCTCGTGCCGCCCCCGAACCGGGACAATCCCGCAATCCACCCGGAGGTCGCCGCTCTAGACTGAGCGCATGACGTCCCGCCGCAGAACCGTCACCGCCTGGGTCGGTCACGTCCCCGTCGGGGGCGACCATCCCGTGGTCGTGCAGTCCATGACCAACACCGACACCGCCGACGCGGAGGGCACCGCCCTCCAGGTGGCGCAGCTCGCCCGCGCCGGCTCCGAGGTGGTGCGCGTCACCGTGAACAACCGCGCCGCCGCCGCCGCCATCCCCGAGATCGCCCTGCGCCTGCGTGACGTCGGCGTGGACGTGCCCCTCGTCGGGGACTTCCACTACAACGGCCACATCCTGCTGCGCGAGTTCCCCGAGACGGCCGCGCTGCTCGCGAAGTACCGCATCAACCCCGGCAACGTCGGCGCGGGCGCCCACCACGACCGCAACTTCGCCACCATGATCGAGGTGGCGATCGAGCACGGCAAGCCCGTGCGCATCGGCGTGAACTGGGGCAGCCTCGACCAGGCCGTCCTCGCGCGCATGATGGACGAGAACGCCCGCAGCGCCAGCCCGCGCGGCGGCACGGACGTCATGATCGACGCGATGATCGTCTCCGCGCTCGAAAGCGCCGAGTACGCCGAGTCGCTCGGCCTGCCGCACGACCGGATCCTCATCAGCGCGAAGGTCAGCAGCGCGCCCGAGCTGTGGCAGGTGTACCGCAAGCTCGCCGCGCGCTGCGACTACCCGCTGCACCTCGGCCTCACCGAGGCGGGCATGGGCATGAAGGGCATCGTCGCGTCGAGCGCGGCGCTCGCGCCCCTGCTGCTCGAAGGCATCGGCGACACCATCCGCGTGAGCCTCACGCCCGAACCCGGCGCGCCCCGCAAGCTGGAGGTGGAGGTCGCGCAGCAGATCCTGCAGAGCATGGGCCTGAGGCAGTTCCTCCCGCAGGTCACGGCCTGCCCCGGCTGCGGACGCACCACCAGCACCGTCTTCCAGGAGCTCGCGCAGAAGATCCAGGGCTACATCCGCGACCAGATGCCCGAGTGGAAGGGCCGCTACCCGGGCGTGGAGGCCATGCAGGTCGCCGTGATGGGCTGCGTCGTGAACGGTCCCGGCGAGAGCAAGCACGCCAACATCGGCATCAGCCTGCCCGGCACGGGCGAGGAGCCCCGCGCGCCCGTCTACCAGGACGGCAAGCTCCTCACGACCCTGAAGGGGCCGCGCATCGCGGAGGACTTCCAGGAACTCCTGGAGGCGTACGTGGAGCGCACGTACGGGCAGCGCGCCGTGGAGGGCGCCTGATGCCCGCGTGGGGTGTGGGGCCCTTCGAGAACGACGACGCGCTCGGCTTCGCCCGTGAGCTCGCCGCCGACGGTCCCGTCGCGGTGGAGGAGGCCCTCGACGTCGTCCTCGACCACGAGGGCGAGTACGTCGAGGCGCCCGAGGGCGCGCGCGGCCTCGCGGCGGCGGCGGTGGTC
>NZ_KI912625.1:111730-112031 GCF_000519345.1 Deinococcus pimensis DSM 21231
GCGCTCGACGTGCTCGGTGAGGGGGGCGTGGCGGCGCTCACGGGTGAGGGCGTCGATCCCGACGACCTGCTCGCGAAGGCCCGCATCGTCGTGACGGAGCGCCGCCACTACGACCCGGACGCGGCGGCGCGCGTCCTGCGGGACCTGCCGCCCGAGCGCTCGCTCGTGATCGACACGGAACGCGCGAACCCCGACGAGGTGGCGCGTCTCGTGAGGGCCTGGCTGTGAGCGCGCGCGAAGGAACCATCGAGCTCGTCGAGACGGTCCCGTTCCGGATTCCGCTGCGCGGCGCGCTCCAGTG
>NZ_KI912625.1:112131-113183 GCF_000519345.1 Deinococcus pimensis DSM 21231
CGCTGATGAGGAGGTCGTCCTCGCCGGTGCGGACGAGGTCGCTGCCGCCGCGCGTGCCGAGCAGCAGGCCGAGCGCGTCCACGATGATCGACTTGCCCGCGCCCGTCTCGCCCGTGAACACGCAGAAGCCCTCCCCGAGGTCGAGGTCGAGCTTCTCGATGGTGGCGAGGCGACGCACTTCCAGGCGGGTCAGTCGGGTCACCCTGAAAGTATAGAGCGCCCCTTCCCGGGTGAAGGGAGAACGAAGGAACGGTTGCCTAGGGCGACCGTGAGAACGCGGGAAGGCCGTGGGGAACGCGTCCCCACGGCCTCCACGCGGGGGCGCTCAGCTTCTCGGGAGCGTCCCGTCCTCGTTCAGGCGCGTCGCGTCGGCGCCCCCGCGCGGCAACTCGTCGTGCTCGGCGGGCAGGGCCGCCGTGCCCGTCACGTGCGGGCGCACCTCGTCGGGGGAGATGGAGGGCGTCTCCATGCTGACGCTGGAGAGCAGCAGGTCCAGGACGCCCGTGCGCCTCGCCTCCTCGATCGCGCGGTGCGTGACGATCTCTCCGACGTTGAGCAGCACGTTGTCCTGCGGGTCGAGGATCACGCGGTTCGCGGGCCGCCCCAGCGCGGCGTTGATGCGGCGCTCCAGGGTCGCCTCGGCGGCGTTGCCGCGCAGCTCGTCGTACGTCTCGCGGACGCGGTCGAGCAGGGTGCTGGCGCCCTCCTTCACGGTCTGCGCGCCCACGCTGAGGCGGTCCCCGGCGTTGCTGACGGCCTTCGAGAGCGTCGTGGCGTCCACGAGGGCGGCCTCCTTCGCGTTCACGCGGGCCCGCTCGATCACGCCGGGCGTGACGATCTGACCCTGCGCGGCGATCATGGTGCCGCGCTCGCCGTACACGTCACGCTGCACGCGCCGCCCCAGCAGGTCGTCGAGCGCGCCGCGCGCGCGGACCGTGGCGGTCTCCACGCCCGTCGAGAGGCGCGTCGAGACGTCCTCGAAGGTCATGGAGACCCGCGCGCCCGCGTCCTGCACCGCCGAACGGGCGCTCGATCCGCCCGCCGCGACGACG
>NZ_KI912625.1:113283-114635 GCF_000519345.1 Deinococcus pimensis DSM 21231
TCGGCCTCCGCGTCCGTCAGGCTGCCCGCGCCGCGCAGCGCGGAATTCGCCCGCGCGGGCACCTGCGTGACCGTGCCGCCCGCGAGGCGGTCCGTGAGCTTGAACCACGCGCGTCCGTCCGTGTAGTACACCGCCGCGAGGTCCGCGTTCGCGCGCACCGAGTACGCGTCACCGCTCGCGGAGCGCGTCACCGTGACCTTCTGCGGCGTCGCGGCGGTCGGCAGACGGAACGTGGCCTTCCCGTTCACGCTCAGGGTGCCCGCCACGGCGAGCGGGTCCGCGACCTGCGGGCGCACCTCCAGCGTCTGATCGCCGAGCTTCAGGGTCGTCTGGGCGCCGCCGGGGATGGTGCCGTACACCCAGCCGATGCGTTCCTGGGTGGAGCCGTAGAGGAGCACCTCGTGCACTTCGAGGTTCTGAGGTCCGTTCATGGAGCACCCCGCGAGGACGCCACCGAGGAGGACGAGGCCAGCGACACGCTTGTTCATGAGCCTCATCCTAGGCGGCGAAACTGACCGTGGACTGAGAAGGGGAGGCGTGGGAGTTTGGAGTGTTCAGTCGGTCCCGAGCAGCTCGCGCGCGTGCTCGCGCGCCGCCGCCGAGTCCGTGCCGCTCAGCATCCGCGCGATCTCCGCCTCGCGCTCGGCGTGGTCGAGGAGGCGGACGCGCGTGACGGTGCGGCCCTCCTGGACCTGCTTCTCCACCTTGTAGTGATGGTCGGCGCGCGCCGCGATCTGCGCGAGGTGCGTCACGACGAGCACCTGACGGTCCCGCGCGAGCGCCGCGAGCTGCGACGCCACGGCGTTCGCGGCGGCCCCGCCGATCCCGGCGTCCACCTCGTCGAACACGACGCTGGGCGTGTCCGCGCCGAGCACCGTGCTGACGGCCAGCATCACGCGCGAGAGCTCGCCGCCCGACGCGACGTCCGCGAGGTTCCCGGCCGCCTCGCCGGGGTTGGCGCTGAAGCGGAGCTCCACCGTCTCCAGCCCGAACGGGGCGGGCTCGTCGAGGGGCGTGAGGGCGAACTCCAGCTTCGCGTGCGGCATGCCGAGCTCGCGCACGACCGACTGGAGCTGCTTCGAGAGGTTCGGCGCGACCTTCGCGCGCGCCGCGCGCAGCGCCTCGCCCTTCTTCCGGACGTCCCCGGCGAGCTTCAGCGCGTCCCCTTCGAGGCTGCCCGCGTCCTGCTCGTCGCGGCGCAGCTCCGCGAGCTGCCCGGCGATCTCCTCGGCGTAGCGCAGCACGTCCTCCAGCTCGGGGCCGTACTTGCCGCGCAGCTTCGAGAGCTGCGAGAGGCGCGTCTCGATCCGCGCGACCTCCTCCGGGTCGGGCGCGTTGTCCTCCGCGACGCT
>NZ_KI912626.1:0-2774 GCF_000519345.1 Deinococcus pimensis DSM 21231
TCACAGCGCCACCGCCCGCTCGGCGTGCGCGACGAGGCTCTCGAAGACGCCGCGTCCGTCCGTGCCGCCCAGCACGGCCTCCACGACGCGCTCGGGGTGCGGCATCATGCCGAGCACGTTGCCGCGCTCGCTCAGGACGCCCGCCACGTCCCGCAGGCTGCCGTTGGGGTTGTCGAGGTACGTGAAGGCCACGCGGCCCTCGCCGTGCAGGCGCGCGAGCGTCTCGTCGTCGGCGTAGTAGCTGCCCTCGCCGTGCGCGACGGGCAGCGTGAGCTCCTGACCCTGCGCGTACACGTCCGTGAAGACCGAAGACGCGTTCTCCACCCGCAGGCGCACGGGGCGGCACACGAAGTGCAGGTGCTCGTTGCGGGCGAGCGCGCCGGGCAGCAGGCCGCTCTCCGTGAGGATCTGGAAGCCGTTGCAGATGCCGAGCACCGGCCCGCCCGCCTCCGCGAAGGCCCGCACGGCGTTCATGATGGGACTCCGCGCGGCGATCGCGCCGGAGCGCAGGTGATCGCCGTAGCTGAACCCGCCCGGCAGGATCACCGCCGACGCCCGCCCGAGGTCCGTCTCGGTGTGCCACACGAGGTGCGCCTCCGCGCCGATCGTGCGGACGGCGTGCAGCGCGTCCATGTCGCAGTTGCTGCCGGGAAACTGGACGACCGCGACGCTCACGCCCCGGCCTCCACGGGCGACGCGGGGGCGATCTCGGTGATCTCCACGCGGGCGTCCTCCATCACGGGGTTGGAGAGGACCGTGGTGGCAAGCTCGCGCGCCTGCGCCTCCACCGCCTCCCGCTCCCCGCTGAGGGTCATCTCGACGAGCTTGCCGACGCGCACGCCCGTCACGTTCGTGTGGCCGAGGTGGTCGAGGGCGCGCTCCACGGTGCGCCCCTGCGGGTCGAGGATGCTGGGCTTGAGGGACACGAACACACGAACGAGGTAGGTCATGGAAGGCTCCTTCGGAGCGGCTGTCAGCGGTCAGCGGTCAGCGGTCGGAGAACGCGGGGAGGAAAGGGATGGAACGTGGGGAGGGCGCTCAGGCGCCGGCGGGCTCGCCGAGCACGCGGCGCAGCATCTCCTGGTAGGCGTCCTCGACGCCGCCGAGGTCGCGGCGGAAGCGGTCCTTGTCGAGCTTCTCGCCCGTCCTGGCGTCCCAGAAGCGGCAGGTGTCGGGGCTGATCTCGTCGGCGAGCACGATCTGGCCGCCCGGCGTCTTGCCGAACTCCAGCTTGAAGTCCACGAGCTGCACGCCGCGCTCCTCGAAGAACGGCGTGAGGAAGTCGCGGACCCTCAGCGCGAGCGTGCGGATCGTGGCGAGGTCCTCCTCGGAGGCCCAGCCCATCACGACGGCGGTGTCGTCGTTGATGAGGGGATCGCCGAGGACGTCGCTCTTGTAGTAGTACTCCACGACGGGACGCGCGAGCGGCGCGCCCTCCGTCAGGCCGAGCCGCTTGCTGAACGAGCCCGCCGCGACGTTGCGCACGACGACCTCCACGGGCACGATCTCCACCGCGCGGACGCGCTGCTCGCGGTCGGAGAGACGCTCCAGGAAGTGCGTGGGCACGCCCGCCGCCTCCAGGCGCGGGTACAGCGCCGCCGTGATGGCGTTGTTCACGGCGCCCTTGCCCGCGACGGTCCCGCGCTTCTGCGCGTTGAACGCGGTGGCGTCGTCCTTGTACTCCACGACGTACTCGTCGGGACGGTCCGTCGCGAAGACCTTCTTCGCCTTGCCCTCGTACCTCAGCTCACCCTTCATGCCAGTCCCCTTCGTGCCGCGTCCCGCGGCGGGAAAATGTACGACGAGCACGGCACGCGTGGTGCCCTGCCCGGATGGAGAAGCGCTGCAACATTTCGAGACCCCTCGCCGCCTCTCGTGCGGCCATCGCCCGCGCTCGGCGGGCGCGCGCCTCACGGGGCGCGGATTCAGGATGATGGTGACGATGCTGTCCGGCGGGAACCCATGAGGCCCCGTCCGCGCTCAGCTTAACACTCATTCGGGAGCGCGCGACAAGGAAGCGTCCACGCCCGCCGCGCGAGGCACTACACTGACCGCGTGAACGAGTTCTTCGTCGTGGAGAGCGTGGGCGGCGACGTCGTCGAGGTGGAGTTCGACAGCGGACTGCGCAGCGAGCTGCCCGCCGCGTGGCTGCCCGGAGCGGCCGAGGAGGACGGCTACCGCGTGGAGCGCGAGGCCGGAGGTCTGCGCTTCGTGCCCGACCCGCGCGCCGCGCACGCCCTGCGTGAACGCCACAAGCAGACCCTGCTGGACTTCAGCGACAAGCACGACGAATGAGCTTCCCCGTCCTGTCCGTCGCGGACCTCCACGGTCGTCTCGACCTGCTCGACGCCGCCGCGCGTCACGCTCGGGACGCGCACCTCGTCGTGCTCGGCGACGTCATCGACCGTGGGCCGCTGGGCCTGGCGTGCGTGCGGCGTCTGCTCGACCTGCACGAGACGGGCCGCGTGACCCTGCTGCGCGGCAACCACGAGGCGATGGCCGAGTCGTCCGTGCGGCTCTACGAGCGCTACGCCGCCTCGCGTGACCTGGAGGACTACCGCGCGGCCCTCACGAACTTCGCGTGGTGGTCCGGCAACGGCGGCGACGCCGTGCGCCGCGAGGCCGGAGGCTTCGGCGTGGAGAACTTCCCGCCCGAACTGCTGGAGTACTTCTCGCGCCTGTGGGACGCCGCGTACGTGAGCGCGGACGGCGCGGTCACGCCCACGCCACCCCACGGCCCGGGCGTGCTCGTCACGCACGCCGCCCCGCCCCGC
>NZ_KI912626.1:2874-3504 GCF_000519345.1 Deinococcus pimensis DSM 21231
CCGCGCCCTCGTGGACGACGCCGCCGAGATCGGCGCGGACGCCCGCGTGGGCGGCGAAGGTGACCTCACCGCCGTCGGCGCGGGCGTGAAGGTGAAGCCGGGCGCTCACGTCGCGCCCGGCTCGGAACTCGACCCCGCGTAGCTACAGGGCCACGTCGAGGCCCGTGAGGCACTCCTCCGCGATGGCGCGCGCGAGCGCGTCGCGCGTGGAGCGCGCGTAGGAGATGCCGAGGTGCAGGTGCTCCTGCGCCACGTCGCGGCCCTCGAGCGCGAGCGTCTGGTAGTACGCGAGGTGCGTGTGCGCGAGCAGCACGTCCCGCGTGCGTTCGGGCGGCAGGGTCCGCAGCAGCTGAAGCGCCTTGTTGTACTCACGGACCGCGTCCTGGTCGTTGCCTTCCACGGCGGCCTCACGCCCGCGCTGCAGGTGCCGCGCGGCGGTCAGGTAGGCGGGTCGCATGAGCCGAGTCTAGCAGTGGGACGTGGTCAGCCGTCAGCCGTCAGCCGTCAGCGATCAGGGATCAGCGGTCGGTGGTCTCCGGTCCTCGATGAAGAAGGGCGCCCGTGTGGGGCGCCCTTCCTGCTGGCCGCTCGCCTCAGCGGCGCGGGCCGCGGTCGCCGCCGCGGTCGCCT
>NZ_KI912627.1:0-982 GCF_000519345.1 Deinococcus pimensis DSM 21231
GAGGCGCCCGCCGAGGGCCCGCGCACCCCGCAGGCCTGACCGTTCGGTTCGCGCCCGGGGGCAGGCGTCGTGGGGCGCCTGCCCTCATCCTCGGGGCTCACGGCGCTCCCTCAGGAGCGGGGTATCATTGCTCGACATGCACGCTGCCGAGTGGCTCGACCCGACCTTCCTGATCCGGACCTTCTCGTACCTGGGCCTCCTGTTCGTCGTCTTCGCCGAGACGGGACTCCTGATGGGCTTCTTCCTGCCGGGCGACAGCCTGCTGCTCACGGCGGGCATCTTCGCGGCGCGCGGCGACCTCGCGCTCGCGGCGGTGTGCGGCGTGTGCTTCGTCGGCGCGGTCCTCGGCAACACGGTCGGTTACCTCATCGGGCGGCGCTTCGGGCCGCGTGTGTTCAGCAATCCCAGGAGCCGCTTCCTCAAGCCCGAGTACGTGGAGCAGGCCGGCGCGTACTTCGAACGCTACGGCGTGCGGACCCTGCTGATCTCGCGCTTCGTGCCGATCGTGCGGACCTTCGTCCCGACGATGGCGGGCGCGGGCCGCATGGACTTCCGCACCTTCACGCTCTACAACGTCGTCGGGGCGCTCCTGTGGGCCGTGGGCGTGCCGCTGCTGGGGTACTTCCTGGGACAGATCATTCCCGCGAAGGTCCTCGACAAGTACGTCCTCGCGATCATCGCGGTGGTGCTCGTCGCGTCGTTCGTGCCGATCGGGCTGGAAGTGCTGAAGCGCCGTCGCGTCCGCGCCTGAGCCGAGGGCCTCCCGAACGCCCGGCCTCCGCGCCGGGCGTTCGCCCATTTTCACGGCGAGTACACTGACCTCATGGCGGACGTGGCCCTGCTGACCGACTCGACCTCCGACCTGGCGCCCGAGGAGGCCGCGCGCCTCCACGTGGCCGTCGTGCCGCTCACGCTGGACGTGGCGGGCGGCCTGTTCAGCGACCCCGGCACGCTCCCCGTGCCGGGCGCGACGGTGCTGTCT
>NZ_KI912627.1:1082-1589 GCF_000519345.1 Deinococcus pimensis DSM 21231
GGCGGCGCTCTGCGCGCGGACGGGCGAGCCGCGCTGGACCGCGCGGGAGGCGGAGGGCGTGCAGGCCACGCCGCTCGTGCTGGACGGCGCGCTCTACGTGGCGTTCATGAACGGCACCCTGCGGGCCTATTCATGAAGACCCACGCGGACGCGGGTGGGCAATCCGAAGTGACGTTTGTCTTCATATGTACTCGGTAGAGTGATCGGTAGACGCCCGGAACTTCTTTCGAGCCGCCGCTCTCAAACTCCCGGAGGTGACCACCATGTTCGGTCTCGGTGCCCCAGAAATTCTCGTCATCCTGCTGATCGCCCTCGTGATCTTCGGCCCCAAGAAACTCCCCGAGCTCGGCAAGAGCCTCGGTCAGGGCATCCGTGAGTTCCGCCGCGGCACGAACGGCCTCAAGGAGGAGCTGGAGTCCAGCTTCAAGGACGAGCCCGCGCCCGTGCAGCGCACGGTCATCGCGCCCACCGCGCCCGCGACGACCGAGGCGCCCGCCGAGGGCCCGC
>NZ_KI912627.1:1689-5403 GCF_000519345.1 Deinococcus pimensis DSM 21231
AAGGCCGGCCACAAGCTCCGGGGCGGCGAGCGCCTGGAGGTGGACGTCCCCCCGCCCGCCGCGAGCGAGGTGCTGCCGGAGGACGTCCCGCTCGACGTGCTCTACGAGGACGAGCACCTCATCGCGGTGAACAAACCGCCCGGCATGGTCACGCACCCCGCGCCGGGCGTGTGGACGGGTACCCTCGTGAACGCCCTCATGGGCCGCGTGAGCCTGCCCGAGCAGGACGGCGCGCTCGGCCCGGACGGGTACCGGCCCGGCATCGTGCACCGCCTCGACAAGGACACGAGCGGCGTGATCGTCGTCGCGAAGACGGTGGCGGCGCACGCGCGGCTCGCGGCGGCCTTCAAGGACCGCGACACGCGCAAGACGTACCTCGCGATCTGCGCGGGCACCTGGAAGGCGGACCGCACCGCGCGGGTGGACGCGCCCGTGGGCCGTCACCCCGTGGAGCGGCAGCGCATGACGGTGGGCGGGGCGGGCGCGCGCGAGGCGCAGACGACGTTCGTGCCGCTCGCGACCGTCTCGGGCGGGGGGCGCACGTCGGCGCTCGTGCGCTGCGAGCCGCGCACGGGCCGCACGCACCAGATCCGCGTGCACCTCGCGCACCTCGGCTCGCCCATCCTGGGCGACACCGTGTACGGGCGGGCCAGCGCGGTCATCGCACGGCAGGCGCTGCACGCGTGGCGGCTCGTGATTCCGCACCCCGTGACGGGCGAGGACCTGCGGCTCGTCGCGGCCCCGCCGGACGACATGCTGTCCGCGTGGGTGGCGCTCGGGGCGGCCCTGCCCACGGAGTTGAGCGTGGAATGAGAGTTTCGCTGGATTGTCGGCGCGAAGCGCGGGTTTAAGATGACCCCGGACCGAGCGGGCCCCTGCCCGCTCCCGCCGATTGAAAGGAGACTCATCATGCCCAAGTACGAACTGCCCCAGCTGCCCTACGCGTACGACGCGCTCGAACCCCACATCGACGCGCGCACCATGGAGATCCACCACACCAAGCACCACCAGGCGTACGTGAACAACGCGAACGCCGCCCTCGAAGGCCTCGACGAACTGCAGGCCCTCAGCCCCGAGGAGCTCATCCGCAACCTGGACCGCGTCCCGCAGGAGAAGCGCGCCGCGCTGCGCAACAACGCGGGCGGGCACGTGAACCACAGCCTGTTCTGGGAGATCATGGGCCCCGGCGGCTCGCAGCCCGGCGGTGAGCTCGCGCAGGCCATCGAGCGTGACCTCGGCGGCATGGACGCCTTCAAGCAGAAGTTCACGCAGGCCGCCACGACGCGTTTCGGTTCGGGCTGGGCGTGGCTCGTGGTGAAGGACGGCAAGCTCGACGTCGTGAGCACCGCCAACCAGGACAACCCCCTCATGGGCGAGGCCGTGGCGGGCGCGGGCGGCACGCCGATCCTCGGGCTGGACGTGTGGGAGCACGCGTACTACCTCAACTACCAGAACCGCCGCCCCGACTACATCGGCGCGTGGTTCAACACGGTCAACTGGGACAAGGTGGCCGAGCTGTACCAGCAGGCGAAATAAGTTGTAGAGACACGTCACCGCCCAAGGCAAGAGGACCGGGCCGTCCCGGTCCGTACGACGCCAAATAAGTTGTAGAGACACGTCACCGCCCAAGGCATGAGGACCCGACCGCTCGGGTCCGTACGACGCCGGAGACTGGACGGCCTCCACCAGAAGGGCCCGGGCATCCCGCCCGGGCCCTTCCCATGTCCGCTTCAGACCTGCTGGTACTTGCGCTTCAGCGCGGCCTCGCTGGCGGGCGGGACCATCTTGCTGACGTCCCCGCCGTAGGAGGCGATCTCCCTGACCATGCTGCTGCTGACGTAGGACCAGCGGGTGGCGGCCATGATGAAGACGGTCTCGACGTCGCCGAGCTGACGGTTGAGGTGCGCGATCTGCAGTTCGTACTCGTAGTCGCTGACGGCGCGCAGGCCGCGCACGATGACGCCGTTGTTGGTGAGGCGCATGTACTCGACGAGCAGGCCGCTGAAGGAGTCCACGCGGACGTTCGGGAGGTGCGCGGTGGCCTCGCGGAGGACGTCGAGGCGCTCGTCGAGGGTGAGGAGGTGGCGACCCTGCTTGCGCGCGTTGTGCATGACGGTGACGGTGACGCTGTCGAAGATGCGGGCGGCGCGCGTCATGACGTCCATGTGGCCGTTCGTGACGGGGTCGAAGGAGCCTGGGTAGACGGCGTGCTTCATGGCCGTCCCGAGCGATCGCACGCGGAGCGTGCGATCATTCCGAGCGGAGCGAGGAGGGACTTCATTCGGGTCGAGTGTACAGCGTGAGGACGTTCGTGCCGTACACGCGCCGCTCGCGGTCCCAGCCCTCGTGGTCGGGCAGGTCGGTCTGGACGGGGTGCTGCACGATAAGGACGCCGTCGGGGGCGACGGTGCCGCCGTCCATGACGGCCCGCGCCGCTTTCGGGATGTCCTGCTCGTACGGGGGGTCGACGAAGACGAGGTCGTGCGCGCCGAGCCGTGGGAGCAGGGCGAGGGCGTCGCCGTGGACGACGCGGACGTTCAGGCCGAGCGTGCGGGCGTTGCGTTCCAGGGTGCGGACGGCGTTCCTGTCGCGTTCGACGAGGGTGACGTCGTGGCCGCGGCTGGCGGCTTCGAGGCCGACGGCGCCGCTGCCGCCGTAGAGGTCGAGGAAGCTGCCGGGGTCGTAGCGGGCGGCGATGAGGTCGAAGAGGCTCTTGCGCAGCCGTGCCCCGGTGGGCCGGGCGGTGTCGGGAACGTCGAGGGTGCGTCCCTTGGCGGTGCCGCCGAGGATGCGGAGGGAGGACATGCGGTCATTCTAGGGAGCGCCCGCCGCCCCTTGCGTGCTGACCGGGGGTCATCTAGCATGCGGGGCGTGAGCACCCCCCGCACCGCGCCCGCCCGCGCCCGCCGCGACGAGGACAAGACCGCCCGCCGCGAGGCGATCCTCGACGCGGCCTCCCGCGTGTGGGACGAGCGGGGCTACGCGAGCGCCACCATGACGGACGTCGCGCGCGAGACGAGGCTCGCCAAGGGCACCCTCTACCTGTACTTCCGCACGAAGGAGGAGCTCTTCCTCGCGCTGCTCGCGCGCCAGCTCTGGACGTGGTTCGACCGGGTGGACGCGGACCTCGCCGCGCTGAGCGCGCCGCAGGAGGCGCGCACGCTCGCCGCGCACCTCACGGAGGCGCTGCGCGGCACGCACCGCATGGTGGACCTGCTGACCCTGCTGAGCGCCATCCTGGAGCAGAACGTGCCCATTGAGGCGACCCTGGCGTTCAAGGCGGGCCTCGGGGAGCGGCTGCGCCGCACGGGCGGGGTGATGGAGCGGCTCCTGCCGCACCTGCGCGAGGGTCAGGGCGCGCGGGTGCTGCTGCACTTCAGCGCGCTCGTCGTGGGCCTGCATCAGGTGGCGACGCCCGTCCCGGCCGCGAAGGCCGCCACGCTCGACCCGCAGCTGCATTTCCTCGTCCTCGACTTCCACGAGGAGCTCCACGTGGCCCTCACGGCGCTGCTGCTGGGCACGGAGCGGGCCGGATGAGCGTCCGGACCGTACCATCCTTCGCTGTCTCGCGGGGGCGCCTCACCTACCCTGAGGTCGAAGAGGCTCTCTTCCCACGAAGGGCGCGACCGACCCTCCCCCGGCCGCGCCCTCCGCGTGGTGCGGGCGCGTGAGGCTCGCGGCGGCGGTGCTCGCCGGGGGCGCCTCGCGGCGCTT
>NZ_KI912627.1:5503-6017 GCF_000519345.1 Deinococcus pimensis DSM 21231
CGCGCGACCTGCTCGACCGGGGCGAGCGCCGACCCACCGTGCTGCTGGACGCGGCGCGCGTGACGCGCGTGGCGTGGAGCGAGCTGAGCGCGCACGGCGAGCGCCTCTTCACGAACGCCAACCGTCCCTCGGACCTGACCTTCTGAACCCACGCCGGGCCGCGCGATGTGTTACAACGCTCGCGTGACCGCACCCGAGAGTCTGCTCGACGTCCACTTCCCCTCCGACCCGCAGGTCTCCCCCGACGGAAGGACCGTCGCCTTCGTCCTCACCCGCGTCGAGGAGGAGGACCCCGCCAAACCCGACCCGGCCTTCGCGCGGCCCCGCTACAAGAGCGCCGTGCACCTCTCCCGCCCGGGGAGGCGGGCACCACGCCGTCACGAGCGGCGAGAAGCGCGACCACAGCCCCCGCTGGTCCCCCGACGGGCGCACCCTCGCGTTCGTCTCGGACCGCTCCGGCAAGCCGCAGCTTTACCTGCTGCCGCTCGGCGGCGGCGAGGCCCGCGCGCTCACC
>NZ_KI912627.1:6117-14447 GCF_000519345.1 Deinococcus pimensis DSM 21231
CGGGCGTCTCCGACCCGAAGTGGAGCCCCGACGGGCGCACCATCGCGGCGCTCTCGCGGCTCGACGACGTGGACCGCCGTGCCGAGCGCGGCGAGGCGCGCGTCGTCACGGACTTCGTGTACAAGTTCAACGGCGCGGGCTTCCTCCCGCACGGCTCGCCCGCGCTGGTGCTCGTGGACGCCGAGAGCGGCGAGACGCGCGTCCTGCACCGCCCCGAGCCGGGCCTCACGATCACGGACTTCGTATGGAAGCCCGACGGTTCGGGGCTGCTCTTCAGCGGCCCCGTCACGGAACGTGCGCGCGCCATGTGGGAGGAGGAACTGCACGAGGTGACCCTCTCCGGCGAGGTGCGCCGCCTCAGCGACTGGGCCGCGCCCATCTCGGGCCTCGCGCCGCACCCGGACGGCCAGCGCGTCGCCTTCGCGGGCCGTCCGCGCGACAAGCGCAACACGGAGGACACGCACCTCTTCGAGTTCGACCTCACCAGCACGCCCGTGACGGCGCGCAGGCTCGACGAGCGCGTGGACGTGCCGCTCGGCAACATCGTCGCGGGCGACCTGCGGGTCGGCGCGTTCCCCATGCGGCCCACCTGGGACGGCGAGGCCGTGCTGAGCCTCTACACCGTGGGCGGCAGCGCGGGCCTCTTCGCGGTGGAGGGCGGCGCGCACGCGCCCCGCGTCCACGACGGCGAGCGCGTCGTGACGGCCTTCACGGCGGCGGGCGCCGCGCACGCCACGATCGAGGAGTCGCCCACCGATCCCCCCGAGGTGTTCCTCGCGGGCGTGAAGGTCACGGACACCGCCGCGCGCCTCGGGAGCTTCCCGCGCCGCGCGCCCACGCGCCTCGTCGCGCGCTCGGAGGACGGCACGGAGGTGGAAGGCTGGGTGCTGCGCCCCGACCTGGAGGGCATTCCCGCCCTGCTCAACAT
The DNA here is from genome assembly GCF_000519345.1 of Deinococcus pimensis DSM 21231. GTDB lineage: Bacteria > Deinococcota > Deinococci > Deinococcales > Deinococcaceae > Deinococcus_A > Deinococcus_A pimensis. The sequence goes on from NZ_KI912627.1 coordinate 7,046, forward strand.
CCACGGCGGCCCCCACACCGCGTACGGGTACGGCTTCCAGCACGAGTTTCAGCTCATGGCCGACGCGGGCTACGCCGTGTGCTACGCCAACCCGCGCGGCAGCGTCGGCTACGGGCAGGCTTTCAGCGAGGCCATCAAGGGACGCTGGGGCACCGTGGACACCCAGGACCTCCTCGCGTTCTTCGACGCGTGCCTGGAGCGCTTCCCGGACCTCGACCGGGGCCGCACGGGCGTGATGGGCGGCAGCTACGGCGGCCTCATGACGAACTGGATCATCGGGCACACCGACCGCTTCACGGTGGCCGTCACGGACCGCAGCATCTGCAACCTCGTGTCCTTCAACGGCACGTCCGACATCGGCGCGCGCTTCTGGCACGACGAGCTGGGCCTGGAGTTCACGAACCCCGCCGACATCGACGCCCTGTGGGACATGAGCCCGCTGAAGTACGTCTCGAACGTGCGCACGCCCTGCCTCATCGTCCACTCCGAGGAGGACCACCGCTGCCCCGTCGAGCAGGCCGAGCAGTGGTTCACGGCCCTCAAGCTGCTCGGCGTGGAGACGCGCCTCGTGCGCTTCCCCGGCGAGGACCACGAGCTCTCGCGCGCCGGGCGACCCGACCGCCGCGTCGCTCGCCTGCACGAGTACCTGCTGTGGCTGGACGCGCACCTCGGGGTCGGCGGGTGACCGCACGGAGGTGCGCCGTTCATCTTCTTCATCCGGGGGTTCCCCGCGCGTCAGTGCGCAGGGTCTACACTGACCGTTCGAGATGACTCCTCGCGGCGCGCCCCTCCCCCCCCACGCCGAGCTCGCCGCGCCGGACACCGCCGCGCCCACCCAGGGCCGCGGCGCGTCCGGCGCGCGGATCGCCGCCATCAACGTCTTCCGGGGTTTCGCGATCCTGGAGGTCGTGCTGCACCACACCAGCGGCATCGCGCTGCGCCTCGCCAGCGAGGGCTCGTTCACGCACACCTTCCTCGCGATCCTCAACCGTACCCTGCACTTCGCGGTGCCCGCCTTCCTGTTCATGACGGCGGTCGTGCTGACCCGCTCCGCCCTGCGTGAGTTCAGGCTCGGGAAGTACTACTGGGGCCGCGTGCGCAAGTCCCTCGTGCCGTACGTGCTGTGGACGGCGATCTACGCGGTCTTCAAGGTCCTCACGGGCGCCAACCCGCCCGAGGTGCTGCTGAACCCCGAGCGCTGGATCTTCTGGCTGCAGTACGGCAAGGCCTACTTCCACCTGTACTTCCTGCTGATCGCGCTGCAGTTCTACCTCGTGCTGCCCCTGCTGCTGCCGCTCTTCCGGCGCACGTGGCCGCTGTGGCTGGTCGTCACGGTCGCCTTCGGCACGCAGCTCGGCGTGTACTGGCTCAACCGCTCCACGGACCTCGTGCACTTCCGCTTCCCCGGCACGATGGCGCTCTGGTACATCCCGGCGATCACGCTCGGCATGTACGTCGGCGCGAACTACGCCCGCTTCGACGAGCTGTGGCGACGGCACCGCAGGCCCGTCTTCGCCTTCGCGGCGCTCGGCTGGGCCGTGTACCTCCCGCTCGCGTACACGGTCCTCACCGGGGGGCGCGTGAACACCTTCGTGTATTCCGCCGCGCACTGGGTGTACACGACGGTGTTCGCGCTGGTGCTGTTCGGCGTGGCGCACTCCGCCGCGCGGGGGCCCGCCTGGCTGAGCCGTCCGCTCGCGCGGCTCGGCACCTTCAGCCTGCAGATCTACCTGCTGCACCCGGCGGTGCTGTTCTGGGTGGACCGCCGGGGCGCCTTCCCCGGCGGTGACTCCGCGCTGTTCCTGCTGACCGTGCTGGGCTACGCGCTCGTGGCGCTCCTCGTGCCCTTCGTGATCGCGCGCGCCCTGGAGGGCCGCCGCGCGTCCGTGTGGCTGTTCGGACGCTGACCGAACCTCCTACCGCGTGAACGCCCGCCCGACCGCCTCGATGAAGGCGTCGCGGCGGGCGAGCTCCTCGGGTGTGTAGCGCTCGGCGAGCAGACGCGCCTTGAAGTCGGCGACGTCCTCGTCCCCGGTGAGGGCCCACGTCTCGACGGGCGTGCAGGCCACCCGCATGTCTCGCTCCCAGTCGAAGGTCTCGTTGGCGGGGAGGCCCAGCGCGCGCGTCGCGAGCGGCCACGTGGCGTCCACCACGACGTCCCCGCGCGGGCCGTGCACGACGAGCCAGTTGTGGACGTCCACGACCCCGCCGTCCGCCGCGAGCCGCGCGACCTCCGGATCCACCTCCACGCCGGGCGGCAGGGCGATCTCCTGCGTGGCGGCCATCAGGGTGGAGCGCACGCCGAGTTCCGCGAGCAGGGCGCGCAGCAGCAGGTGCTTCGTGGAGCAGGTGCCGCGCCACTCCCGCACGACCGTGGCGGGAACGTGCTCGCTCGCGCGGGCGTAGGGCAGGTCACGGACGAGCGCGAAGAGTTCGGGCACGTCCGGCAGTCCGGCGGCGGGGTCGCGCAGGCCGCGCCGGACGGCCTCCTCGTGCAGGAGCGCCGCGAGCGGACGCGTCTCGTGATCGTTCGTCATGGGTGCCCTCCTGGACGTGTTCGCGTCCTCACCGCGCATGATGAAGGACACGCACCGCAATTCGCGCCCCCCCTCTCCCTGTAGAATCCGCTCATGTTTCTGGCGCTCGTCCTCCTCGCGCTCGCCTACGGCGTCGGCAGCCTGCCCCTGGGGTACTGGCTGCTGACCCGCCTGGGCTTCAACGTCCGTGCCGTCTCCGCCTCGAACCTCGGTGTCGAGAACGTCGTGCGGCGCCTCGGGTTCGGCCCCGCCGCCCTGAGTTCCGCCCTCGACGTCACCAAGGGGTTCCTCGCCGTCCTGATGGCGTCCAGCCTCGGCGTGCGCGAGGTCGCGGTGCTCGCGGGCGTCGCGGCGTTCGCCGGGCACCTCTTCCCGCCACGCTTCCTCTTCCCGCACCTGCCGCCGCGCGGACGCGGGAACCTCGTGCTGCTCGGCGTCCTCGCGGGCCTGTACGTCGGGGCGGGGCTCAGCCTGTGGATCACGCTGCTGCCGCTCGTCGTGTGGGCCGCCGCGCTCGGCCTCTCGGGCTTCGTGGCCGTCGCGACCATCGCGGGCCTCGGCACCTTCGCGCTCGCCGTGACGCTCAGCTCGCTCGGCGCGGGCGCGAAGATCGCCGCGTGGGCGCTCGTGCTGCTCAGCGCGTGGCGGCTCAAGGAGAACGTCGGGCGCGTCCTCGACGGTACCGAGCCCCGAGTCGGCGAGGACGTCCCCATGGCGGGCAAGAACCCCGATCAGGTCGTCGCGGCCTTCATGATCCACCCCATGACCATCGACGACTTCTGGCAGTCGAAGCGCTTCTCGTGGATGAAGCCCCTCGTGGACCGCGGCGTCCTCACCGAGAGGAGCGTCCGGACCTTCGCGGCGCAGCTGCGGCCCATGAAGATGGGCGAGTTGCGCGGCATCCGCACCACCGACGGCAAGGAGATCCGCACGTACCTGCTCTCCAGTCCCCTTCTGCCCGACGTGTTCCGTGACGAGCCCGAACTCGCCGTGAAGCGCGCCGTGGAGGGCGCGCGCCTCGCGCACGAGCTCGGCGCGAGCGTCTTCGGCCTCGGGGCCTTCTGGAGCGTCGTCGGCAACAAGGGCGAGGACGTGCAGGCCGCCGTGCCCGAGATCGCCGTCACGAACGGCGGCGCGTACACGAGCGGCACCATCAAGGCCGCGATTCCCACCATCCTGGAGCACTTCGCCCGCGAGGGCCGCGACCTGACGCACTCCACGGCGGCCGTGGTGGGCGCCAACGGCGTCGTCGCGTTCGGCATCGCCCGCACCATCGCGCCGCAGGTGTCGCGCGTCATCATGGTGGGCCGCGACCTCGAACGGCTGGAGCGCAGCGCGTCCACCCTGCGCCGCGCCAACCCGGGCCGCGAGATCGTCACCACCACGGACGTCGCCCGCGTCCGCGACGCCGACCTGATCTTCACCGCCACGAGCGACCCGAACCCCGTCATCTTCCCGGAGCACGTGAAGCCCGGCACGTGGATCTTCGACGAGGGCCGCCCCGCCGACGTCCACGAGACGGTCGCGCTCGTGCCGGGCGTGCGCGTCATTCCCGGCGGCGTGGTGCGTCCCCCCGGCGACATGAAGGCGAGCCTCAACATCCACTTCGGGGAGGGCGCGGTGCCCGCCTGCCTCGCGGAGACGCTCATCATCGCCGCGACGGGCGAGTACGACCGCAAGTCCCTCGGCGCGCAGACGAAGACGGAGAACATCAACTTCTTCGTGGAGCAGGCCGCGAAGCTCGGCTTCGAGGTGCTGGATTAGTTTCTTTCCTGCTACACTCCTCCGGTGAAGACCTACTCCGTTCAGGTGGGCGACGTCCGTCGCGAGCTTCCCGTCGTCGAGGTGGCCCCCGGCGTGTCCGTCGCGCTCTTCAACATGCTCGGCGACACCGACGTCACCGAGGCGGCGGGCCGTGAGCTCGCCGCGAGGCTCCCCGCGGATATCGACACGCTCGTCACGCCCGAGGTGAAGGCCGTCCCGCTCGCGCACGTCATCTCGCGGTACTCGGGCAAGCCGTACATCGTGATCCGCAAGACGCAGAAGCCCTACATGGTGGAGCCCGTCGTGCGCGAGGTGGTGTCCATCACGACCGGCAAGCCGCAGATCCTCGTCCTCGACGGGTTCGACGTGGACAAAATCCGCGGGAAGAAGGTCGCGATCGTCGACGACGTCGTCTCCAGCGGCGGCACGCTGCGCAGCCTGACGGGCATCATCGAGGAGGTCGGCGGGACCGTCGCGGCGGTCGTGGCGGTCTTCACGGAGGGCGACGAGCGACCCGAGGTGCTGTCGCTCGGTCACCTGCCGCTGTTCAAGTAATCAGCGGTCAGCGGTCAGTGATCGGCCCCTCGGCGCTTCGTCGTCGGTGGGCAGGCGACCGGGAAGGTTGTTGCTTCCCGGTCGCCCGTCATCTGCCGCCCACCCCACACGCGCCCCTAACGGCTGAAAGCTGACCACGGACGACTTTCCTATACAATCCCTCTCATGACGAACAAGCCTTTCAGCGTCACGGTGGGAACCGTGACGCGCGAACTGCCCACCATCCAGGTCGGCGAGATGGGACGCGTGCCGCTCGTGGAGCTCATCGGGGACGTGGAGTTCACGTCCGCCGTCGCGGACGCGCTGCGGCCCCTGCTGCCTCCCGAGACGGAGGTCATGCTCACCGTCGTGACGAACAGCCTGCCCCTCACGCACGCCCTCTCGGAGCGGACGGGCGTGCCGTACGTGGTGGTCCGCAAGAAGCGCCGCACGTACATGCGCGACCCCCTCATCCAGGAGGTGCCCAGCATGACGCTCGGCGTGAACGAGACGCTGTGGCTCGACGGGCGGCACGCGAGCAGCCTGAAGGGGAAGCGCGTGACGATCGTCGTGGACGTCGTCGCGTCGGGCGGGACGGTGGAGGCGATGCAGCGCCTCGTGGACCGCGCGGGCGGTCAGCTCGTGGGCTGCGTGGCGGCCTTCCGTCAGGGCGAGCCGAAGATGCCCGTGAGGTACCTGCAGGAACTCCCCAAGATGATCTGAGCGGGGGCACGCGGTGGGCGGGGGACGCCGTCGTCCCCCGCCCACGTCCGCGCCTCACTCGAAGATCTTGCCGGGATTGAGGAGGCCCGCCGGGTCGAACAGACCCTTGACCTCGCGCATCACGTCGAGGGCCTCTCCGTGCTCCTCGCGGAGGTACTTGCGCTTGCGGACGCCCACGCCGTGCTCGCCCGTGCAGGTGCCGCCCGCCGCGAGGGCCGCGCGGGTCATGCCGTCGCTGACGCCATTGATGCGCGCCCAGCCGTCCGCGTCGTCCGGGGCGGCGTGGAAGAGGACGTGGAAGTTCCCGTCCCCGACGTGCCCCACGATGGGCGCGGTGAGGCCCGCCTCGCCGATGAGACGCCGCGTCTCCTCCATCACGGCGGGAAGCTCCGCGATGGGCACGCACACGTCGGACGTGCGGTTCGCGTGGCCCGGGTAGGCGGCGCGCAGCGCGTAGTACGCGTGGTGCCGCGCGGTCCACAGCTTCTCCCGCTCGGACTCCGTGACGGCGCGGCCCGCGACCGTGCCGCCCGAGCCCTCGCAGAGCTCCTCCACGAGGTCGAGCTGCGCGCGGAGGTCCGCGTCGTCGCGGCCGATCACCTCGATCCAGAGGGTGGGCGCCTCCGCGTCCGCGCGGCCCTTGTAGGCGTTCACGGCGCGGATCGCGTCGGCGTCCACGAGCTCGATCCGTTGCGGCCCGACGCCCGCGCCCATCACGGCGACGGCGGCGTCCACGGCGTCCCCCACGGTCGGGAAGCTCACCTGCAGGCTCGCGGCGCGCGCGGGCAGCGGGTGGAGCTTCACGGTGAGGCGCGTGATCACGCCGAGCGTGCCCTCGGAACCGACGAAGAGGTGCAGCAGGTCGTACCCGGCGCTGCTCTTGCGGGCGCGGCTGCCCACCCGGATCACGCGACCGTCGAGGAGCGCGACGCGCATCTCCACGACGTTGTCGCGCATGGTGCCGTACTTCACGGCGGCCGTGCCGCTCGCGCCCGTCGCGGCCATCCCGCCGAGCGTGGCGTCCGCGCCGGGATCCACCGCGAAGAACAGGCCGTGCGGCCGCGCGAGCCGCGAGAGCTCCGGGTAGGGCACGCCCGGCTCGACCGTCGCGAGGAAGCTGCCCGCGTCGATGCCCAGCACGCGGTTCATGCGGGTCAGGTCGAGGCTGATGCCGCCCCGGACGGGCACGGCGTTGCCTTCGAGGCCGCTGCCCGCCCCGAAGGGCGTGACGGGCACGTCGTGCTCGCGCGCGCAGCGCAGCGTCGCCACGACGTCCGCCTCGGATTCGGCGTACACGACCGCGTGCGGCGGGAGGACGTCGGGGTAGCCCTCGTCGCGTCCGTGGCTGAGGAGATCGGCCTGCGCGGTGCTGACCCGCGCGCCGAGCGCGGCGCGCAGGTCGTCGAGGAAGGTCAGGGCGGCTTCGCCCGCGTGGAGGGTCATGACTACAGGGTAGAGCAGGAACGGGGCGTGGCGGCTACCCGAGGCCGATCTCCGCCAGCCACGCCCAGGCCTCCCCGGCGCTCAGGAGGCGCGCGCCCCGCTCCTGCGGGAACCACGCGAGCAGCGGCGCCGCGTCCGCCGTGTCCCCGAACACCACCTTGTGGTCGCCGTCCGCGAGCCACAGCAGGCCGGTGGGCTCGGCCTCCACCGTCTCCCCCACCTCGCGCGGCGGGCCGAGCCACACGGCGTCCACCTCCGCGTCGTCGGCGGGATTGAGGGTGCCGGGCAGGCAGCCGTAGTTCACCGGGGCCCGCCACGGCTCTTTGCGCAGGAACACCACCTCGCCCGCGCGCCACACGCTCCGCCGGGTCTCGCCCGCGCGCCACTCCACCACGCCGCGC
>NZ_KI912627.1:14547-21177 GCF_000519345.1 Deinococcus pimensis DSM 21231
AGCAGTTCGCCCGTGGCGACGAGGAGCTTCGCGGCGAGCTCCTGCGCGAGGGGCCGCGCGAGGCCCATGCGGACCGCGCCGTCGGCGAGGGCCTCGGCGAAGACGGCGGCGTAGGCGGGGCCCGAGGCGCTCATGCCGGTGAAGGTGTTGAAGAGGTGCTCGGGGAGCTCGTAGACGTCGCCGACCGCGCCGAAGATGACGCGGGCGAAGTCGAGGTCGCCGTGGTCCACGGCCTCCTTCGGGGCGGTGACGGCGGTCTGCGCGCGGCCGATGGTGGCGGCGAGGCTGGGCATGGCCCGCACGACGCGTTTGGTGCCGAGGCGGCGCGAGAGGGTGGCGAGGCTGACGCCCGCCATGGTGGAGACGTAGCCGACGTTGGGTTGCGCGACGAAGTCCGCGACGTCGGTGAGGGTGCGCGGCTGGAGGGACAGGACGATGCGTTCGGCGCGGGCGAGGTCGGCGCGGGTGAGGGTGCGGACGCCGAAGCGTTCGGAGAGCTGCGCCACGCGCGGCGCGTTGGAGTCGAGGAGGCCGATCTCCCCGGGCGGCAGGACACCCCGGCGGACGAGGCCTTCGAGGAGGGCGAGGCCCATCTTGCCGACGCCGACGATCGCGAGTTTCATGCGCTCGATTATGACAGCCGTCAGCGGTCAGTGGTCAGCCGTCAGTGGTCGGTGGTCGGTGGTCAGTAGTCGGTGGTCGGTGGTCGGTGGTCGGTGGTCGGTGGTCGGTGGTCGGTGGCAGGGCAGCCTGGTGTTCATGAGAGCCGTCCGTCCGCAAAGCAGGGTCTTCATGGGTTCCTGACGGCTGACGGCTGACGACTGACGACTTTTGTATGAGTTTCGTAAGAGACGGCGCCTAGGATGGTCAGGTATGTCGACGAACCGTCCCCTCTCCTTCCTGCGACTTCTCCCCCTCGCGCTCGCCTCGGTGGCGGGCGCGCAGGAGGTGCTCTACACGCCCGGCCTGCCCCTCTCCATCGCGCCCATCGTCGTGCACGACGCGACGAGCGCGAACGGTCAGACCACCACCAACGACGAGGTTCAGGCCTTCCGCTCCATCCTGCTGGCCCGCGCGAGCGCGGGCGGCAAGGCCGACCTCGGCGACTGCGTCGGCAACATGGTCGAGCGCGTCTGGCTCGACGGCGAAGGCGCCGCGTTCACCCGCTTCCGCAAGGACATGGAGTTCCAGGGCTACAAGTACAAGGAGGCGACCTTCCAGAAGGACGCCACCACGGGCCGCGAGCGCGCCCTGTTCACCCTCACGAACGATCCCATGAACCTCGCGGGCATGTGGTCCCTCGACGCGGACGCCAAGCGCGGCCTCGTCGTGCTGTGCGTGGTGAAGTAAGGGAGGGTCGTCAGCGGTCAGCCGTCAGCCGTGAGACAGCCGGGAAGCACGGTGCTTCCCGGCCTTTGCCGTGTCCCACCCGACCCCACCCCGAGTGCTGACTGCTGACTGCTGACCGCTGACCGCTGACCGCTGACGGCTGACCGCTCGAAGCTCTACTCTGTGCCCCATGCCGGTCTTCGTGGTGGACAAACCGCTCGGGCTCACGTCGCACGACGTGGTGCACCGGGCTCGTCGGGCGCGCGGGACGCGCCGCGTGGGGCACACGGGCACCCTCGATCCGCTCGCGACGGGCGTGCTGGTGCTGTGCGTGGACGACGCGACGAAGCTCGTGCAGTTCATGGAGGCCGACTCGAAGGACTACCTCGCGTGGATCTCGCTGGGCGCGGCCACGCCCACGCTGGACGCGGAGGGCCCCGTGGAGACGCGGGCGGACGTGGCGGCGCCCGCGCCCGGTGCCGTGGAGGCGGTCCTGTCGGGCATGCTGGGCCCGCAGAAGCAGGTGCCGCCGCAGTACAGCGCCCTGCAGGTGGGCGGGCAGCGGGCGTACGCCGTGGCGCGCGCCGGGGGCAGCCTGGACCTGCCCGCGCGGGAGGTGGTGATCCACGACCTGCGCCTGCTCGGGGTGTACGCGAGCGTGCGGGAGGCGCCGCGCGCCTTCTCCGAGGGCGAGGGCGGCGTGTGGACCCCCGACGACGCCGCGCGTCCCTTCACCCTGCCGGAGGCGCTCGGGGACTTCCCGACGCTGCTGGTGTGGGCGCGGGTGGGCAGCGGGACGTACCTGCGGTCGCTCGCGCGGGACGTGGGCGCGGCGCTCGGGGTGCCCGCGCACCTCGCGGGGCTCGTGCGGACGCGGGCGGGACGGTTCTCGCTGTCGGAGGCGGTGACCCTGGAAGGTCTCGCGGAGGCCGAGGGCCGGGCGGACCTGAGCGCGCTGGACCTGCCGCGCGTGGAGGTGGACGCCCGCACCGCGAAGGACCTGCGTGACGGCAAACGCCCCGCGCGCGCCGAGGTGGGCCGGCTCGTGGTGACGCACGATGGGGCGCTCGTGGCGGTCGTGGACGGGGACGGGGAGAAGTGGCGGGTCGTGCGTGCCTGGAGCGCCTGACTACACCGGCAGTCTCGTCGTGTGCTTCTCCTCCTTGGCGGCGATGGTGCTGTTGGTGTTGCTGACCTCGGGCATGGCGGCGAGGACGTCCACGAGGAAGCGCTGGTAGGCCGCGAGGTCGGGCACGACGACCTTGAGGAGGAAGTCGTACTCGCCGAGGCAGAAGTAGCACTCCAGCACCTCGGGGCGGGCGCGCATCTTCTCCGCGAAGGTGGTGAAGCCCTGCTTGGTCTGCTTGTCGAGGGTGACGTGCACGAAGACGGTGAGGTCGTGCCCGACGCGGGTGGGGTCGAGCAGGGCGACGTAGCCCCGGATGACGCCCTCCTCCTCCAGCCTGCGGACGCGGCGCAGGCAGGGGGCGGGCGTGAGGCCCACCTCGTCGGCGAGTTCGGTGTTGGGGAGGCGGCCGCGGGTCTGGAGGACGTCGAGGATGCGGCGGTCGGTGGCGTCGAGGTCGATTCCGGCCATACTTCTCCGAGTATGAACGATCCAAAGCAATGCCGTTGCTCCGATGCCCCGTTTCCGGGCAGCGGACGCAATCGGACCTAACGAGCGTTCTGCTACGATGAAGCCACATTCATCGTCGTTTCGCGCCCGCACCGAGCCGCTCGCGGCGGGCCGCGCGGCAGGAGGAACAGCATGCTCATCGGGCTTCCCAAGGAAATCAAGGTCAAGGAGAACCGCGTGGCGCTCACGCCCGGCGGCGTCTCCACGCTCGTCCGCCGCGGTCACGACGTCGTCGTGGAGCAGTCCGCCGGGATCGGCTCGGGCTTCGCGGACGCCGAGTACGTCGCCGCCGGCGCGCGCCTCGGCAGCGCCGCCGACGCGTGGGCCGCGCAGATGGTCGTGAAGGTCAAGGAGCCCATCGCCTCCGAGTACGGCTACCTCCGCGAGGACCTGCTGCTCTTCACGTACCTGCACCTCGCCGCCGACCGGCCCCTCACGGAGCGCCTCATCGAGAGCGGCACCACCGCCGTCGCGTACGAGACCGTCCAGCTCGACGACGGCAGCCTGCCCCTGCTCACCCCCATGTCCGAGGTGGCGGGCCGTCTCGCCGTGCAGGCGGGCGCGTACTACCTCCAGAAGCCCAATGGCGGACGCGGCGTGCTGCTCGGCGGCGTGCCCGGCGTGCAGCCCGGCCACGTCCTCGTGATCGGCGGCGGCGTCGTCGGCACGAACGCCGCGAAGATGGCGATGGGCCTCGGCGCGCGCGTCACCGTCCTCGACGTGAGCCAGAAGCGCCTCGCGTACCTCGACGACGTGTTCTTCGGCCGACTCACCACCATGATGAGCAGCGAGGCGAACATCCGCGCGCTCCTGCCCGAGGCGGACCTCGTGATCGGCGGCGTGCTGATCCCCGGCGCGAAGGCCCCGCACCTCGTGACGCGCGACATGCTCTCCAGCATGCAGGAGGGCAGCGTCATCGTGGACGTCGCCGTGGACCAGGGCGGCTGCGTCGAGACGATCCACGCGACCACCCACGACGATCCCGTCTACAACGTCGAGGGCGTCGTGCACTACGGCGTGGCGAACATGCCGGGCGCCGTGCCGCGCACCAGCACCTTCGCGCTCACGAACGCCACCTTCCCCTACGTCATGCAGCTCGCCGAGAAGGGCGTCTCGGCGCTCGAGGGCAACGCCGCGCTCCGCAAGGGCCTCAACACCCGCGCGGGCAAGCTGACGTACGCGGGCGTCGCGGAGGCCTTCGAGATGGAGGCCGTGCGTCCCGAGGCGGCGCTCGCCTAAGGACGATCACGCGGCGGACGGCGTTCCCCAGGGGCGCCGTCCTTGCCTTTGCATTCGCTCCAAGCGCCTTCTCGGGCTCTCACGTATACTGATGTGATTTTGGAGGTTCCCCGTTGAACGGAAGCATTACCATCACCGAGGCGGCGCTCGCCTCGCTCATCGGCCTGACCGCGCACGAGGTTCCCGGCGTGGTCGGCATGGCCCCCGCGAACTTCAGGGAGGGCATCCTGAAGACGCTCGGACGCGCCCAGTCGCGTGAGGGCGTCGTGATCACCCGCGAGGACGGCCGCTACTCCGCCGACCTCTTCATCGTCGTGGCGTACGGCGTGAACATCCCCACCGTCGCGCAGAACATCACGGAGCGCGTGGAGCACGCCACGCGGACGCTCGCGGGCATCGACCTCGCGCGGACGCGCGTGCACGCCGTGGGGGTCTCGCATGCCTGACGCCAACCTCACCCCCGCGCAGGTCGCGGCGGCCCTGCGCTACGCCACCGACTGGCTCGGCGTGTACCGCGAGCAGGTCAACGCGCTCAACGTGTACCCCGTCCCCGACGGCGACACGGGCACGAACATGCACCTCACGATGCAGTCCGTGCGGCGCGAGCTCGACACCTGCGACGAGCACGACATGAAGAGCGTCGCGCGCGCCATCAGCTACGGCGCGCTGCTCGGCGCGCGCGGCAACAGCGGCGTGATCCTCTCGCAGCTGCTCAAGGGCTTCAGCGAGGCCATCCGCGACCTGCGCGACGTCAGCGGCGCCCAGCTCGCGCACGCCCTCGACGCGGCGCAGAGAAGCGGCTACAGCGCCGTCATGAAGCCCGTGGAGGGCACCATCCTCACCGTCGCGCGCGAGGCGGCGGCGGGCGCCCGTGGCGGCTCGCCCCGCGAGGTGCTGCGCGCCGCGATCAGGTCCGGCTACGACGGCCTGGCGCGCACCCCGGACCTGCTGCCCGCGCTGAAGCAGGCGGGCGTCGTGGACTCCGGCGGGCAGGGCTACCTGTACGTCCTGGAGGGCATCCTGGGTCAGCTGGAGGGTCAGGCCCTCCCCGAGGCGCCCACCGTGGAGAGCTACGCGCAGGAGCAGTTCGAGACGGAGGAGTTCGGCTACTGCACCGAGTTCCTGATGGAGAACGCGACCGCGCCGATCGAGCAGATCCGCGAGCTCGTCGCGCCCTTCGGGGACAGCCTCCTCGTGGTGGGCGCCGAGGGCTACGTGAAGGGCCACATCCACACGAACGACCCGGACGCGCTGCTCGCGACCGTCGGGCGGCACGGGAAGATGCTGCGCACGAAGGTCGAGGACATGAGCGAGCAGCACACCGAGATCCTCGCGATGGCGGGCGCCACCGCCCGCGCGGAGGAGGAGGTGCCGCAGACGGGCCTCGTGGCGGTCGTGAGCGGCTACGGCCTCACGAAGCTCTTCCGCAGCCTCGGCGCGCGCATCGTGTCGGGCGGGCAGACGCAGAACCCCAGCGTGCAGGACATCGTGGACGCGGTGCGCAGCGTCAGCGCCCGAGAGATCGTGGTGCTGCCGAACAACAAGAACGTCCTGATGGCCGCGCAGAAGGCGCAGGAACTGCTCGGGGACCACGTGAAGGTCCTGCCGACCCGCACGCTCGGGCAGGGCGTGGGGGCCGCGCTGAACTTCACGCCGGACACGCCCGCCGCGGACCTGCTGCCCGCCATGCAGGAGGCCGCCGCGCGCGTCACGACGCTGGAGGTCACGCGCGCGTCGCGCTCCACGTCCATCGGGGACCTCGACATCACCGAGGGTGACGTGATCGGCCTGCGCGACGACGAGCTCGTCCACGCGGGCGGCACGCCCGAGGACGCCGTCCTCGCGATGCTCGCGGCGGCCTGGGCGGATCAGGAGATCGTCACGGTCTTCACGGGCCCCAACGTCACGGACGAGCAGGCCGAGGGCCTCGCCGCGCGCGTCGCGGAGGCGCACCCGGACGCGGAGGTCGAGACGCACGCGGGCGGCCCGGACCTCTACGACTACCTCGTCACGATCGAATAAGCGGTCAGCGGTCAGCAGTCAGTAGGGACAGGGGTGGGCGATGTCGAACAGGGCGTCGCCCACTCCCCTTGGCATCGGAGTCCGTGGAGCGCTCGTACTGACCGCCGACCGCTGACGGCTTCCTCTCATTCCCCTGCGGCACCCTGAGGTCAACATGATCGATCCCTTCCAGACGCCCTTCCCCGCCGACGCCTCGCCGGACGCGCGCGCCGCCCGGCGGATCACCTTCGACTCGCGCGAAGTGGACGCCGAGACGGCCTTCGCGGCCCTCGCGGGCGAACGCGACCACGGCAACCGCTTCGTCGAGGACGCCCTCTCACGCGGCGCGCCCTTCGTCCTGACCGACCTGGACGTGCCGCGCGCGGTCCGTGTCCCCGACGCGACGGTCGCGCTGCGCTCGTGGG
>NZ_KI912627.1:21277-24616 GCF_000519345.1 Deinococcus pimensis DSM 21231
CGGTCCCCGTGCCGGGCCGCTTCGAGACGGTGGCGCGCGCGGGCGGTCTGCGCTTCGTGGACGACAGCATCGCGACGCGGACGCTCGCGGTGCGCGCGGCGCTCGAACGCGCCGAGGGGCCCGTCGCGTGGCTCGTCGGCGGACGCGACAAGGGCGCGGACCTGGACGCCCTCGTGGACGCGGCGCGCGCGAAGGTGCGGCACGTCGTGGCCTTCGGGGAGGACGGCGAGCGCTTCGCGCGCGCGCTGGGGCTGCCCACCACCGTGATCGCGACGCGTGATCCCGAAGGCGTCATGCAGGAGGCCGTGGAGGCCGCCGCGCGCGCCCTCGGGGAGCGCGGCACGGTGCTGCTCGCGCCGATCGGGACGAGCTTCGACCTCTACGCGGACTACCGGGCGCGCGGCGCGGCCTTCGCGCGGGCCGCGCGCGACTTCGCCGCGCGCGCGGGGAGGGGCGCGTGAGCACCACCCTCGTCATCGCGCAGCTGCTGCTGCTGCTGCTCGGCCTGATCGGCGTGGCCACGTCCCGTCCGGACCTCGTGCCGGACCACGCGTCCAAGGTGCTGGTCGCGATCCTCGTGACCTTCGTGCTCTCCAGGCTGCGTCCGCGTGCCTTCCTCAGGATGGCGCTGCCGTTCTTCCTGCTGTCGCTGGTGCTGCTGGTGCTGGTGCTGTTCATCGGGGAGGGCGGCAACGACTCGCCCGTGAAGCGCTGGCTGGACTTCGGCGGACCCTTCCGCTTCCAGCCGTCGGAGTTCGCGAAGCTCGCGCTGGTGCTGCAGCTCGCGTCGTTCTTCTCGCGGCGCGGCACGCAGAAGAAGCTGATCAGCGCGACCGGCATGATCTTCGTGACGACCGCGCTGGTGCTGTTCGAGCCGGACCTCGGCACGACCATCCTGACGTTCACGCTGGGCGTCGTGCTGATCTACTCGGCGGGCGTACGGCTCACGAGCGTCGTCGCGATCCTGTTCGTCGCGACGCTCGGGGCGCTGCCCTTCGCGTCGATCTACCTGGAGAAGCACCCGTACATCCTGGAGCGCGTGAAGGGCCACTCGGAGGAGAAGCTCGACGAGCGTCCGCAGGGCTCCACGCAGATCGACCTCGCGCACCGCGACATGCAGCGCGGCGGCCTGTACGGGCAGGGCCCGGACGGACCGAGGTACAGGTACAGCGCGGACCACACGGACCTCGTGATCGCGAGCGTCGCGTTCTCCACGGGCCTGCTGGGCGTGGCCACCGTGATCTTCGCGTACTGGCTGGTGGTCCAGTCGGGCCTCAGCGTGGCGGACCTCGCGGGGCGCATCCGGCCCCTCACGCCGGAACTGCACGGCGCGAGCATCATGGCGACCGGCGCGATGTTCATGATCGTCTCGCAGGCCTTCGTGAACCTCGCGGTGGCGGTGGGGCTGCTGCCCGTGACGGGCGTGCCGCTGCCGCTCGTGAGCTACGGCTTCTCGTCGCTGCTCGCCAAGAGCGTCGCGTTCGCCGTGATGCACTCCGCCATCCGAGAGGTGCACCGCCACGCGCCGAAGCCCGTCAAGACGCCCACCGTCGTGACGGACGCCGCGCCCGAGGTGCTGCCCAACCCGGCCGACTGAACCCACGAGAATACGAGCGCCCCCGCCCCGCGCGGGGGTCTTTTCGTTTCGTGAAACGCGAGTGCGATGAGCACGGACATTCCTCAGCCTTTGACCGGCACCTCACGCTAGACTCACCTCGTGAGTACCGTCGTTTTGGCCACCGGAGGGACCGGGGGTCACATCTACCCGGCCGTCGCCACCGCCCACGAGCTGAAGTCGCGTGGGTATCGTCCCGTCCTGCTGGGTCAGCGGGGCGGCATGGAGGAACGCATCGCGGGGACCGAGGGCCTGGAGTTCTTCGGGGTGTCGGCGGGCAAGCTCGCCCGGCACAAGCCCGATCCGCGTGAGCTGTGGCGCGCGGCGCGCGGATTCCGGGAGGCGCGGGTGTTCCTGGCGGGCACGCGGCCCCTGTGCGTGGTGGGCTTCGGGGGGTTCGCGAGCCTGCCGGGCGTGCTGGGCGCGCAGAGCCTCGGCATTCCGACGCTGCTGCACGAGCAGAACGCGCGGCTCGGCCTGACGCAGCGGATGGCGCTTCGCCGCGCGCGGGGCGTGGCGACGTCGTACCCGAAGGTGCTGGGCCTCCCGCCGGAGCGCGGGACGCTCGTGGGGATGCCGGTGCGCGAGGCGCGGGTGGACCGCGCGGAGGCGCTGCGCACGCTGGGCCTGCAGGACGGTCCCCTCACGATCTACGTGATGGGCGGCTCGCAGGGCAGCGTGGCCCTCAACGAGGCCGTGCCGGGCGCGCTGGAGCACCTGTTCGGCGCGGAGGGCCTGTGGCGCGACGGGAGCGTGCAGGTGATCCACTCGTCGGGCGTGAAGTGGATCCGTGACGTGACGGGGCGGGTGCAGCACCTGGAGTGGTACCGCGCGAGCGGCTTCGTGGACTCGGTGGCGGCGTGGAGCGTCGCGGACCTCGCGGTGACGCGGGCGGGCACGGGCACGCTCGCGGAGGCGGCCTTCCACGGGGTGCCGCTCGTGATGGTGCCCCTCCCGACGAGCGCGGAGAACCACCAGCTCCACAACGCCCGCGCGGTCGAGGAGAGCGGCGCGGGCGTCGTCGTGGAGCAGTCGCAGCTCAGCGGCAGGCTCGCGGAGGCGGTGCTAGAGTGTCTTCCGTCGGACGTCCGGACGCGCATGCGGCAGAGCGCGCTGGCGCGTTCTCCGCGCCGCGGAGGGCCTGTGGCGCGACGGGAGCGTGCAGGTGATCCACTCGTCGGGCGTGAAGTGGATCCGTGACGTGACGGGGCGGGTGCAGCACCTGGAGTGGTACCGCGCGAGCGGCTTCGTGGACTCGGTGGCGGCGTGGAGCGTCGCGGACCTCGCGGTGACGCGGGCGGGCACGGGCACGCTCGCGGAGGCGGCCTTCCACGGGGTGCCGCTCGTGATGGTGCCCCTCCCGACGAGCGCGGAGAACCACCAGCTCCACAACGCCCGCGCGGTCGAGGAGAGCGGCGCGGGCGTCGTCGTGGAGCAGTCGCAGCTCAGCGGCAGGCTCGCGGAGGCGGTGCTAGAGTGTCTTCCGTCGGACGTCCGGACGCGCATGCGGCAGAGCGCGCTGGCGCGTTCTCCGCGCGGGGCGGCGGGCAAGCTCGCCGATCTCGTGGAGGCCACGGTCAGCGCCCGTCCCGCGCCCGCGTCCGGCGAGTCGAGCCCCATCTGAACGTACCCCCCTCGCCCCCAGCGGGGCGAGTCACCGAAACGAGTGGCACCATGACGAAGCAGCACTATCACCTGATGGGCGTGGGAGGGATCGGCGTGAG
>NZ_KI912627.1:24716-30064 GCF_000519345.1 Deinococcus pimensis DSM 21231
TCGACCGGATCCGCGACATGTTCCGCGACTGGTTCTGACCGTCGGTTCACGAGCGGCAGGGGTGCGTCCCCTGCCGCTCGTCTCATGCGGGGAGCGCACTCACCACGTGGGCCGCGGGACGCGGGAAGATATGGACGTTTGGCCAAGGTGGGACTCACCAACGGCGCGGGCACGTTTCGGCGCGCACGCCGGGCACGAAACGGTTAGACTGTGCGGAGTTCATCAGTCGGCGGGCAGCACGTCCTGACCGTACCTAAGGAGAGAAGATGCAAGCGGCGAAGATTCGCGTGATTGGCTTGGGCGGTGCAGGCAACAACGCCGTGAACCGCATGATCGAGTCCGGCCTGGAGGGCGTGGAGTTCATCGCCGGGAACACGGACGCTCAGGTGCTCGCCAAGAGCCACGCGGAGGTCCGCATCCAGCTGGGTGACCGGCTCACGCGCGGCCTCGGCGCGGGCGCCGACCCCGAGGTGGGCGAGAAGGCCGCCCTGGAGGACCGCGAACGCATCAAGGAGTACCTCGACGGCACCGACATGCTGTTCATCACGGCGGGCATGGGCGGCGGCACCGGCACGGGCTCGGCGCCCGTCGTCGCGGAGGTCGCGCGCGAGCAGGGCATCCTCACCATCGCGATCGTCACGCGGCCGTTCAAGTTCGAGGGGCCCAAGCGCCAGCGCGTCGCGGAGGAAGGCATCGCGAAGCTCGCGGAGCGCGTGGACGGCATGATCGTCGTGAACAACGAGAAGCTCCTCACGGCGGTCGACAAGAAGGTCTCGTTCCGCGAGGCGTTCCTCATCGCGGACCGCGTGCTGTACTACGGCGTGAAGGGCATCAGCGACGTCATCAACGTGGACGGCATGATCAACCTCGACTTCGCCGACGTCCGCAACCTCCTCAGCAACTCCGGTACGGTCCTGATGGGCATCGGCGCGGGACGCGGCGACAAGCTCGCCGAGGAGGCCGCGATGAGCGCCATCCACAGCCCGCTGCTGGAGCGCGGCATCGACGGGGCGCGCCGCATCCTCGTGAACGTCACGGGCGGCTTCGACCTCAGCATGAACGACGCGAACGAGATCGTCGAGAAGGTCCGCGAGGCGACCGGCCTGGAGGACCCCGACATCCTCTTCGGCATCACGCCCGACGAGGACGCCGGGGACGAGGTGCGTGTCACCGTCATCGCGACGGGCTTCAACGAGACGCCCTCTCCCCTGACGGGCCTCGGCATGCCCCGCGCGAGCGGCAACCTGGAGCACATCGTGCGTCCCGTGCGCGGCAAGGTGGACCAGCACGACTACGAGATTCCCGCGTTCCTGCGCTACACGGACCGCGAATAGCGGTCAGCGGTCCGTG
Source organism: Deinococcus pimensis DSM 21231 (assembly GCF_000519345.1). Classification (GTDB taxonomy): domain Bacteria; phylum Deinococcota; class Deinococci; order Deinococcales; family Deinococcaceae; genus Deinococcus_A; species Deinococcus_A pimensis. Next base: position 26,067 of record NZ_KI912627.1, read on the forward strand.
AACGTGAAGGGCGTACCCGCGGGTGCGCCCTTCCTGCTGCCGAACCGAAGGCCTTCCCCTGGCGGCCGACCGCTGACCGCTGACCACTTTCGGGTAGACTCCTGTGCGGAGGGCGCCTTGAGCGACGACACGAAGATCATCTACGAGGGGCACATCGTCACCCTCGAAGTGCAAGAGGGCAAGTGGGAGATCGTCCGTCACGCGGACGCCGTCGCGATCCTCGCGGTGCGGGGGGACGGCCGGATGCTGTGCGTGCGTCAGCGGCGCCGCGCGGTGGGCCGCGACACCCTGGAGGTCCCGGCGGGCCTCGTGGACGACGGCGAGACGCCCGAGGCGGCCGCGCGGCGCGAGCTCTCCGAGGAGACGAACCTCACGGGCGACATGACGCTCCTGACGCGCTTCTACTCCTCGCCGGGCTTCTGTGACGAGCACCTGTACGTGTTCCGCGCGGCGAACCTGCGCGACGAGCCCGGCACGCCCGACGACGACGAGGACCTCACGGTGGAGTGGCACGACCCGCGCGAACTGCTCGCCGCGCTGCGCGACGGCCGCGAGTTCGGCTCCTCCACGACCGTCACGGCGGCCCTGCTGGCCGTCACGGACCTCGCGCGGATCGACGCGACGGGCGCGGGGCTCCCGTGAAGACCTACCAGAGCCCGCACGCGCGGCCCGACACGGACACCGTCGTCGCGATCGGCTCGTTCGACGGGGTGCACCTCGGGCATCAGGCGCTGCTGTCGCGGCTGAGGGACCGCGCGCGGGCGGAACGCGTCCCGAGCGTCGTGTACACCTTCGATCCGCCCACGCGGGTGCTGACGCAGGGCGCGCCGTACCTGTCCACCCTGCCGGAGAAGCTCGCGCTGCTCGAACGCTTCGGGGTGGACGAGGTGATCGCGGTGTCGTTCACGCGGGAATTCGCGGGCCGCACGAAGGACGAGTTCCTCGGGGACATCGCGACCCTGAGGCCGCGCGCCATCGTGGTCGGGGAGGACTTCGGGTTCGGCAAGGGCCGCGGCGGGAAGCTCGACGACCTGCGTGAGGTCGCGCCCGAGGTGATCGCCCTGCCGATGTTCCAGCTCACGGGGCAGGACATCAAGTCCACCCGCATCCGCGAACTGCTCGCCGAGGGGGACGTGGAGGGCGCGGCGCGTCTGCTGGGCCGCACGTACGACGCGGTCGGCGTGGTCGTGCCGGGCGATCAGCTGGGGCGCACCATCGGCTACCCCACCGCGAACGTGAAGGTGCCCGCCGGGAAGCTGCTGCCGCCCGGCGTGTTCGGCGTGATCGTGTACGCGGACGGGCGCCGCCTGCTGGGCGTCGCGAACGTCGGGAGCCGCCCCACCGTGAGCGGCACGGACACGCGGCTGGAGGTGCACCTCTTCGACTTCGAAGGGGACCTGTACGGGCAGGAGGTGCAGGTGAAGTTCCGTCACCACCTGCGCGGCGAGAAGAAGTTCGGCGGTCTCGACGAACTGAGGGCGCAGATCAACCTCGACGCGAGCCGGGCGCGCGAACTGCTGACGTAGCGGTCAGCGGTCAGTGCTCAGTCGTCAGGAACACAGGGAGGAAGCGGACGCCACGAGCGTCCGCTTCCTCCTTCACCGGCCGCTGATCACTGATCGCTGATCGCTGACGGCTCCCCTACACGTTCGGTTCGATGAGGCCGTAGTTGCCGTCGCGGCGGCGGTACACGACCGCGCAGGTGTTCGTCGCGGCGTTCATGAACATGTAGAAGTCGTGGTGGAGGGCCTCCATCTGGACGGCCGCGTCCTCGGGCGTCATGGGGCGCATGTCGACGCGCTTGTTGCGCACGATCTCCGGCAGGGTGAGGGTGGAGTCCTCGTCCTCGACGATGTCGTCCGCGACGGGCGCGGCGACCATGCCGCCCTCCTCCGCGACGACGTTGTCGTTGCGGTGACGCAGGTACTTCGTCTTGTACTTGCGCAGCTGCCGCTCCAGCACGTCGGAGACCTTGTCGATGGCGGCGTACATGTCGCTGTGGTGCTCCTCGGCGCGGATGATGCCGTTGGGCACGTTGATCTGCACCTCGACGCGGTTGCGCCGCATGGTGTCGCGCACGTCGCGGACGGTCATCACGACCTTCGCGTCGGTGATCTGGTCGCTGAAGCGCTCGAGCCGCGTGAGCTTCTCGTTCACGTAGTCGCGCAGGGCGTCGGTGACGTCCACGTTGCGGCCGGACAGCTGGTAGATGTGCACGCGATCCTCCTCCACCGAGGGCCGGGGCTGAAGGCCGTTCGGTACATCATTCTATAGCAGCCCTGACGCTCGCCTGACCTTCCCCTGCCCTTGCTGTTTTTGGTGGATGGAGCTCAGGATGGGCTCCTAGGGTGAGGCCATGGACGATACGGTCTCCCTGCGCGCCGTGGCCGCGCACAACAGCATGCGCAAGCTCCTCGACCTCCTCGTGGAGAAGGGCGTGATCTCCCGCGAGGAGGCCTTCCGGGTACTCAGCGAGGGCGCGGACGACGCGCAGAAGAGCCTCCCGGAGATCCAGAACGAGACGCCCGACGCCTAGGAAGCCGTCAGCGGTCAGCCGTCAGCCGTCAGTGGTCCGCCCACTGCTCGCTGACGGCTGACCGCTTCCTTGCTACACTGCGCCCACACACAACGGGAGGTACTTTTGAGCGTACGTGAACTGATGGACCTGACGGGCCGCGTCGCGGTCATTACGGGCGGGTCGCGCGGTCTGGGCCTGCAGATCGCCGAGGCGCTCGGCGAGCAGGGCGCGCGCCTCGCGATCACGGCGAGGAAGGCGAACGAACTCGAAGAGGCCGCCGCCCATCTCGGCGGGCTCGGGTACGAAGTGATGATCGTACCGTCGGACCTCTCGAAGCCCGAGACGGCGCGCGAGATCACGGGGGCCGTGATGGGCCGCTGGGGGCAGGTGGACGTCCTCGTGAACAACGCGGGCGCCACGTGGGGCGCGCCCGCCGAGGAGCACCCGCTCGACGCGTGGCTCAAGGTGATCAACCTCAACCTCACGGGGGCGTTCCTGCTGACGCAGGCGGTGGGCGCGGCCAGCATGATCCCGCGCCGCCGGGGCCGCGTCGTGAACGTCGCGTCCGTGGCGGGCCTGCAGGGCAACCACCCGCGCATGGCGGGGACGCTGGCGTACAACACCAGCAAGGGCGGCCTGGTGAACATGACGCGGGCCCTCGCGAGCGAGTGGGCGCGGTACGACATCACGGTGAACGCCATCGCGCCCGGGTACTTCCCCACGAAGATGACGCGCGGCACGCTCGACTACGCCGAGCAGGCGATCGTGGAGAGCACGCCGCTCGGACGGCTCGGCGGGCCGGAGGACCTCAAGGGCCTCGCGGCGCTCCTCGCGAGCGACGCGGGCGCCTACATCACGGGGCAAGTCGTCGCGGTGGACGGCGGGATCAGCGCGATATGAGCGCGGGCGTCACGGCGGACCGGGTGGCGGCGCTCGCGGCGCGCGCCGGCGAGGAGGTCGGCGTGGGCGCGTGGGTGACGGTCACGCAGGACATGGTGAACACCTTCGCGGACGCCACGGGCGACCACCAGTTCATCCACGTGGATCCCGAGCGGGCCGCGCGCACGCCCTTCGGCGGGCCGGTCGCGCACGGCTTCCTGACGCTCTCGCTGCTGGCGGGCTCGCTGGCGCGCGGGCTGGAGGACGTCATGGACCTCGGCGGGCGGATGCTGGTGAACTACGGCCTCAACCGGGTGCGTTTCGTGACGCCCGTGCGGGTGGGGCGGCGCGTGCGTGCCCGCGCGCGGCTCGTGGAGGCCACGCTGGACCCGTCGGGCGCGTTCGCGCAGGTGACCCTGGCGCAGACGGTGGAGATCGAGGGGGAGGAGCGGCCCGCGCTCGTCGCGGAGATCGTGTTCAGGACGTACGCGTGACCGGGGGCCCGGCGGAGGTGCGGACGGGTCCGGACTTCCCGGAGGACGTGCGCGCGCGGGTCCTGGGAACGCACCCGGACCCCTTCGGGCTGGGCGGGCTGAGCCTC
>NZ_KI912627.1:30164-39603 GCF_000519345.1 Deinococcus pimensis DSM 21231
CGCCGCGAACGTGGCGCGCGAGGAGGAGGTGCGGGCGCTCGTGGCCTTCGCCGAGGAGCGCTTCGGACGCGTCGACCTGATGGTCTCCAACGCCGGAATCGCGGTCGGGACGGACGAAGCGTCGTCCGACAGGGAGTGGGACCTCATCTGGAACGTGAACGTGATGGGGCACGTGTACGCGGCGCGCGCCGCGCTGCCCGGCATGCTGGCGCGCGGCGAGGGGTACCTGCTGAACACCGCGTCGGCGGCGGGTCTGCTGACGGAACTGCACTCCGCGCCGTACGCCGTGACGAAGCACGCGGCGGTCGCGTTCGCGGAGTGGCTCTCCGTGACGTACGGTTCACGCGGCGTCCGTGTGAGCTGCCTGTGCCCGGAGTACGTGCGCACGCCGATGGTGGAGAACGCGGGCGCGGACTGGGAGCAGATCCGAGCGGGCGCGATCACGGTCGACGAGGTCGCGGACGCGGTCGTGGCGGGCCTCGCCCAGGAGCGCTTCCTGATCCTCACGCACCCCACGACGCTCCCGGCCTTCCAGGCGCGCGCGGCGGACCACGAGAAGTGGCTGGCGCGGATGCGCGCCTACCGCGAGAAAGCGTTCGGGGAGCGCGCGTGACGACGCGCGACACCGCTCCCGTGCGGCCGGGCGAGGAACTCGACACGGCCGCGCTGCGCGCGTACCTCGCCGGGCGGCTGGGCGGCGCTCAGGATCTGCACGTGGAGCAGTTCCCCGGTGGGCACTCGAACCTCACGTACCTCCTGCGGCTCGGGGAGCGCGAGCTGGTGCTGCGGCGCGCCCCGCTGGGTCCGGTCGCGCCGAGGGCGCACGACATGATCCGCGAGTACCGCGTGCTGGAGCGCGTGGGACCCCTGCTGCCCGAGGCGCCCGGCGTGGTGCTGCTCTGCGAGGATCCGGGCGTGCTGGGCGTGCCGTTCTACCTCATGGAGCGCCGCCGCGGCGTGATCCTGCGCCGCGAGGTGCCGCCCGAGTACGCGGGCGTCCCCGACCTCGCGGCGCGGGCGAGCGCGGCGCTCGTGGACGGCCTCGCGCGGCTCCACGCGGTGGACGTTCGCGCGAGCGGCCTGGTGGACATCGGGAAGCCCGAGGGGTTCCTCACGCGGCAGGTGGAGGGCTGGGCGGACCGCTGGGAGCGCGCGAAGGTGGAGCCCCTCCCGGAGATGGACCGCGTGATCGCGTGGCTGCGCGCCGAGCTTCCGCCCGAGGGGCCGCCCGCGCTCGTGCACAACGATTACAAGCTCGACAACGTGATGCTCTCGCCCCTTGACCCGGGCCGCATCGTGGCGGTCCTGGACTGGGAGATGACCACCGTCGGGGATCCCCTCGTGGACCTCGGGCTGACGCTGTGCTACTGGCAGCAGCCGACCGAACCCTTCGGGGCGTTCGGCGGGCCGGGCTGGTTCTCGCGCGACGAGTTCGTGGCGCGCTACGCCGCCGCGAGCGGGCGGGACGTGTCGCGCGCCCCGTGGTTCGAGGTGCTCGGCGCGTTCAAGCTCGCGGTGATCCTCCAGCAGATCTTCGCGCGCTGGCACCGCGGGCAGACCCGCGACGAGCGCTTCTCCCGGCTCGACCGGCAGGTGCGCGCCATCGTGGGCATGGCGCTCGCGCGGATGGAGTCCGCGTGAGCACCCTCACCCTCGTGCGGCACGGGCAGGCCACGCCCTTCGAGCAGGACACGGACCGCCTCTCCGAGCTCGGGGAGCGGCAGGCGCGGGCGCTCGCGCAGGACCTCGTGGAGCGCGACGTGCGCTTCGACGAGGCGTACTGCGGTGACCTCGTGCGGCAGCTGCGCACCGCCGAGGTCGTGGCGCGCACCTTCCGCGAGGCGGGACGGCCCTTCCCGGACCTCGTCGTGGACGAGCGCCTCAACGAGTACGGCGCGGAGGGCATCCTGCGGGTGCTCGCGCCGCAGCTCTCCCTCGCGAATCCGGAGTTCCGCGAGCTGATGCGCGCCAGCGAGGCCGCGCGCGGCGGAGCGGACCGCAACCGGCACTTCCAGCGGATGCTCGAAGCGCTGATGGACCACTGGCTCGGCGGGGAGTACGAACTGCCCGAGATGGAGTCCTGGGCGGACTTCGCGGCCCGCACGCGCGGCGTCCTGCACGAGATCGTGGGGCGCGGCGGCGGCGGGAGGCGGGTGGTGGTGTTCACGTCGGGCGGGGTGATCGGGCGGGCGGTGCAGCTCTCGCTGGACGCGCCCGACCACGCCATGCTGCGCCTGAACTGGCGCGTGAAGAACGCCTCGCGGACGGAGTTCACCTTCGGCGCGGGCAGGCTCTCGCTCGACGCGTTCAACGTCACGAGCCACCTGGAGACCGAGGGCCTCGAAAGCTACCGCTGAGCGCGCGACGAGAAAGAGCCCCGCACGTTCGTGCGGGGCTCTTCCTGTGCAGGGGTTACTCGACGGTGACGGCCATCTCGGTGGCCTTGCCGCTCGCGTCGGTGACGACGAGGGTGACGGTCACGGGGACGCCCGAGGGCTTGGCGATGTTCGCCTTGTAGGTGAGGGTGCTGCCGACGAGCGCGGAGGTGATGTTCACCTTCGCGGCGTTGAGCGAGGTGAAGTACTCGACCTTCGCGATGGCGCCGTCGTCCGTGAGGGTCGCGGAGAGGTCCACGTTGGCGCTGTTCCCGTTGCGCGTGGCGGTGAAGCCCGTGACGGTGGGAGCGGCCTGGTCGGCGACGACGGTGACCGTGGCGGGCGCGAAGGCGTCGCTGGCGAGGCCCGCGTCGTCGTGCGCGACGGCCGTGAAGTGCACGTCACCGAGGGTCGAGCCGGCCGTCCAGTCGAGCGTGTAGACGCCGTTGGCGAGGGTGCCCATCCCGAGGGACACGCCGTCCTGGAAGAACTCGACGTCCTTCACGCCGACGTTGTCGGAGGCCTGGGCGGTCAGCGTGACCATCTTGCCGGTCACGACCGTGGCCGACGAAGCGACGAGCGACGTCACGGCGGGCTTGGTGGTGTCGGCGACGGTGAAGCCGTAGGAGTCGGTGCTCGCGCTGTTGTTCCCGGCGTCGGCGACCGTGACGACGAGCGTGTATTTGCCGCTCGTGAGGGTGCCGAGGTCGAGGGCGGCGCTCTTGCCGTCCTGGGCCGTGACGATCTTGTCCGCCGCGACGGCGTTGCCGTTCAGGGTGGCGGTGACGCTCGTCACGCCGACGTTGTCGTCGAAGGCGACGGTCGCGCTGACGGGGAAGCCGCCCGCGACGGCGTCCCATTCCTGGGAGACGGTTTCCTTCGGCGTCTGCACGGTGGGCTTGGTGGTGTCGGGAGCCGTGGGGATCGTGAACTTCACCTCGACCGGCGCGGACTCGTTGCCGGCGGCGTCGACGACCTTGACCCAGACGGAGTAGTTGCCGGGCTGGTAGGTACCGCTGACGGGCAGGGTGAAGGGAGAGGTCGCGGCGGGCATGAAGGTCGTACCGTCGGTGCTGTACTGCACGCTGCCCTCACCCGTGACGGCGACGCTGGCCGTGCCGTCGGCGCTGGGCGTGACGGTGACGTTCTCGCTCGTGAGCGCGGGCGCGGTGCGGTCCACCGTGACCTTGACGGTCCTGGCGGTGCTGGCGTTGCCCTTCTTGTCGGTGGCGGTCACGCTGACGGTGTACACGCCGTCCGTGAGGTCCGCGAGGTCGACGCTGTAGCCCGCGTCGGTGGCGGTGGCGGCCATCGGGTTGCCGGCGGCGCCCTCGTCCTTCGCGACGGTGTACGTGACGGCGTCGATGCCGCTCTCGTCGGTCGCGGTGACGGTCAGGCTGACGCTCGCCTCCTTGGTGAGCAGGTCGGCGGGCACCGTGAGGGAGGGCGCGGTGGTGTCGGCGGGCGGGGGGGTGACCGGCGCGTCGATGGTGAAGGTCTTGACGGTGGTCGCGGAGGCGTTGCCCGCCGCGTCGTAGGCGACGATCTCGACCTTGTACTCGCCGGGGGCGAGGCTGCCGAACATCACGGAGTAGGAGCCCTGGCCCTCGACGGGAACGCTGACCCACTGACCGGGGACGCCGTCCTTCGTGAGGCGGTAGGAGATCCTGGTGACGCCGACCGCGTCGGTGGCGGGAATCTCGACCTTGACGTCGGTGCCGTTCGTGATGACGGTCGTCAGGGTGCCCACGACGGGCGCGGAGGCGTCGGCGGGCGTCGGGGTGGTACCGCAGGCGGCGAGGGCGAGGGCGAGGGTGATGGCCAGAGGCAGGATGGGACGACGCATAGGGAACTCCGTCGGGGCGGGCTCACCATTGGCTCCCTCTGTCCTGAGGTGACCGTGTACTGGGACAGAGATCTCAGCCTCCCTTTGATGTGGGATAGGACACATGCCGTGTCTGGATTCATGATAGTTAAGACTTCTTACACCTGTCTTACATATTTCTCAGAAGATGAGTCATTCAAAGAGGATTCCGTCCACGACGGGAGAGAGGGACGGTCTCGTGACCATCCCTCTCTCCCGTCCGGGCCTCTTCCTTCCTAGCGTCTCTGTTCCTGTTCCCACGGGCGGAGCGGTCCGCCCGTCCGGGCCTCTTCCTTCCTAGCGTCTCTGTTCCTGAAGAGCCCGCCAGTTCACCTTCCCCGTCGGGCCCTTCGGGAGGGACTCCACGAACTCCACCTCGCGCGGCACCTTGTACGCCGCCATCTGCTCGCGCGCCCAGGACGTGATGTCCTCCTCCGTCGCGCCCTCGTGCCCCGCGCGGCGCACCACGAGCGCGCGGACGCGCTCGCCCGTCCGTTCGTCCGGCACGGAGATCACGCAGGCCTCCAGCACCGCCGGGTGGCGGTACAGCGCCGCCTCCACCTCGGCGGGCCACACCTTCATGCCCGCCGCGTTGATCATCCGCTTGAGGCGGTCCACGAAGAAGAAATACCCCTCCTCGTCCACGCGGCCCAGATCGCCCGTGCGGAAGAAGCGCCGCCCGCCGAGCTCCACGAAGGCCTCACGGGTCGCCTCGTCGTTGTTCCAGTAGCCCGCCATCACCTGCGGGCCGCTCACCACGATCTCCCCCACCTCGCCCGGCGCGACCTCCTCCAGCGTCTCCACGTCCACCACCCGCGCCAGCGTGTTGAACGTCGGGATGCCGAGGCACTGCAGCTTCGGACGGTCCGCCGGGTTCGTGTGCGTCTGCGCCATCGTCTCCGTCAGGCCGTACCCCTCGATGAAGCGGATGCCGGTGAGCTCCTCGAAACGGCGCCCCACCGCCTCCGGCAGGGACGCCCCGCCGCCCGTCACGTCGCGCAGGCTCGCGAGGTCCTGGGCGCGCAGGTCCGGGTTCGCGAGGAGGTCCACCACCATCGTCGCGGTGTTCGTCCAGAGGGTGCAGCGCCGCTCACGGATGAGGGTCGTGGCGACCGCGCGGTCCCACCTCGTCATGATCACGCACTGCGAACCCCCGAAGATCGCCGCGAGCAGGCTGTTCACGAAGCCCGTCACGTGGAAGAACGGCAGCGTCGCGAGCAGCACGTCCTCGTTCGTCGCGGCCACCCAGGCGCCCGCCGACATCACGTTCGCCTGAACGCTGCCGTGCGTGTGCATCACGCCCTTCGGACGGCCCGTCGTGCCGCTCGTGTACGGCAGCAGCGCGAGGTCCGAGCTCGTCACGGGCACCACGCCGCCCGGCTCCCCCGCCAGGGCCTGCGTCCACGTCACGTCCGTCCCCTCCGCCGTTTCGGGCAGCGCGAAGAACTCCGGGACGGGCACGGGCGAGTTCGTCACGCCCGCCCCGAGGCTCGCGACCACCGCGTGCGAGAGGCCCGCCGCGCGCGCCTTCGGGTAGAGCTCCGCGCCCACCACGCCCACGCGGATGCCCGCGTCGTGCAGGAAGAACTGCAGTTCCTGCGGCAGCAGCATGGGGCTCAGCGGCACCACCACCGCGCCCGCGCGCCACACGGCGTGGCAGGCCACCGCGAACTGCGGGCTGTTCTGCAGCCACACCAGCACGCGGTCGCCGCGCCCCACGCCGTGACGGCGCAGGTACCCCGCGAGGCGCGCGGTCTCGTCGAGAAGCTCCGAGTAGGTCACCTCCCGCCCGTAGAACCACTGCGCCACCTTGTCCGGGTAGCGCGCGGCGCTCACCTCCAGGTTGTGGTGCAGGCTCGTGCGGGGCACGGCCACGCTGCGGGACAGGCCGCGCGGCCAGTAGGTCGCGGGCTGGGACGGATCACCGGCGGTGACGGTCATGACGCTCCTCTCGTGCAGGGGGGCGGGCGGCGTGGCCGCACGCGGACGTGACGGCGGACGGAAGCAAATTGAGGTTGACGTCAGTATAGGCGAACCGTGAGGAGGGGCGGCGAAGTCTGTAGGTCTTCGCGTTGACTTCACGAAGCGCGTGTGTCACGATTCCGTCACAGCCACCTCATATGCAGCGTCCCGGCGTGCCCCGCGCGTCCGGGCATGACGTTCCGTCCAGGCGAACGAGCGGCCACGCCGCTCGTCGCCGCCTCGCAAGGAGGAGATCGTGAAGACGACGCGGATGCTGGCAGGACTTCTCGTCTCGGGCGCCCTGACGCTCGGGGCCGCCCAGGCGCAGAGCAGCGTGAACATCGGCTACAGCGGACCCCTCTCGGGCGGCGCGGCCTTCTACGGCAAGGACGTCCAGACGGGCCTCGACATGGCCATCGACGAGATCAACAAGGCGGGCGGCATCACCGTGGGGGGCAGGAAGGTGAAGCTCAACCTCGTCTCCCTCGACGACAAGTACCTCCCGAACGAGACCGCCACGAACGTGCGGCGCCTGCTGTCGCAGAACAACACGCCGGTCATCTTCGTGCCGCACTCCGGCGGCATCCAGACGGTGCAGGGCTTCAACCAGCGCGACCCGTCGTTCCTGCTCGTCGCGTACTCCAGCGAACCGAAGATCCTGGAGGCGGGCAACAAGCTCACGTTCATGCTGCCGCCCACCTACGACCTGTACCTCAAGCCCTTCGCGAGCAACAGCATGAAGGCCTACGGCAAGCGGCTCGGGCTGATCGGCACGACCAGCGCGTACGGCAAGGCCTGGACGGAGGCCATCAGCGCCGAGTGGAAGCGGCAGGGCGGCACGGTCCTCGCGAACAACGGCGTGGACTACAACACCACCGTCGACTACACCGCCGCCGTCACGAAGGCCCTCGCGGAGAAGCCGGACGTGCTGTTCATCGGCGGGCCGTCGCAGCCCACCGCGCTCGTCGTGAAGGCCGCGCGCGAGCAGGGCTTCAAGGGCGGCTTCATGGTGATGGACCAGGCGAAGTTCGAGCAGATGGACCAGATCGTGCCGACCAGCATGCTGGAGGGCGCCATCGGCGTCATGCCCCTGCGCGACTACCGCGCGCCGGGCGCGCAGCGCTTCACGCGGGCGTACCAGGCGATCTACAAGCAGGTCCCCACCGCCGAGGCCGCGCTGAACTACATGGGCGTGTACATCGTGGCGCGCGCGATGGAGCTCGCCGGGAGCGTCACGGACGTCGACGCGATCCGCGCGAAGATCCCGCAGGCCGCCAAGGAGCTCCCGCCGCAGCGCAAGCTCGTGAACGTCAGCGGCGTGGACGAGCGCGGGCACCTCGAGGGGCAGCTCATCATGGGCATGTACAGAAGCGGCCGCCTGCAGCAGGTCGGACGCTGAGCGCCCGGGAGACGACGTGACGCTGTTCCTGCAGCAGCTCGTCAACGGGATCGCGCTCGGGAGCGTGTACAGCCTCGTCGCGCTCGGGCTCACGCTCGTGTACGGCGTGCTGCGCGTCCCGAACTTCGCGCACGGCGCGCTGTACATGGCGGGCGCGTACGTCACGTACGTGCTGCTCACGGCCGTGGGCTTGCCGTACCTCGTGGCGCTCGCGCTCGCGGCGGCCACGCTCGCGCTCGTCGGGGTGCTGCTCGAACGGCTGGTGTTCCACCCGCTGCGCGGTCAGCCGCAGGTGCAGGCGATGATCGCCGCGATCGGCGTGCTGTTCTTCCTGCAGGCGCTCGCGCAGCTCGTGTTCGGCGCGCAGTTCCGCGTGATGCCCAGTCCCTACGGGGGCGTGGTCGGCGTCCTCGGCGCGACCGTGACGCAGCAGCGCCTGCTCGTGATCGTCGCGGCGCTCGTGGTGATGGGCGGCCTGTTCTGGTTCCTCAAGCGCACCGTGACGGGCGCGACGATCGAGGCGATGGCGCAGAACCGCGCGGGCGCGCGGCTCGTCGGGATCGACACGGACCGCGTGAGCATGATGACCTTCGCGATCTCGGCCGCGCTCGCGGCGGTCGCGGCGGCGCTCGTGGCGCCCATCAACCTCGTGTCGCCCACCATGGGCGACGTGATCAACCTCAAGGTCTTCGCGATCATCATCCTCGGCGGGATGGGCAGCGTGCCCGGCGCGATCCTCGGCGGGTTCCTGCTCGCGCTCGCCGAGACCTTCGCGACGACGTACCTCAGCGCGGACTTCGCGGACGTGATCGGGTTCGCGCTGCTCGTGGTCGTGCTGGCGCTGCGCCCCAACGGGCTGCTGGGGAGGACCGCGTGACGCGCGCGCCCTCCCCGGGCTGGACCCTGGCGGCCCTGGGGCTCGCGCTCGCGCTGCTGTTCCCGCAGCTCTCCACGAACCGCTACTACCTCGACGTGCTCATCACGAGCTTCATCTGGGCGATCGCGGCGAGCGGCCTGAACGTCCTGCTGGGCTACACGGGCCTGCTGTCGCTCGCGCACGCGGCCTTCTTCGGGATCGGCGCGTACGGGACGGGCATCCTGATGCTCAAGTCCGGCTGGTCCTTCTGGGCGGCGGTGCCCGCCGCGGTGGTGCTCGCGTCCGTCGCGGGCGCCCTGCTGGGCCTCGTCGCGTTCCGCACTCGCGGCGACGCCTTCGCGATCTTCACGCTGGCCGTCGGGGTGATCGTCACGAGCGTCATCGGGCGCTGGGACGCGCTCACGGGCGGGCGTGACGGCCTCAACGGCGTGCCGCCCCCCGGGAAGCTCCTCGGGGTGGACTTCACGAAGGCCGCGAACTTCTACTACCTCGCGCTGCTCGCGCTCGTCGTGACGCTGTACGTCGTGCGGGCCGTGACGCGCGTGGGCGTGGGGCGCTCCTTCGTGGCGGTGCGCAGCAACGAGGACCTCGCGCGGGCCAGCGGCGTGAACACCTTCGCGCACAAGATGCGCGCGCTGATGCTCTCCACCGCCCTCGCGGGTCTTGCGGGCGGGCTGTACGCGGGCTACCTCGGCTACCTCGGGTACGCCGTGACGGGCGTCAACACGACCTTCACGCTGCTGCTCTACGTCATCGTGGGTGGCGTGGGCACGCTCGCGGGACCCGTGGTGGGCGCGCTGCTGGTGATGGTCGTGTCGCAGGCGCTGCAGGCCTTCCAGGATTACCAGCTCGTGATCTTCGGACCGCTGCTCGTGCTGCTGGTGCTGTTCGCGCCGCACGGGCTGATGGGGCTGTGGGCGCGCCTGACCGCGCGGCGTCCGCGCGTGGCGCCCGCGCCCGCC
>NZ_KI912627.1:39703-40242 GCF_000519345.1 Deinococcus pimensis DSM 21231
AGCCTGGGCCTCGCGCCCCTGGTGGTGCGGCAGGTGCTGGACGTGGCGCGCGAGGTGGCGTCGCGCGGGACGGGCGTGCTGCTCGCGGAGCAGAACGCCTTCGCGGCGCTCTCGGTCGCGCACCGCGGCTACGTGCTGGAGAACGGCTCGCTGACCCTGCGCGGCACCCGCGACGAGCTGATGGGCGACGACGCGGTGCGCGCGGCCTACATCGGAGTCTGAGGTCGGGGCACGAGGGGGCCGCGCCGTGGGCGCGGCCCCTTTCGCGCGCACGGCAACAGGCGTATAAGAGGGTGGACACCACGACACGACCACGCGGGCCGACGCGCTCGGCCTCGCGCGAGGAGGAAGCATGCCGGAACTCGTGAAGTACTCCCAGCAGGGCCCGGTGGCGGTCCTGACGATCGACAACCCGCCCGTGAACGTCGTGACGACCGGCGTGCCCGAGGGCGTCCTGGCGGGCCTCGCGCGGGGCAACGACGATCCCTCCGCCACGGCCTTCGTGATCATTGGGGCGGGCCGCAGCTTCGTGGCGGGCG
>NZ_KI912627.1:40342-41085 GCF_000519345.1 Deinococcus pimensis DSM 21231
GCCCGCCCGCGATCCCCGGCCCGTCGCGGCGCTCCCGCAGGAGACGCAGAAACGCGTGAGCATCGCGCTCGCGCTCGCCACGGACCCGAAACTGCTGCTGCTCGACGAGCCCGCCGCCGGGATCAACCCGGAGGAGACGTCGGGCCTCACCACCCTGATCCGCCGCGTCGTGGATCACGGTGTGACGGTCTGCCTCATCGAGCACAAGATGTCGATGATCATGAACCTCAGCGACCACATCATGGTGCTGCACCACGGCCGCAAGATCGCGGAGGGCACGCCCGCCGAGATCGCCCGCGACGACGCCGTCGTGGAGGCCTACCTGGGCCGCAGCGAGGGGAGCGCCGCGCATGCTTGAGGTGCGCGGGCTGGGCGTGCGCTACGGCGCCTTCGACGCGCTGCGGAACGTGGACCTCGACGTCGCGCCGGGCGAGGTGGTGGTGCTGCTCGGCGCGAACGGCGCGGGCAAGAGCACCCTGTTCCGCGCGATCAGCGGGCTGGAGCGTCCCGCGAGCGGCAGCGTGCGCTTCGAGGGGCACGACCTCACGGGCCGCGCCCCGCAGGAGGTCATCCGGCGCGGCGTCGCGCAGTGCCCGGAGGGCCGTCTGCTCTTCCCGGAGCTCAGCGTGGAGAAGAACCTCATCCTCGGGGCGTACACGCTGCGGCGCGACCGCCGCGCCGTCACGGGCGGCCTGGAGGACACGTACGCGCTCTTCCCCATCCTGCGCGACAAGCGGCACGAG
>NZ_KI912627.1:41185-41422 GCF_000519345.1 Deinococcus pimensis DSM 21231
ATGCCGTGTCTGGATTCATGATAGTTAAGACTTCTTACACCTGTCTTACATATTTCTCAGAAGATGAGTCATTCAAAGAGGATTCCGTCCACGACGGGAGAGAGGGACGGTCTCGTGACCATCCCTCTCTCCCGTCCGGGCCTCTTCCTTCCTAGCGTCTCTGTTCCTGTTCCCACGGGCGGAGCGGTCCGCCCGTCCGGGCCTCTTCCTTCCTAGCGTCTCTGTTCCTGTTCCCAC
>NZ_KI912627.1:41522-48287 GCF_000519345.1 Deinococcus pimensis DSM 21231
GCGCCGTGAGGCCGCGCGAGGTGCGCCGCGCCGCCGTGCTGGGCGCGGGCACGATGGGCGGCGGCATCGCCATGAACTTCGCGAACGCCGGGATTCCCGTCACGGTCTACGAGGCGAGCGAGGAGAACCTCGCGCGCGGCCTCGCCACCATCCGCCGCAACTACGAGAACACCGCGCGCAAGGGCCGCCTCACGCAGGAGCAGGTGGAGGAGCGCCTGAAGCTCGTCACGGGCACCCTCGACCTCGCGGACCTCGGGGACGCCGACTACGTCATCGAGGCGGTCTTCGAGGACATGACCGTCAAGAAGGACGTCTTCCGGAGGCTCGACGAGGTGACGCGCGAGGACGCGATCCTCGCGACGAACACCAGCACCCTCGACGTGAACGAGATCGCGGCGGCGACGAGGGACCCCTCGCGGGTGCTGGGCATGCACTTCTTCAGCCCCGCGAACGTGATGAGGCTGCTGGAGATCGTGCGGCCCGCCCGCGTGTCCGACGAGGCGCTCGTGACGAGCGTGGCGCTCGCGCGGACACTGCGCAAGGTCGGCGTGGTGGTGGGCGTGTGCGACGGCTTCGTCGGGAACCGCATGATCAACCAGTACGGCCGCGAGGCGCAGGCCCTCGTGGAGGAGGGCGCCAGCCCCCGCGACGTGGACGACGCCATGCACGCCCTCGGGCTGCCCATGGGACCCTTCGAGATGAGCGACATGGCGGGCCTCGACATCGGCTACGCGATCCGTCAGCGCCTCGCGCGGGAGGCGGGCATGGAGCGCAGCGACACCTTCATGGACCGCCTCGTGGAGGCGGGCCGCAAGGGCCAGAAGAGCGGCGCGGGCGTGTACTCGTACGCCGGCGGCCGCACGCCCGAGCCGGACCCCGCCGTGGACGAGCTCATCGGGACGTACCGCCGCGAGAAGGGCCTCGCCCCGCGTGAGATCACGCGCGAGGAGATCACCAAGCGGCTCGTGTACCAGCTCGTGAACGAGGGCGCGCGCATCCTGGAGGAGGGAATCGCGCAGCGTTCCGGCGACATCGACGTGATCTACGTGTACGGCTACGGCTTCCCCGCGCACCTCGGCGGGCCGATGTTCCACGCGGACCTCGTGGGGCTCCCGGCGGTCCTCGCGGACGTGCGCGCGTTCCACGAGCGGCTCGGCGAGACGTGGCGCCCGGCGCCCCTGCTCGAACGCCTCGCGGCCCAGGGCGGCACCTTCACGGGATGGAGCGGTCAGCGGTCAGCGGTCAGCCGTCAGTAGAAGGGAAGCCGTCAGCGGTCAGCCGTCAGTCTCGGTCTTCCCGCGCGCCTTTCCTTCCCACCCGTTCTCCCCCACCCCCTTTTCCCACCGGCAGCCGATCGCCGAATGCCGATCGCTGCTCCGAAGGAGCCTCATGCGAGAAGCCGTCATCGTCTCCACCGCCCGCACCCCCATCGGCAAGGCCTACCGGGGCGCGTTCAGCAACACGCACGGCGCCGACCTCGGCGCGCACGCCGTCACGCACGCCCTGCGGCGCGCGGGCGTCCGCCCGGAGGAGGTGGAGGACGTCCTGATGGGCGTCGCGAACCCCGAGGGCGCCACCGGGCAGAACGTCGCGCGGCAGGTCGCGATCCGCGCGGGCCTGCCCGTCACGGTGCCCGGCGCGACCGTGAACCGCTTCTGCTCGTCGGGCCTGCAGACCATCGCGATGGCCGCGCAGAGCATCATGGCCGGGGACGCGGACGTCCTCGTCGCGGGCGGTCTGGAGAGCATCAGCCTCGTGCAGAACGAGCACATGAACAAGCACCGCGTCCTCAACGACTGGATCGTGGAGCACAAGCCCGAGCTGTACTGGAGCATGATCCGCACCGCCGAGCAGGTCGCGCGGCGCTACGGCATCTCCCGTGAAGCGCAGGACGGGTACGGCCACCAGAGTCAGGCCCGCACCGCCCGCGCCTGGGCCGAGGGCCGCTTCGAGGGCGAGGTCGTGCCGATGACCGTCCGCAAGCTCGTGCAGGACAAGGCGACCGGGGAGGTCAGCGAGCAGGAGGTGACCCTCTCGCAGGACGAGGGCGTGCGCGCCGACACCACCCTGGAGGGCCTCGCGGGGCTGCGCACCGTCAACGAGGGCGGCTTCGTCACGGCGGGCAACGCCAGCCAGCTCTCCGACGGGGCGAGCGCCGTCGTGATGATGAGCGCCGACACCGCCCGCGCGCGCGGCCTCACGCCCCTCGGGACCTTCCGGGGTTTCGCCGTGGCGGGCTGCGAACCCGACGAGATGGGCATCGGCCCCGTGTTCGCCGTGCCGAGGCTCCTCGAACGGCACGGCCTCACCGTGGGCGACATCGGACTGTGGGAGCTCAACGAGGCCTTCGCGGTGCAGGTGCTGTACTGCCGCGACCGCCTCGGCATCCCGAACGACCGCCTCAACGTGGACGGCGGCGCCATCGCCGTGGGGCACCCCTACGGCATGAGCGGCGCGCGCCTCACCGGGCACGCCCTGCTGGAGGCCGCCCGGCGCGGCGAGCGCCACGCCGTCGTGACGATGTGCGTGGGCGGCGGGATGGGCGCGGCGGGCCTCTTCGAGATCGGCGGCTAGGATTCACACGATCTTGAGGCGCTTCTCCTCCTCGTAGAGTCGCTCCCGCACGAAGTCCTTGAGCATCGTCTGGTACGGGATCTGCTTGCGGGCCGCCACGACCCGCAGACGTTCCTCCAGATCGGCGTCGAGCCGTATGCTGGTGGGCTTCACACCCTTGGCCGTCCGGGGTGTTCGTGGGCCCGAGCGCGGGGCGAGCCGCTGGGCGAACGCCTGTACTTCGGGATCGTGTCGTCCGGCCTCCACGAGCGAGGCGTCCACCTCGTGGGTGGCCCAGTACTCGGCGGCCTCGGTGTCGGTCATCTCGGGTGTGGGCGTCTGACGGGAGGCGAGCTTCTTCGGCGACTTGGGCATGGTCAGTCCTCCTGCGTTTCGTAGAGTGTACGTTCGGACTTCGTGGCAGGCCGAGCGGTACAGACGCGGACGCGCTCGCCTCTCGGTTCGAGGATCACGACGAGGACACGCCCGAACTCCGTCGCTCCCAGGATACCGAACCGTCGTTGCCCTTTCGGACCCCTGTGCGCCTCGAAGGGAAGCCCCGCAGGGTCCGTGGCGGCTTCCTCGGCCTCCTCGGGTTCGACCTTGTGAGCGGCGATATGTCCGACATTATGATGATCCCAATCGAACCGCATCCGCCCTCCGTAGCTACAATAATAGCTACTCCTCCTCTTCCGTGACAAGGAGCTTCACATGCCTGCCTTCCTCGATCGTCGTGACGTGGCCTTCCAGCTCTACGAGGTGCTCCGCGCGGACGAGCTCACCTCGCGCGAGGTCTACGCCGACCACTCCCGTGACACCTTCGACGCCACGCTCGACCTCGCCTTCAATCTCGCGGAGCGGTACTTCGCGCCGCACAACCGCGAGGCGGACCTGAACGAGCCGCACGTCGTGGACGGGAAGGTGCGGATCGTCCCGGAGGTGGGCCGCGCGCTCGACGCGTTCCGCGAGGCGGGCTTCTTCAGCGCGCACCACGCGTACGAACTGGGCGGGCTGCAACTCCCGGCGGTGGTGACGCAGGCGGCGCACGCGGCCTTCCAGGCGGCGAACATCGCCACGACGGCGTACCCGTTCCTGACGATCGGGAACGCGAACCTCCTCGCGGCGTTCGGCACCGAGGACCAGAAGCGCCGCTACCTGCCGCACCTGCTGTCGGGCCGTTTCTTCGGGACGATGGCGCTCTCCGAGCCGCAGGCGGGCAGCAGTCTCGCGGACATCCTCACGACCGCGACGCCCAGGGACGACGGCACGTACCTCATCACGGGCACGAAGATGTGGATCTCCGGCGGGGAGCACGAGCTGAGCGAGAACATCGTGCACCTCGTGCTGGCGCGCATCAAGGACGCGCCGAGGGGCACGCGCGGCATCAGCCTGTTCGTCGTGCCGCGCTACCGCGTCGAGGGCGACGGCACGCTCGGGGAGCACAACGACGTGCGGCTCGGCGGGCTGCTGCACAAGATGGGCTACCGCGGCACGACCAGCACGATCCTCAACTTCGGCGACGAGGGCCGCTGCGTCGGCGAGCTCGTCGGGGAGCCGCACCAGGGCCTCTCGTACATGTTCCACATGATGAACGAGGCGCGCATCGGCGTGGGGATGGGCGCGGCGATGCTGGCGTACGCGGGCTACCTGTACTCCCTCGACTACGCCCGCACGCGCGCGCAGGGCCGCCCGACGGGCGCGAAGGACCCGCACGCGGAGCAGCACGCGATCATCGGGCACGCGGACGTGCGGCGCATGCTGCTGATGCAGAAGGCGTACGCGGAGGGCTCCTTCGCGCTGGGCCTGTACTGCGCCCACCTGCTCGACGATCAGCGCACCCACCCGGACGCCGCGCGGCGCGAGGAGGCGGGCCTGCTGCTCGACGTGCTCACGCCCGTCATGAAGGCCTGGCCGAGCGAGTACGGCCTGAAGGCGAACGAGCAGGCCATCCAGATCCTCGGCGGGTACGGCTACACCCGCGAGTACCCCGTGGAGCAGTACTACCGCGACAACCGCCTCAACCCCATCCACGAGGGCACCAACGGCATCCAAGCGCTCGACCTGCTGGGCCGCAAGGTGAGCCTGCGCGGTGGAGCGGCCCTGGGGCTCCTGCTGCGCGAGCTGCGCGCGGCGGCGGACGACGCGGGGGCCGCTCCGGACGTGGAGGGCTGGTCGCCCGCCGCGTGGGGGCAGGAGCTGCGCCGCCTCACGGACCTGCTGGAGAGCACCACGCGAGGCCTGCTGGCCCGCGCGCCCGAGGTGGGCCCGGACCGTCTCCTGGCGAACGCCAGCGCGTACCTCGACCTGACGGGCACCCTCGTGATCGCGTGGACGTGGCTGCGGCAGGCGACCGTCGCGGCGCGCGCCCTGCACGCCGGGGCGGGCGCGGACGCGGACTTCTACCGGGGCAAGCTCCAGACCTGCCGCTACTTCTTCACCTGGGACTCGCCGCGCGTGGAGCAGCACGCCCGGCTCCTCGCGACCCTCGACCCCACCACGCTGGAGATGCGGGACGAGTGGTTCTAGCCGACGAGCACGGCGGGACTCACGTGGAAGTAGGCGCTGAGCGCGCGGATCTGCGCGACGTTGAGCTCCCGCCTGCCCGCCAGGAGACGGCTGAGGTTGCCCTGATCGATGCCGGTCGCGCGCGCCACCTCCGACTGACCGACGCCGCGCTGCTCCATCAGGAAGGCCAGGACGACGTGAGGGACGGCGTCCGGGACCGGATGACGCTCGTCCTCGTAGGCGTTGACGTGGTCGATCAGCAGCTGGAGGAGCGTACCGAGCGGATGGTCGGAGGATGCTCCGACCTGCGCCCACACCTCACCCAGGAGGTCGAGGGCGCGGGCGTGCTGCTCGTCGTTCGTGATGGGCGCGAGGTACTCGTGAGCGATGCGGTCGAGGTGTGTCCAGGTCTCCAGGAGTGTTTGGGTCGTCATGTCGGTTCCCTTCGATGGATCGGACGGATGCGGAGTCGACGGTGAGCTCTCAGGGTTTCCAGCGGTCGTACTCCACGTGGGTGAGGACGTGCTTGATCCAGACGGTCTTGAACTGGAAGTTCACCCGCGTGATGAGCCTGTAGTGGTTTCCCCGGATGTTGAAGATGACGTAGTCAGGATTGACCCAGGACGCGGTGGCGAATGTGGCCTGCACCTCGGCGAAGTTCGCGAATTCGCTCTTGCGTACCACGGCGTACCATGCGATGAGGGCGTCTCTGGCATCCGGATGCGTTTCGGCGAAGTCGTTGAGCGCCTTGCGCGAGATGATGTTCGTTCCCACGACCCAGTATGTCAAGATGACATGAAGATGTCAAACCGACATAAGGGTTCGGGACGACGCGCGACGCTGCCCTAAAGCATCGCCAAAGACGGGCGGCGCGCGTGATCTGTTAGGAAAGGGCATGAAGCTCCTCACCCTCAACCTCGGCTACTACGGCGACCGTCACGGCGACTGGAGCGCGCGGCAGGGCCTCATCGCGGAGGTGCTGCGCGCCGAACTGCCCGACGCGGTGGCGCTGCAGGCCGTCGCGAAGCACCCCGACCGCGAGGGCGGCCTCGATCAGGCGTCGCAGCTCGCGCGGCTCGTGCCGGAGCTCGGGAACGTCACGTACCAGACCACCGCCCGTCACGAGGACGGCCGCGAGGAGGGCATGGCCTTCCTGACGCGCTCGCCCGTCCTGATGAGCCGCGCGCACCTGCTCTCGCACCTGGAGGGCACCGAGGACCCGTTCAAGCGGGCGCTGCTGCACGTCGTCATCGACGAGCCGGGCGGACCGCTCCACGCGTACTGCGCGCACTTCTCCTGGGTGGAGGCGCAGGCGCTCGACAACGTCACGGAGGCCCTGCCTCAGCTCAGCTGGGCGGACGGGCCCGTGATCCTGCTCGGCGACCTCAACCAGACCCCGGACAGCGAGACCGCGCGCCGCCTCGCGGAGGCGGGCCTCACGGACGCCTGGGCGACCCTGCACCCCTCTGAGCCGGGCCTCACCTTCTTCGAGGGGGGCCGCATGGCCAAGCGCATCGATTACGCGTGGCTCTCGGAGGACCTCGCGCCGCGCCTGCGCGAGGCGAGGATCGTCGCGGACGCCCAGGGCGGCGACCTGCGCCCCTCGGATCACACGGGGCTGGTCGTGGTGCTGGGTGACTGAGAACCTCCGGTGGGCGCTCGCGCGGCTCGCCCTGCTCGCGGCGCTCGCCCTGGCGTTCGTGCTCG
>NZ_KI912627.1:48387-50433 GCF_000519345.1 Deinococcus pimensis DSM 21231
GGGAGGGCCGTCACGGCGTACGGGACGGGGCCCTCGGCGCCCGCGTCGGTGTAGGGCAGCAGGGCCGGGTGGTCGAGGGCGGGCAGGTCCAGGGCGCGCGGCAGGAGGTGCACCACGACGGGGATGCCGGTGAGGCGGTCCACGCCGCGGAGCGTGGTGACGTCCCCCTCCGCGAGGACGCGCGAGGTCACGTACGGCCCGTACGCTTTCACGCGGTCAGTATAGCCTTCTCATGCGCCCCGGCGAGTCTTGAGGGTGCTTTGTGACTGGTCTCCTTGCCCGCGCTGGCGCGGGTGCGCTACGCTCCGCGCGTATGCCTAACCAGGACGTCCTCGCCGCTCTGCGCACCGTCAACGATCCGGAGCTGCACCGTGACCTCGTGTCGCTCGGGATGATCGAGCGGGCCGACCTCGAGGCCGACGAGGCGTTCGTGAAGGTCAACCTCACCACGCCCGCCTGTCCCCTGAAGGCCACCATCGAGGCGGACGTGCGCGCGGCCGTCCTGACCGTGCCGGGCGTGCGCTCGGTGCACGTGGAGTTCGGCGCGCAGGTGCGGGCGCCGCAGACGCCTCCCCTGCCGGGCGTGAAGCACGTCGTGGCGATCGGGAGCGGCAAGGGCGGCGTGGGCAAGTCGTCCGTGGCGGCGAACGTGGCCGTGGCGCTCGCGCGCAGCGGGGCCCGCGTGGGCCTCCTCGACGCGGACGTCTACGGTCCGTCGCAGGCGCACATGATGGGCGCCTCCGAGGAGCGCGTCACCGCCACGGAGCAGCGCAAGATGCGGCCCATCGAGCGGCACGGCCTGAAGTTCCTGTCGATGGCGAACCTCATGCCCGCCGGGCAGGCGCTGGTGTGGCGCGGCCCGATGCTGCACT
The DNA here is from genome assembly GCF_000519345.1 of Deinococcus pimensis DSM 21231. Classification (GTDB taxonomy): domain Bacteria; phylum Deinococcota; class Deinococci; order Deinococcales; family Deinococcaceae; genus Deinococcus_A; species Deinococcus_A pimensis. Next base: position 49,260 of record NZ_KI912627.1, read on the forward strand.
CGGCGGTGCAGCAGTTCCTGCGTGACGCCGCGTGGGGCGAGCTGGACTACCTCATCGTGGACCTGCCGCCCGGCACGGGCGACGTGCAGCTCTCGCTGTCGCAGACGGTGACGCTCTCGGGCGCGGTGATCGTCACGACCCCGCAGGACGTGGCCCTCATCGACGCGGCGCGCGCGGTGGACATGTTCCGCAAGAACAACGTGCCGGTGCTGGGCGTCGTGGAGAACATGAGCTACTTCGTCGCGCCCGACACGGGCCTCACGTACGACATCTTCGGGCGTGGCGGCGCGAGGAAGCTGGGCGGCCTGCCGGTGCTCGGAGAGGTGCCGCTGGACGTGGAGGTCCGCGCGGACTCGGACGCGGGCACCCCGAGCGTGCTGTCGCATCCCGATTCCCCGGCGTCCGTGGCGCTCCTGCGCGTCGCGGAGAACCTCGCGGGCCGGCTGAGCGTGCAGGCGCTCGCCGAGCTGCCGATGGTATGACTCCCCCGGAGGCCGTCATGACGTCCACGGTGATCCCGTCGCCCGCCGCCGACCGCACGAAGACCCGCGTGCTGACGCTCCTGAAGAGCCGCCGCTGCACGACCGCGCAGAGCGTCGCGGAGGCGCTCGACATCAGCGTCCCGGCGGCGCGTCGTCACCTGTGCGACCTCACGGAGGCGGGGCTGATCGTCGCGGAGACGCAGCGTCCCGGCGGGCGGGGGCGTCCGCAGTTCGTGTACCGCCTCAGCGAGCGCGGCGAGGCGCAGTTCCCGAAGTCCTACGCGAGCCTGTGTGTGGACGTGCTGCGGCACATCGACTCGCTGTTCGGGGAGGGCGCGGTGATGCGGGTGATGGACGCGCGGCGCGCGGCGCTCGCGCAGGAGTGGGCGCCGCGTCTGACGGGCTCCCCGGCGGAGCGCCTCACGAAGCTCGCGGCGCTCCTGTCGGAGGCGGGCTACGAGGCGCGCGCCTACGAGGAGGACGGCGCGCTGTACCTGGAGCAGGGCAACTGCCCGAACCTCGACGTGGCGCGCCGTTACGACGAGCTGTGCGGCGCGGAGCTGGAGCTGTACCGGTCCCTGCTGGGCGTGCCGGTGCGGCGGGAGACGCGCATCGCGTGCGGGGCGCCGACCTGCCGCTACCGGGTGGGGTGAGCGTGGGGCTGTACAGCCTGGTGGCGTGGCCGTCCGGGC
>NZ_KI912627.1:50533-50709 GCF_000519345.1 Deinococcus pimensis DSM 21231
ACGCTTTCCGCACACGATCTTCCTGGAGCTGGAGCGTTCCGCGCCGCTCGACGAGCTTCACGGGCGGTCGCTGCGCCTGCTGCCGGTGGAGCGGGCGCGCGCGACGGCGAGGCGTACATCCCGCACCTGACGCTGGCGCTGGGGCTGTGCTCGTGGGCGGAGGAGGACGCGTGGGC
>NZ_KI912627.1:50809-52254 GCF_000519345.1 Deinococcus pimensis DSM 21231
GTGCGCGCGCGCGTGCCCCACCGCGAGACGGCACAGCACCGCCGCGAACTCCGCCACGCCCGAGGCGCGCGCGAGCTCTCCCGCCCAGCCTTCGGGAGGGAGCAGCGCGAACGGGTCGGGCGGGCCCTGGGTCGTCACGTGGTCACTCGATGGCGGTCACGTCGATCCAGCCGCGCTTGATGCCGTACAGCACGGCCTCCGTGCGGCTGCCCACGCCGAGCTTGCTGAAGATGTTCGCGAGGTGCACCTGCACCGTGCGCGGCGAGATGTCGAGGTCGCGGGCGATCTCCTTGTTCGTGCGGCCCGTCGCGGCGATGCGAAGCACCTCCAGCTCACGCGGGCTGAGCATCTCCTCCGCCGGGGACGGCGTCTGGTTCGACGAGAAGCGCTCCAGCACCTTGCGCGCGATGGCCGGGTGCAGCGCGCTCTCGCCCGCCGCGACCGCGCGGACCGCGCCGAGCAGCTCGTCCTCCGTGGCGTTCTTGAGGATGTAGCCCGCCGCGCCCGCCTCGAGGAGCGCGAACACGTACGCGTCGTCGTCGTAGCTGGTGAGCACGAGGACGCCCACGCCGGGCATCTCCGCCTTGATACGGCGCGTCGCCTCGATGCCGTTCATGCCGGGCATGCTGACGTCCATCAGGATGACGTCGGGCCGCAGTTCGCGCGTGCGGGCGATGGCCTCCTCGCCGCTCTCGGCCTCGCCGACGACGCGCAGGTCGCTCTCGCCCTCCAGAAGGTCGCGGGTGCCCTTGCGCACGACCGGGTGGTCGTCCACGAGCAGCAGGGAAATGACTTTGGCGTCGGCGGTGTCCATGTCCCCATAGTACAGAGCCGCGAGGGCGAACCACACCCGAACGCGCGGGCCGCCCCGCGTGGCGAAGCCCCATAGGGTAGAGACGCGTGACGGCACTCGAACATCGGGCCAGCTTCTGCCCAGACTGGTTGATGGACTCCTCTCCTGCCGCCGCATTGACTAGAACAGCAGATCGACAAGGCGACATGCACTACGAATGAAAAGGAACGTATCGGGAAGTTCTGATTCCCGATACGTTGGTGTTTATTCGGCTACATCTGCTCCGGACTCCCGAATGACTCTGTCACGATACTCAGCGAGTTGACGAGGGGCATTCGCGAGATCAGGATAATTCGGAAGACTGTTTGCTAGATCGGTCAAGACTCTGATTTGCTCTTCCAAAGCCTCCATGTCCATCCCGGTTTCTCGCATGACTCTTTCATTCGCAGCATCGTTATCCATAAATTTATTGCCGTATAACATAAGGACAATTCCATCCTACAATCCGTTTCCGGAAACCGCTAGAATTTCCCACATGTCCCTCTCCCCCCGTGACGTGCTGCGGCGTCTGCGCGCGCTGGACCTGCCGGGCCTCGCGCTGCTGGAGTCGGCGGGGCCCGTGACGGCCTTCTCGCGCTTCTCGTTCCTGAGC
>NZ_KI912627.1:52354-52797 GCF_000519345.1 Deinococcus pimensis DSM 21231
TGTCCGCGCGGACCTCCCGGAGGTCCAGGCCGTCGAGGGCGGCGCGCGCGAGGCTGTAGCCGTTGGTGTGCAGGCCCGTGCTGGGCAGCCCGATCAGGACGTCCCCGGCCTCCAGGCGCGAGCCGTCCACGATGGCCTCCCGGTCCACCACGCCGACGACCGTGCCCACGATGTCGAGTTCACCCTCGACGTACACGCCGGGCATCTCGGCGGTCTCCCCGCCGAGCAGGGCCACGCCGAGCGTCTCGCAGGCGCGCGCGGCGCCCGTCACGAAGGCCGCGACGGTCTCCGGGACGAGCCTGCCCATCGCGACGTAGTCGAGGAAGAACAGGGGCCGCGCGCCCTGCACGAGGATGTCGTTGACGCAGTGGTTCACGATGTCCGCGCCGAGGCCGTCCACGCGGCCCGCGCGCGTCGCGACCTTCGTCTTCGTGCCGACCCCG
>NZ_KI912628.1:0-1090 GCF_000519345.1 Deinococcus pimensis DSM 21231
CTCCTCGTGCGCGGCCTCCGCGAGCCCACGCAGGGCGCCGCGCTGCGGTGGCGCGTGCAGGCCCGTCTCGTCGAGGTGCGGGCCGATCAAGGTGAGCCACGTGCTCGGCAGGCGGCGGCGCAGCACCTGCGCGATGCCGACGGTGGACTTCACGTTGCAGTTGAACAGGTCCATCCACTCGCCCTCGCTGAGCTGCGGGAAGGCGCTGTGCGCGCGCTTGTCCGCGAGGTGCACGACGCCGTGCAGCGCTCCGAAGATCTCCAGGACGCGGGTCTGCGCGCTGATCCAGTCGAGCGGCACGCCCACGTCCGCCTTGAGGGGGATGGCGGTGCCGCCCTCGTACTCGATGTGCGACGCGAGCTGCGAGAGCGTCTCGACGTTCCCGCCGATCAGCACGACGCTCGCGCCGCCGCGCGCGAGGGCCTGCGACAGCGTGCGTCCGTAGCCCTGATCGGCGGACGTGATCGCGATGACTTGCGCGTCGAGGTTCGGGGCCATGCGGACCAGCATAGCGCGTCCCCCGGTGCGGAAAATGGAACGTCCGGCGCGCGGGGAGCCGTACAGTGAGGGCATGACGTGGGCCCTGAGGGCGCTCGGACTGCTCGTGGCGACGGGCTACGCGCTCGTCCTGATCCTGACCCGGAACGCGACGGGCTCGCCGCTGTACTGGCTGGACTTCGTGACGCACGAGCTCGGGCAAGGCCTGTTCGGCATCTTCGGGGTGACCGTGCTCACGCAGCTCGGCGGGTCGCTGCTGCAGGTGCTCGCGCCGCTCGGGTTCGCGCTGGGCTTCTGGCTGCAGCGGCGGCCCATGCTCGCGGCCCTGACGCTGCTGTGGGCGGCGGACGCGCGGGACCGGGCGCTGCCCCTGCTGGGGGACGATCCGGACGCGCACGACTGGTGGAACATCCTGATCCACTGGCGAATGGTGCACCGCACGGAGGAGGTGGCGGCGTTCGTCGCGGCGCTGGCGTGGCCCGCGTTCCTGGGAGGAGTGGCGCTGGGCGTGTCGTCGCTGCTGACCTCACGCGAGGAGGACGGGGCGCCCCTCGGCGGCGCGGAGCCCACAGGCGAGGCGGCCCGGCTGCTG
>NZ_KI912628.1:3005-3203 GCF_000519345.1 Deinococcus pimensis DSM 21231
CGCCTCGCGATCGTCGGGCGGCCCAACGCGGGCAAGAGCAGCCTGCTCAACGCGCTGCTGGGCTACGAGCGTTCCATCGTGACGGCCACGCCCGGCACCACCCGCGACTACCTGGAGGCCGACCTGGAACTCGCCGGGGTGCCCGTCACGCTCGTCGACACGGCGGGCCTGCGCGACACGCCCGACGTCATCGAGGCG
>NZ_KI912628.1:3303-3428 GCF_000519345.1 Deinococcus pimensis DSM 21231
CGGACGCGGACGTGTCGGCGAAGGAGGAGGTGTTCGCGCCGCGCCCGTCGGCGGACCTGCCGCGCGTGGAGGGCGTGCTGGCCCAGCGGCAGACCGACGACGGCTACTGGATCGCGGCGGTGCGC
>NZ_KI912628.1:3528-19351 GCF_000519345.1 Deinococcus pimensis DSM 21231
CAGCCCTCCGCCACGCCCGACAAGCCCTGGCGGCGCTGCGCGGGCGAACGGCCCCTGGGAAGGCTGCCCGCCCTGCGTCACCGCGACGTGCTGCTCGTCTACACGGACCTCGGGCACACCAGCACGCCGCGCATGTGGAGCGCCGCCGAGGCGTTCGTCTCGGCGAACATCGCGCCGCCCACGCCGCTCGAACGGCTCCTCGGGACCCTGCGGGGCCGCTGAGGCGGCCCCCGCCGCTCAGCGCGCCAGGGCCTTTCGCTGCGCCTCCTCCAGCGCCTGCCGCGCGGGCACCCCGCCCCGCGTCGCCTTCGAGATGGCCTCCTCCAGATCGAGGCGCCACAGCGCGTACCCCGGCTCCTTCGGACGGGGCACCGCGCTGTCGAGCTGCGCGAAGGCCGCCGCGCGGTACGGGTTCTTCGCGTAGAAGTCCGCGAGCTGCCCCTGCACGCTGCGGCGCGGCGCCACGTAGAACGTCCGCTCCACCCACGTGCGCAGGTTCGCGGGCTCCATCAGGTACTTCCAGAACGCCACCGCGCCCGCCTGCTCCTGCGCCGACGCGCTCTTCAGGACCACCACGTTCGCGCCGCCCACCGACACCGCGCATTTCTGCGCGCAGGGCATCGGCGCGCCGCCCAGCTCGAACAGCAGCGCGAGCTTCTGGAAGTCCGGCCAGTTCGCCACGCTCGCGAACACGAGGCTGTTCTGCCCGCGCGCGAAGTCGAACGCGGCGCGCGGCGCCTCGTCCAGCGTGCGGCCCACCGCCGTGCCCTGCTGCACCATCCGCGCGAGCAGGTCCAGCGCGGCGACCACCTCCGGGGACGTGAAGTTCGGCTTCCCGTCCCTCGTGACGCTCCCGCCCTGCGCCGCGACGAGGCTCTCGAAGGTCCAGGCGTCCGCGACCGTCAAGAGCGGCTTCTTCCCGCGCCCGCCGAGCTTGCGGGCCGCCGCCTCCAGGTCCGCGAGCGTCCTCGGGGCGCCCACGCCCGCGCGGCGCAGCGCGCCCGCGTTGTAGTACATCACGGGGACGCTCACGTTCCACGGCAGGCCGTAGCGCACGCCGCCCACCTCGCCGCCCGCCCAGAGCGCCGGGTAGAAGTCCCGCGCGAAGTCCGGCCCGAAGGACTTCTCGAAGCGGTCGAGGTTCGCGAGCAGGCCGTCCGCCGCGAGCTTCGGGAAGAACGTGAGCTCCGCCTGGAACATCACGGGTTCCTTCCCGGCCTTCACCGCCGCGAGCAGTTTCGGTTCCGCCTCGCGGTAGTTGCCCACCACGGACGGCACCACCTCGTACTGGTCCTGCGAGCGGTTGAAGTCGTCCGCGAACTTCTCCACGAGATCGGCGACGCCGTCCATGGAGTGCCAGAACGTGATCTTGACGGGCGCGGCCGACGCGGCGCCGCAGGCGCTCAGGACGAGCGAGACGAGCAGGGCACGGGAAATCATGACGCTCTCAATCTAGAGCACCATCCTGACTCGAACGTGGGCGGCGAGGTCAGCCCTTCACCCCGCCCGACGTGACGCCCTGCACGTAGTACCGCATCAGGAACGCGAACAGCGCCACCAGCGGCAACGCCGACAGCACGTACGCCGCCATCAGCGCGCCGTAGTTCGGGGCGCCCGCGCCCGACGCGCCGCTCCCCTGGAAGGTCACGAGCGCCACGGGCAGCGTCACCCGGTCCGGCGGCAGCACCAGCGACGGCAGCAGGTACTCGTTCCAGACCGGCACGAGCCGGATGACCGCCACGCTCACCAGCACCGGCAGCGTGACCGGCAGCACCACCCGCGCGAGCAGCACCGCGTGCCCCGCCCCGTCGATCCGCGCGGCCTCCAGCAGCTCACGCGGGACGCGCTCGAACGCGGCGCGCATCACCAGGATCGCGAAGGGCTGCCCGATCGCGACCGTCGGCAGGATCAGCGCGAGCAGCGGGTCAGGCACGGGCAGCGAGCGCACCTGCACGTACAGCGGGATCAGCGTCAGGAACTCCGGCACGAGCAGCAGCGCGAACGTCAGCGCGAACAGCAGGTGGCGGCCCGGGAAGTCCATCAGCGCGAACGCGTACGCCGCGAGCGCCGCGAACAGCACCGTCGCGAGGACGCTCACGAGCGTCACCACCACCGAATTCACCAGGGGACCCTGGATCTGCGCCCACGCCGACGCGTAGTTCTCCGGGTGGGGCGGCACGGGCAGGTCCAGCAGGTTGCGCGCGTACTGCGTGGGGCTCTTCAGGGAGTTGATCAGCGTGAAGTACATCGGGAAGAGCGCGAGCAGACCCAGCAGCAGCAGCGTGGCCTGCCGCGCCACCTCCGCCGCGGACCACGTGGAGCGCCGCGCCGCACGCGGCGCCACGCGGCCCGGCAGCCCCGACGCGCTCAAGACGCCCTCCGGCTCATCAGCCGGGACGCGGCCGTCAGGAGCGCCACCGCCACCATCAGCAGCACCGCCACCGCCATCGCGTACCCGTACTCGCCCGAGCGGGTCGCGGTGGTGTACATCAAGAGGGCCGGGACGGTCGTCGCGAAGCCCGGCCCGCCCGACGTCAGCACCAGCGGCGACACGAAGTACTGCATGTTCCCGATGACGGAGAGCAGCGCGATCAGGCCCAGCTGAGGGCGCAGCAGCGGCAGGTCCACGCGCGCCACGCGCCGCCAGCCCGTCGCGCCGTCGAGCCGCGCCGCCTCGAACACGTCCTGCGGGATGTTCTGCAGGCCCGCGTACAGCAGCAGCAGGCTGAACGCGTCCACGTACGGGAAGCCCAGGAAGATCAGGCTGTAGAGCGCCGTGCCGGGATCGCTCAGCCAGTCGTGCCGCCACCCGCCCAGACCCACCGCCGAGAGCAGCGTGTTGATCAGGCCGTCGCTGCGGTAGAAGGTGCCCCACACCAGCAGCAGCACCAGCGACGGAATCACGATCGGCGCGACGAACAGCGTCCGGTACGCGTACTGCCGCCGCCGACCGCGCAGGTGGAAGATCAGCTCGGCCACCAGCAGGGGAGGCACGAGGGCCAGCACGAGGCCCAGCGCCACCCACACGAGCATGTTGCGCGTCGCCTCGCCCATCACGGGATCCGTGACGGCGCGGCGGAAGTTCTCCAGACCCGTGAAGCCGCCCACGTTCAGGCCGTCCCAGTCCGTGAAGGCGCGCGTCACCGCGAGGTACGCCGGGAAGTACGAGAAGTACGCCACCAGCAGCAGGGCGGGCAGCAGGAACAGGTACGCGGGCCAGCCGCTCCGCAGCCGACGCAGCCGCCGGAGGGAGCGGTCGGTCGGCGGTCGGGGTGAGACGGGGACGGTCATGACGCCCGGCTCAGTCGTACTTCGCGAGGTCCACGCGGTTCTTGCGGGCGTAGTCCGCCGCGGCGCGGTCGAGCAGGGTCTGCACCTGTTTCTTCGCGGCGTCCAGCGTCAGGTTCCCCGACAGGTACAGCCCGAAGATGCGCTGCATGTCCACCCACCCGAGGTTCGGCGCGGCGTTCCCGACGTTCACGGCGCGGCGCGGACGCCCGATCTGCGCCTTGATGGCGGAACTGTCGAAGTCCAGCGCGAGCTTCGGCGTCGTGCCCTTCCACGTGGGCGCGTAGCTGCCGTTCTCCGCCGTGAGCCGCTGCAGGTTCCGCGGCGTGCCGAAGAAGCGCATCCAGTCCAGCACGGCCTCCTGCTTGCCCTTCTCCCGCATCGTCTTGTTCGCGAGCGGCGTGCTGATCGCGAACTGGAAGGAGCCCGTGCCGCCGAACGCGTTCGCGACGTTCGCGCCCGTCGCGAGTGGACTCTCGTTCTTCGTGAGCTTCGGGAAGTTGAACGCGCCCACCTCGAACTTCGCGCCGAGGTCCTTGAGGGTCCGCGCGGAGTAACTGCCCTCGAAGGCCATCGCGGACTTGCCGCCCACGAAGTCCTGATTGAACGCGTCGTAGTTCTTGCCGACGTCCAGCGTGAGGTAGTCGCGCGGCCACAGGTCCGTCAGTTCCTTGAACTTCGGCCACCACGACATGAAGCGGTCGTCCTTCGGGCTGAGGACGCCCTTGTGGATCGCGACGACCTCGTCCAGCGCCGAGAAGCCCGGCTGCCCGTCGAAGCCCGCGAGCTTCGCGTAGTCCCGGCTGTACAGGTCCGACAGGAAGTACGTGCTCCACCACGGGTAGGCGGGCACCGCGTGGAACGGGGCGATCCCGGCCGCCTTGAGCTTCTTCGAGTCGGCGACGAGCTCCGAGAAGCTCGTGGGCGCCTTCGTGAGGCCCGCCTTCTTGAAGAGGTCCTTGTTGTAGAAGATCGTGTAGGCCACCTCGTCACCGCTCAGGACGTACACCGCGCCGTTCGGGGCGCGGCTCTCGGCCAGCACGCTGGGGCTCATCACGTCCTTCCAGGCCTTGTTCCCCGGAATGTACGGGTTGGGCTGATCGAAGGCCTTCGAGAGGTCGAGCGCCACGTTCTTCGGGAGGGTGCTGTTGAGGCTCGCCGCCTGCGCCCAGTAGATGTCGAAGAGCTCCCCGGCGGCGGCCTTCACGCGGATGTTCGTGTCGTTGTCCGGCACGGGCACCGTGCTGAACCTGATCTTCATGCCCGGATACTTCTTCTGGTACTCGTCCGCGATGCTCTGGAAGACCTTGAGCTGGCTCTCCTTCTTCACGCCCGGCCAGTTCGGCGTGTACTCCTGGACGTACATCGTGATGGTGCCGCGCCAAGCGCCGGGCGCGGCCGAGGCGGCGCAGACGAGCAGCAGGGAAGAGAGGGTCAGGACTCGCTTCATGGTTCCTCCGGGGGGCGTCGGGTCTGAGGTGATGACGTGACCCTAACGAATCCTCCCGCGAAGGGCTTTGAGCGCATCACACCATCTCAAGACCGCCTGAAGCTCCCGTGAACGGCCGCTGAGGGAGGGGGCGCGTCGTCCGGTGGGTTTCGACGCGGGGCGGCGGTGGCGCAGCCTAGGCTGAGGGTGTTGAGTTCTGGAGCATGACAGTTCATGACTTTTCATTCTCGCTTTCCGTCCCTGCCCGCCTGGGCCCGGATCGTCGGGCTGTACAGCGTCAACGCGCTGGGAACGGCCCTTCTCGACTTCTCGGTCGTGGACCGGGCGATCGAGGCCGGGCGGCGTGGTGGGGGCGCCGGAACAGGAGCGCTCCTCGCGGTCGGCGTCGCCGCCGCCGCACAGGCCAAGTTCGCGACGTTCCTTCCGAGGGCGCTCGCGAACCTCCTCGCGGGTCCGCTCGCGGACCGTCTGCCGCAGCGGTGGATGGCGGCGGTCACGGCCGGAATCGCGGTCGCCCTCGACCTCACCTTCGCGCGCGCGCCGGGCGCGTCGCTCGGGCTCTGGTCGGCCCTCTCGCTGGTCGGCGCGGTCGTCACGCTGACGCTGGACGCGGCCTTCAGCCGCGCCCTCACCTCGGAGGTCACGCAGCCCGAGGAGAGGAAGCGCGTCAACGCGCTCAAGGCGAACGCGACCAACGCGGCGCGGCTCACCGCCGTCCTCGTCGGCCTCGCGTTGCCCCAGGTCGGGCTGGGCGGCTTCGCCCTGTTCGACGCGCTCACCTACGCCCTCGTGGGCATCCTGGGCATGAACGTGCTCAGAGGGAGTGTGAACCGTGAGGTGACGGCGCGTGGGCTGCTCGACGCCTACCGCGCGGGCTACCTCGTTCCCCTGAGGTGGGTGCTGGGGCCGCGCCGCCTCGTTCCCCTGGTGATCTGCTACCTCATGTGGGGAATGGCGGAGGTGCTGCGACCCGCCGTCATTTCCATCGTTCAGCCTGATCGCGCCGCAGCCACGGCGGCGCTCGCGACCACGCTCGGCGCTTGGCTCGGGTCGTTTCTCGCGGCTCGGCTCATCCGTCCGCGACGGCCCGGGATGTCCCTTCACCTCGCCCGGCTGGGCGCGGCCGGACTGGCGATCGTCACGCTGGTCCTGTCCGTACGGGGAGCGGAACTTCACACGGTGGGCGTCGTGTTCGGCCTCCTCGTCGTCTATGCCGTCCTGGGCGAGTTCCCATGGTTGTGGCTGGACAACGCGATCACGCACGAAGCTCCGAGCGACGTGCGCGGCCGAACGAAGGCCACCGCGATGGTCGCGGGCCAGTTCGTCACCTCCTCCGTCGCGGTCGGCGCCACGGCGACGTCGTTGACCGTCATGGCCGCTCCCATCTGCGGTGCGGGACTTCTCCTCGCACTGCTCTGGAACTCGCCAGGACGCGAGGTCAGCTAGCCTGAAACGAACGACCGCCAGGTCTCCTCTCGGAGCCTGGCGGTTTCCCTGCCGTGCCTTACTTGCTGATCTCGACCTCGAAGCGGCCGCTGGCGTTCTGGCGGACTTCCAGGGTGGCCTGCTGGCGGCCCTTGACGTAACGGCCCTCGATGCGGTCGCCGCGGTTCTCGCGGCTGCGCAGGGTGTAGCCCTGGCTGACGAGCTGGTCGTTGTAGGAGTTGAAGACCGTCTCCAGGCGGGAGTTCGCGGTGAACTCGATGCGGCTGCCGCCCTCGGTGTTGTAGGTGCGCACGTCCTGCGCGCCGCTGAAGGGACGGATGGTGATGTCGATGCCGATGCTGATGATCGGGTTGGGACGCGTGGGCGCCGGGGCGGGCGTGACGACCACCGGGGGCTGCGGCTGGGGACGGACGACGTTGCCGCCCGCGACGTTGTAGTACGCGGTGTCCGTGACCCAGTTGTCGTCCGGGATGGGGTTCACGACGATGCTCAGCGCCTGCGCGAACTTCTCCTGGCCCGACACGTTCACCTGCGCGAAGGGCTGCCCGCTCTTGAAGGAGCTGACCTGGTTGAGGTCCAGCGGCGTCTTGCTGGCCAGCGCGAGGACCTTGTTCACGCCGTAGGGGCCGCTGATGTCGAAGGTGAAGCGGTCACCCGCGGCGGGGAACTGCTTGACGGTGTTCGCCTTGACGAAGTTCGCGCCCGACGCGTAGCGGTTCGGGAGGATCTGGTCGATGCTGCCGTCCGGGTTGACGTTGAACAGGTACACGTAGGCGTCGTCGTTGACGCTGGTGTAGAGGCGGATGCGGTCGCCGACGGCGTAGTTCGGGGTGCCCTGGCCGCTGGGGTCGCGGTCCGTCCAGACGCGGACCTGCAGGTCGGGCTGGGTGGGGTTCACGATGATGCTCTGCGCGCTGACGCGGGGCGCGGCGGAGGCGGTACCGAGGAGGAGCAGGGCGGGAAGCAGGAGCTTGTTCATGGCCGTAGTGTGCTTCCCGTCACTGACGAACGCCTGACGCCGCGCCTCAGAAATCACCTGTTCCTCTCAGACGGGCTCATGACGCGCCGCGTCAGCTTCGGGCGTCACCACGTAGCGGTCCGCACGCCGCAGGGGCGGCAGGGCGTCCTCGCGCAGCAGCAGGGTCCGCGTGGCCCACACGTCCCCGAAGACGCGGTAACGCAGGGCCGTCTGGTCGAGGTAGTCCACGCCCGCCGAGCCGCCCGTCCCCGTCCGGCGCCCGATGACGCGCTCCACCATCCGCGCGTGCCGGGAGCGGAACAGCACCATCGCCTGCTCCATCGCGATGAGCGCGTCGAGCACCTCGCGCGGCCACGCCAGCAGGGGCAGTTCGCGGTAGCTCTCGATGAACACCAGCGCGGCCCGCACGCGCCGGGCACGCGCGCGGTCCTCCACCGGGACGTCCTCGGCATGGAGGTACGCGCGCGCGCTCTCCACGGTCCGCGCGTGCCGTCCGCGGAGGCGCTCGGCGTCCTCGGGCGTGAGGGCGCTCGCCACGCCGAGGTCCGTGAAGGTGGCGCTCTCCGCCTCGATCGCCGCGAGGTACTCCCCCAGGAAGCCCGTCACGACGTCCTCGTCGCCGGGCTCGTCGGGGGTGCTGCCCTGGATGGGCGTGCGGTACAGCCACGCGCCGATCGCGTCCCGCAGGCTGCCCGCGTCCCGCAGCCGCGCCTCCACCCGTTCGGACGCGGGCGACGCGGAGCCGTCCGGGTGGCGCAGCGCCCGCGCGTAGTGCCCCTCGTGCCCCAGCGGGATGCGCTGCGCGTCGTCGAGGCCGAGGACGAGCTCGATCTCGCGCAGCTGGGCGCTCTGGAAGCCGCTGGCGGGGCTGAGCTTGTCGCGGAACGCGAGGTAGTCACGCGTCGTGAGGGTCTCCATCAGCTCGAAGTGGTCGGAGAGCCGCCCGAAGAGCACCGTCACGCGCCGCAGCCCGCGCGCGGCGCTCGCGAGGGCCTGCTCGGGCACGCGCGGACGCGCGAAGAGGTCACGCACGCTCGCGAGCTCGCGCAGCGCGAGCTTGAACCACAGCTCGTCCACCTGATGCACCACGATGAACATCACCTCGTCGTTGGAGAGCTCCGCGTCGCTCCCGGCGAGGCCGCCCTGCAGCGAGAGGAGCTCCTCCACCTTCACGTAGTCCCAGTACATCGTGGGTTTCGCGGGCACCGCCGCGCGGGTGTCGTCGTCTCGGGTCATGCTCCAACGGTACCGCGCGCACCCGAGGATGCGCCGAAGTGCCGATGTGTGCGCTCCACGCGTGCGGCAGCATGATGCATGGACCAGGATTCCCGCACCGACGTTTCCACGAGGAACGTGTTCATGCGCCCCGCCTCGTCGGAGGACGACGCCGCGTACGCCGCCCTGCTCACCGCCGAGACGCCCGACCGTCCCACGACCGCCGAGGACCTGCGTCTCGAACGCGAGGGCCGGGCGCCGGGCGAGGTCCACGAGCGCATGCTGCTCCTGGACGGCGACGACCCCGTCGCCGCGTACGACCTCGGCACGCCCCGCTCGGGCGGCTCGGATCGCCTCTCGGTGCGGCTCAGCGTGCTGCCCGGGCAGCGTGGGCAGGGCCACGAGGAGCGCCTGCTCGCGCACGCGCTGGACCGCACCCGCGCCCTGGGCTTCTCCACGCTCGACGCGGGCGCCCGTGAGGACGACGCCCTGCTCGCCTTCTACCTCCGGCACGGCTTCCGCGAGCTCGACCGCATGTGGGGCTCCGTTCTGGACGTGCGCGCCTTCGACCCCGCGCGCTTCGGGAGCTTCGTGGCCCGCTCGCGCGAGCACGGCATCACCCTGCGGGCGCTGACGGACACGCCGGGCGACGAGACGTTCATGCGCCGCCACTACGACGCGACGGTCGAGATGCTCGCCGACGTGCCCGCCGCGCGCCCCTTCGAGCCGTGGCCCTTCGAGCTGTGGCTGCGCCGCGCCCGGCTCAGCCCGAACCTCCTCACGGACGGGACCTTCCTCGCCTTCGACGGAGAGGAGATCGTCGGCGTGACGGAGCTGCTGCGCTCCAGCCGTCCGCACACCGTGCAGACCGGCCTGACCGCGGTGCGCCGCCCCTGGCGCCGTCTGGGCGTCGCGCAGACCCTCAAGCTCGCCGCCGCCGCGTACGCGCGCGAGCGCGGTCACCACTTCGTCCGCACGATGAACCACGGCGTGAACCGGCCCATGCTGTCCATCAACGAGGCGATGGGCTTCGTGAAGGAACCCGCCTGGGTGAACGTCACCACGGACGTGTGACGCACGGCGAGGAGGGCGCTTCCCGCCCGGGAAGCGCCCTCCACCCGTTTCGACCTACAGTTCGCGGACGACCGTCACGACGTACGCGCCGGGCTTGCTCTGCACGACCGTGAGGGTGGCGGCGCCGCCGTCCTGGGTCTCGTACCTGCTCACGACGCGGCCACGCGTGGTGGTGGTGGTGCTCACCTCGAAGCCCTGCTGCGCGAGCTGACCCGTGTAGAACTCGTTCACCTGCTTGAGGTTGCGGTCCGAGGAGAAGGTCGCCTTCCAGGTGCTCCTCACGCCCGAGCGGGCCTGGGGCAGGGGCGTGAAGCCCGCGCGGCCCTGCACGGTGCGGTACGCGGCGGTGTCCGTCACCCAGGCGTCCTGCCTGACCTCCTTCACGACGATGCTGAGGGCCTGCGCGAGCTTCTGCTCGCCGCGCACCGTGACGGTCGCGAAGGGCTCGCCGCTCTTGAAGGAGCTGATCTGGTCGAGGTTCAGCTCGGTCTTGCTGGCGAGCGCGAGGACCTTGTTGAGCCCGTTGGCGCCCACGATGTCGAAGGTGAACTTGTCCTTCGCGTCGGGGAACTGCTTGACGGTGTTCGCCTTGACGAAGTTCGCGCCGTTCGCGAAGCGGTTCGGGAGGATCTGGTTGATGCTGCCGTCCGGGTTGACGTTGAACAGGTACACGTAGGCGTCCTGATTGACGCTGGTGTAGATGCGGATGTGATCACCGACGGCGTAGCCGGGCGTCTTCTCGCCGGTCGCGTCGCGGTCCGTCCAGACCTTGACCTGCAGGTCCGGCTCGGTGGGGTTCACGATGATGCTCTGGGCGCTGACCTTCTGGGCGGACGCGGCGCTCGCGAGGAGCGCGAGGGGAAGGAGCAGGAGCTTGTTCATGGACGTCATGGTGACGCCCGGCACTGACCTGCCCCTGACTCGTATCGTCATCCGACCTTCCCGCGCGGCTCAGGCGCCGCTCACGCCCTGCACGCTCCATGAGCGGTGGATGCCGTGAGGCTGACGCGCCCGTGCGCCCACATCATGGCCGTCAGCGCGTCTCTGCACTCATGGGGCCATCCACGCCTTCCAGTCCTCCAGCGCCTCGCCGTAGCTCAGGTGCTTGCCCATCCGCACGAGCGGCAGACGCAGCACCTCCGGGTTGTCCATGACGCGCTGCGTGAGGCCCTCCTCCGTGAGGCGCAGGTAGCCGAGGTTGAGCCGCTCGTACGCCTTGCCCTCCAGGTCCAGCAGGGCGGTGAGGCCGAACTTCTGCGTGAAGCGCCCCAGCTCGCCCTTCGCGATGGGCCGCTGCGCGAGGTCCACGAAGTGGATCTTCACGCGCCGCTCCTTGAAGAACCGCTCGGCAGCGCGGGTGGCGGCGGATTTCTTGAGGCCGAAGATCTGTACTTCCACCCACTGATTGTAGAGACACGTCACCGCCCCAGGCAGAAGGACCGGGCCGTCCCGGTCCGTACGACGCCGAATAAGTTGTAGAGACACGTCACCGCCCCGGGCAGAAGGACCGGGCCGTCCCGGTCCGTACGACGCCAAATAAGTTGTAGAGACACGTCACCGCCCCGGGCAGAAGCGAGGGGCCCACCACGGGGAAGGCGCCCCGATCGGGGCGCCTTCCCTGTGGACGTGCGTTGGTGCGTTACTTCTGAGCCTGGATGGCCTTGAGGGGGTCGACGAGGCCGTAGCCGAACTTGTCGTCGCGTCCGGCGGGGCCGAGGTCGGTGGCGGTGGCGGTGAGCAGGTCGATGACCTGCCTGGCGGTGAGGTTCGGCTTGGCGGCCCAGACGAGCGCGGCGGCGCCGCTGACGTGCGGGGTGGCCATGCTGGTGCCGTTGTAGGCCTCGTAGTCGGCGGGGACGATCGCGACGCGGCCGTTGGTGGGGGCGGCGGCGAGCGTCCTCAGGCCGTCCGCCTTGTTGATGCCGACGACGGGGATGGTCTTCTGGCTGCCGAGGGTGGCGTTGAGGTCCTCGTCGACGTTGTTGTAGATGATCGCGGCGAGCGCGCCGCTGCGGACGGCATTGTCGATCTTCTCGCCGAAGCTGCAGCTTCCGCGGCTGATGAGCGCGATCTTGCCCTTGAGCGCGGGGTTGGCCGTGCCGACGCCGCACAGGAGGTTCCCCGTGTCGGAGGCCACGCCGGAGTTCGCGGCGACGACCTGACCGCTGACGTCGCCCTCCCGGGCGAACTCGGCGGCGATGACGCTGGAGTAGGTGCCGGCGTCCGGGACGCTCGCGCTGGCCTCGAGGCCCTGTCCGACGGGCACCGTGGAGAGGACGCTCACGCCGGGCGCGACGAGGGTCTGGTTCTTGCCGTAGTTGCTGAAGCTCGCGAGCCCGCCGTGGTTGTCGACCGCGCCGACCTTGACGACGCCGGGGTAGTCGGAGGGGTAGTGGGGGAGGTTGTTGCCGTCGTTGCCGGCGGCGGCGACGACGAGCGCGCCCGCGTCGATGGCCTTGGCGAAGGCGCGCGCCTCGAGGCGGCTGGGCTGGGTGGAGCCGAGCGAGAGGGAGATGACGACGCGCTGCTCGTAGCCGCCCTGGTTCTTGAGGAGCTTGGTGCACCACATGACGCCGCGGCTGACCTCGGCGCTGCTGCCGCTGCCGTCGTCGCCGAGGACGCGGGCCATGTACAGGTTCACGCCGGGCGCGACGCCGCCGACGCCGTTCGCGTCCATGCCCGTGAGCGTTCTGCCGCCCGTGCCCTGGCCGTACTGGGCGAAGATGGTGCCGCTGACGTGCGTGCCGTGATGGTCGACGTCGTTGAGCTGGTAGGGGTCGTCGCGGCGCGCCTCCGCGACGAAGTTCTTGAAGCCCTTGAGTCGCCCGGCGAATTCGGGGTGGGTGGCGTCGATGCCGGTGTCGCCGACGCAGACGGCGGTGCCGATGCCGGTCCCGGCGCTGGTGTTGCCGTACTGCTGCTGGATCTGGGGCACGTTGAGGGCGACGTCGCCGTAGGTGTACTCGCCGCTGGGCTGCCAGTCGATGCCGGTCGTGGCGGCGGTGGTCGTGGCGGCGGGGATGGTGCCGGGCGCGTCGCTCTGCGCGCTGGGGTTGCCGAGCGCGCGGCGCTGGACGTTCTCCTCGACGAATTCGACGTTGGGGTTGTTGCGCAGCGCCGCGACGGCTTTGGCGGGCAGCCGGACGATGGCCGCGTCGATCTCGGGCAGTTCGTCCGAGATGGTCCCGCCGGCGTTGCGGACGGCGTTGCGGTCGACGCCGCGTCCCCGGACGAAGCCGACGGCGTAGGTGGGGCCGGCGGCGAGCGCGCCGACGTCGTTCGTGCCGGACGCGGACGGGGCGGTGGTCTGCTGTCCGCAGGCCGCGAAGAGGAGGGCGACGCCGAGGGCGGTGATGGGAAGGGACTTCTTCATCAGGTCTCCATGGGTGGACGTGCCCTCTGCGAGGGTGGCCCGGGCTGAATTTGGATCGGTCTGAATGATAGTGTTTCCCGGCTCGTAAATATGAACTTCGCCACACGTTTCTCACGGCGCTTCCCGTGGCGCACCCGTGCAGAACACGAGTGCCGGAGCGTTTGAAGCCCCGGCACTCGTGTTTCCCGACAAATGAACGTTGATCTTGAGCCGACCTTGAGCGTCCGTGGGGACGCCCCGGGGTTACTCCGTCTGCTTCTCCTCCCGGACCTCGGCGGCGGGCACCTCGCGCGGATTGACGCTGGTCAGGACGCGCTCGAAGGCCGCGAGGACCTGATCGATCTGCTCGTAGCTGATGGTGAGGGGCGGGAGGAAGCGCACGACGAGCGGCGTGGCCTGCAGGGTCAGGACGCCCTCCTCGTGTTCGAGGGCGGTGATGTAGGGCGCGCTCTTCTCCTTGAGCTCCACGCCGATCATCAGACCCTGTCCGCGCACCTCGCGGATCTTGGAGCTGGGGATGGCGCGCAGACGGTCCATGAAGTAGCGGCCCTTCTCCTCGGCCTGCTCCCAGAGACGCTCGCGCTTCATGAAGCGGATCGCGGCGATGCCGGCGGCCATGGCGAGGGGGTTGCCGCCGAAGGTGGTGCCGTGGCCGCCCTTGGGCATGCGGTTCGCGACGTCCTGCGTCATGGCGAACGCGCCGATGGGCACGCCGCCCGCCATGGCCTTGGCGAGGGTGACACCGTCGGGCACGACGCCCGCGTGCTCCATCGCGAACATCTTCCCGGTGCGGCAGAAGCCCGTCTGGATCTCGTCGAGGATGAGCAGCGCGCCCTGCTCGCGGGTGATCTCGCGCGCGGCGCGGATGAACTCCACGTCGGCGGGGCGGACGCCGCCCTCGCCCTGGACGGGCTCCATGATGACGGCGGCCGTGTCGGCGTCGACGGCGGCGCGGAGTTCCTCGACGTTGCCGTACGTGACGAAGCTGACGTTCTGGTCGAGGACGCCCATGAAGGGCTCGCGGTACTTGGGTTCCCAGGTGAGGCTCAGCGCGCCGAGGGTGCGTCCGCTGAAGCCGCGCTTGAACGCGATGAACTTGCTGCGGCCCGTGGCGGCCACCGCGAACTTCTTCGCGGCCTCCATCGCCTCGGTGCCGCTGTTGCACAGGAAGACGCGCTCCAGGCCTTCGGGCAGGACGCTGACGAGTTCCTCGAGGAACTCGGCGCGCTTGTCGTTGGGGAGGGTCTGCGGCATCACCATGAGGGTGGCGGCCTGCTCCTGCACGGCCTTGACGACGTCGGGGTTGCTGTGGCCGACGTTGGCGACGCCGTAGCCGCCGACGCAGTCGATGTACGCGCGGCCCTCGCTGTCCCAGACGGTGGCGTTCTCGGCGCGCACCATCACGACGGCGTGCTTGTTGTAGACGCCGCTGTCGAGGCGGTTCTCGGTGTCGAGCCAGTTGGACTGGGTGTTGGACTGGGTGGCGGTCATGTCTTTCCTCCTGGGGCGGTCGGGCGGCGCGGAGCGGGCCGGGCGCGGTTGGGTGGCGTGTGGCGCGGGGCTCGGTGGGAGCCGGGCGTGGTCGGTTCAGTCTACCGTGCCGCCCGGGTGCGGAATGGGACGGCTGTCCGGACGGGGCAGGGGAGGCCACGCGTCGGTCTGGTCGGCGGCGTCCTTCCAGTTCTCCTTGCCGCTCCACGCGTCCACCGCGACGGCGTACACGCTGGTGAGGCGCAGGTGCTCGTCCGGGATGGGCCGGATCTCCTCGCCGACGCGCAGGTCCGGGAAGTACTTCCCGACGAGGCCGGTGAGGGCCCGCCTCGCCTCGTCGGGATCGGTGAGGAGCCGGGCGCGTCCGAAGACCATGACGCTGCGGTACTGGATGGACATTTCGATGGCGTCGTTGGAGGGCAGCAGGTGCCCGAACTCGCTGACCTCCACGCAGACGGCGTCGTGCCGTTCGCTGTTGGCGCGCACGCGGCCCACGACGTTGGAGTGGAAGGTGAGCTCGTGCCTCTCCGCGTCGTACCAGAAGGTCGTGGGCGTCACGAAGGGCTGGTCGTCCCAGCGGGTCGCGACGTGCGCGACGGTGGCCCGCGCGAGGAAGGCCCGCACCCAGTCGTCGTCCCGGCGGTTGGCGGGGCGACGCTGGCGGGTGAGGGGCGTCACGGCGGGATCGTAGTAGCTCGGGCGCTCGCTCATGGGAGTAGGCTAGGGGAGACAGTGGACCCATCGAAAGCACCACTTCCGCCCCGTTCACGGGGACCACTCGCGCCGCGCGCGGACCTCGACCTGCCCCTCGACCTCACGCGCGGCGCGGAGGCCCTGCCCCGTCAGCTCGCGCGGCAGCTGCGTGAGGCGATCCAGTCGGGTCGGCTCGCGCCGGGCACAGCCCTGCCGTCCTCCCGGGCGCTCGCCGCGACGCTCGGCGTGACGCGCGGCACCATCGTGGAGGCCTACGCGCAGCTCGACGCGGAAGGCTACGTCCGGGCGCGACACGGCTCCGGCACCCGGGTCCGCGAGGGGGTCGCCGCGCCTCCCGCGCTGCCCTCCCCGCGAGGGGCGTAGGGACGCTGGCTGCGCGACGCCCCGCCGCTGCGCCGCGACGGCCCGGCCACGCCGCACCTGCTGGAGTTCCGGCTGGGGCAGCCGTCCGTGGAGGGACTCGACCTCACCGCGTGGCGCGCCGCCTGGCGTGAGGCCGCCGCGCCCCCGCCCGACGACTACAGCGATCCCGCCAGGGAGCCACGGCTGCAGGAGGTCCTCGCGGGCTTCGTGACGCGCTCGCGTGGCCTGCGGGTGCTGGCGGACGACCTCCTCGTCCCAAACGGCTCGCTGCAGGGACTCAACCTCGCCGCGCGGGCCGTAGCTGCGTCCCGGCGACGTCGTCGTGATGGGAGCACCCCGGGTACCGCGCCGCGCGCCAGGCGCTGGAGGAGCGCGGCGCGCGCGTGCTGGAGATCGACGTCGACGACGACGGCCTGCGCGTGGCGGACCT